>NZ_JBHTCG010000027.1:0-122807 GCF_042665155.1 Sphaerisporangium rhizosphaerae | reverse complement strand
GCCAAGAACGTGGTGGCGGCCGGGCTGGCCGATCGGGCCGAGGTGCAGGTGGCCTACGCGATCGGCAAGGCGCAGCCGGTGGGGGTGTTCGTGGAGACCTTCGGCACCGAGAAGATCGAGGTGGCCAAGATCCAGGACGCCATTCTCCAGGTCTTCGACCTGCGTCCGGCGGCGATCATCCGTGATCTGGACCTGCTGCGGCCGATCTACTCCCAGACCGCGGCCTATGGTCACTTCGGCCGCGAGGAGCCGAACTTCTCCTGGGAGCGCACCGACCGGGCCGACCAGCTCCGCCAGGCCGCCGGCCTCTGACCCGCGCCCGCCGCGGCCCGCATCGCCGGGCCGCGGCTTTCGCATGACCGCCGGCGGGCGTGCACGCTCGCGCGGGCCGGTTCGGCCTGGTGGGCGCCTTCTGGTAGGACCTAACCGTGACCGCGACCAGCCCCGCCGGGGAAGCCATCGGAGCGCCGCCGCCCGGCGCCGCCGGTGACCCGGCACGGCCGGGCGCGGCGCGGGACGCCGAGCCCGACGGACTCTGGGGCGAGACGACGCCGGGCAAGGGCGCGGGCACGGGCGTGGCCAAGGGGACGGTGGCGCCCGCGGGCGAGCTTCCGATCGCGCGGGTGGCCGTGGACGTGCCGCTGCCCCACCTCGACCGGCCCTTCGACTACGTGGTGCCCGAGACGATGGCCGAGGCGGCGGTGCCGGGCTGCCGGGTCAGGGTGCGCTTCGCGGGCAAGCTCGTCGACGGGTTCCTGCTCGAACGGGCGGAGGCCAGCGAGCACGAGGGCAAGCTCGCGGCCCTCGAACGGGTGGTCTCCTCCGAGGCGGTGCTCACCCCGCAGATCGCGGCCCTGTGCCGGTCTGTGGCGGACCGGTACGCCGGCACCATGTCCGACGTCCTGCGGCTGGCCGTCCCCCCGCGACACGCCAAAGTAGAGGCCGAGGAGGCCAAGCGAGAGGCGGCGCGGCCCGTCTCCCCGACGTCCCCGAGTGAGGGGCCTGGGGCGCCGCCGGGGAGCACCGGTGGACCCGCGGACGCTTCCGCGCCGACCCGGCCGGTGTCTCCGAGCGTGGGGGCGCCGGCCGGGAGCACCGGTGAGCCCGCGGACGTTTCCGCGCCGATCCGGCCCGGGTCCCCGAGTGGGGGGGCGCCGGCGGGGAGCACCGGCGGGTCCGCGGACGCTCCTGGGCCGATCCGGCAGGCGCGGGCGGGGCAGGGCGCCGCGGCAGGGCCCGCGGTGGACGGGCCGGCGCAGCAAGCGCAGGAAGCGCAGAAGGCGCAGAAGGCGCAGGGGGCGCGGTCGATCGCGGTGGAGTCGGGGGAGTGGGCGGAGTACCCGCTGGGGGCCTCCTTCCTCGCGGCGGTGGCGGAGGGCCGGGCGCCGCGGGCGGTGTGGAGCGTTCTTCCGGGCGCCGCGCACGGGCCCCGGTGGGCCGAGGGCGTCGCCCTGGCCGTGCTGGCCGCCTCCCGGGCGGGACGGGGCTCCCTGGTCGTGGTGCCCGACGGCAAGGACGTGGCCCTGCTCGACGCCGCGCTGACCCGCGTCCTCGGACAGGGCGCCCACGTGGCGCTGACCGCCGGTCTCGGTCCCGCCGAGCGGTACCGCCGGTGGCTGCGCGTGCTGCGCGGCGGGGTGCGGGTGGCCGTGGGGACGCGGGCGGCGGCGTTCGCCCCGGTCCGCGACCTCGGCCTTGTGGCGATCTGGGACGACGGGGACGACCTGCACGCCGAGCGGCTGGCCCCCTACCCCCACGCGCGCGAGGTCCTGGCGCTGCGCGCCCACCAGACGGGCGCCGCGATGCTGATCGCCGGTTACGCCCGGACGGCGGAGGCGACCCGGTTGATCGCCGGCGGATGGGCCCGCCCGATCGCCGCGCCGCGCGAGACGCTGCGCCGGCACGCCCCCCGGGTGCGTCCGGCCGGCGACGACGCCGAGGTGGCCAGGGACGAGGCCGCCCGGGCGGCGCGCCTGCCGAGTTCGGCGTGGGCGGCGCTCAAGCAGGGCCTGGCGAGCGGGCCCGTGCTGGTCCAGGTGCCCCGCCGCGGCTACCTGCCCGCGCTCGCGTGCCAGTCCTGCCGCGCCCAGGCCCGCTGCCACCAGCCCGTGGCGACCGTGACCCCTCCGCTCACCCCGGATCGGCTGGAAAGGCCGGGAAGCCCCCGCAGGCCGGAGGACTCCGGCGTTTCCGCGATTCCCGGCATGCCGGGCACGTCCGACCCGGCATTCCCTCGAACCCCAGGGAGACCGGTGAACACCGGGAGACCGATGAACGCGGACGTGCCGGGGAACGCGGGCGTGCCGATGAACGCGGACGTGCCGGGGAACGCCGGGGCGCCCGCTCATGCCGGGATGGCGGCCGATACCGGGACGGACCGGTCGGGGGAGCCGCGAGGACGCGATGTGGCGGCGGCGATGTGCGGGGGGCCGCTGGCGTTGCGGGGAGGGCACGCGGCGCCGTACTGCCGGTGGTGCGGGCGCATCGCCGGCATGTGGCGCTGCCAGGCGTGCGGGAGCAACCGCATGCGCGCCGTCGTGGTCGGCGCCCGGCGCACGGCCGAGGAGCTCGGCCGCGCCTTCCCGTCGGTCCCGGTGAAGACCTCCGGGCGCGACGGCGTGCTGTCGGGCGTCGGCCCGGCCCCGGCGCTGGTCGTCGCCACGCCCGGCGCAGAGCCGGTCGCCGAGGGCGGGTACGCGGCGGGCGTCCTGCTGGACGGCTGGGCCCTGCTCGGCCGTCCCGACCTGCGCGCGGCCGAGGAGGCGCTGCGGCGCTGGATGAACGCCGCGGCGCTGCTGCGCCCGGCCGCCGAGCTGGTGGTGCTCGCCGACTCCTCCGTCCCGGCCGCGCAGGCGCTGATCCGGTGGGACCCGGTGACGCACGCCGAGCGCGAGCTGGCAGAACGGGCGGTCCTCGGGTTCCCGCCGGCGGTGCGCATGGCCACGCTGACCGGCACGGCGGCCGGGCTCAGGGAGATGGCGGGCGATCTGCGGCTGCCCGGCGAGGCGCAGGTGCTCGGCCCCGTCCCGGTCGAGGGGGCCCGATCGGGGCCCGAGGAGCCGCAGGAGCGGCTGATGGTACGGGTGCCGCGCGCGGCGGGCCCGGCGCTGGCCCGGGCGCTCAAGGGGGCGGCGGGCGTGAGGTCCGCCCGTAAGGCTCCCGACCTGGTCCGGGTGTGTATGGATCCGATCGATCTCATCTGACCGTAGGCCGCCGATTCGCGGGGCTGAAAGTAAGCCGTTAGTTTCTCCCTGTGTCGATCGAATGGGTGAACGGGGCCATCGAGGAGATCCGGGCGTGGGGGCGCTCGAAGGACGTCGTGGTGGACGCCGACGAGGTTCGCCTCCTGTGCGACTACGCCAGCGACTATCTGGACGTGAGCGAGCTCGCCGACTTCACGCCCGGCACGTTCGAGCAACTGCTGCTGGACATCTACCCCCGCAAGGTCATCGCACCGCCCGAGAGCGCCGCCGAGACGGTGGCGGCGGCGCGCACGCTGGTCGACTTCCTGCTGGAGAGCGGGGAGATCGGCACCAAGATGGCGGCCCGCATGCGCGCCAAGATCGACGAGATCGCGCCGGAGATGCCCGCCGCGCTCGCCGACACCTCCAAGTTCGGCATGGCCAAGAGCATCTTCGGGGCGATGGGCGCCGACGAGCCCGATCCGACCGCCCTGGACGCTCCCGGCCCCGCCGGCTCCGGCGACGACCTGCTCGGCCTGCCGCTCCACCGGCTGCGCGGCGTCACCGCCGACGACGGGTGCGAGTGCCCCGGGTGCTCCCCGCTGCCGGCCGTGCGGCTGGCGCCGCCGCAGCAGGTCGCCGGGGCGGTCCGCGAGGCCGGGCTGCTGCGGGACGCCCACCTCGTGGTGGCTTGGATGCGCGACGCCGGCCGCACGCCGACCGTCCGGGGCGCTCTGCGCGTCCGGGACGCCGCGCGCGTCACCAGAGAGCTCGGCGTCGCCGCTCCCGAGACCGCGTGGCGGCTGGCGGTGTCCCTCGGGCTGGTGGAGGTCTCCGGCGCGGCCCTGACGGTCGCCCCCGGCTTCCTGCCGCTCCCCGAGCGCGACGACCGCGAGGTGCTGGACCTGTGGGCCGGCACGGTGGCGTTCGTCACCGACGGAACGGCCGACATCACCGGCTCGGCCGAGCTGGACCAGGAGCTGTACGCCGTCCACGACATGCTGTACCGCCTGCAGGAGCCCATGGCCCTCGCGGAACTGCGCGAGCACCTGGAGGAGGCGTGGACGGGCGCCCGGCCCGGCGAGGACGACCAGGACGACGAGGACGGGCTGGGCGCCGCGCTGGAGGTCCTGGCCCACTGCGGCACCATCGAGCGCGTGCGCGACGCCGTCCGGCTCACCCCGCACGGCCTGTGGGGGATGCGCGAGACCTTCGTCCGCATGGGCATGCCGGCGCCCGTCGCGCCCGATCCCGCCGAGGGCGACGCGGCCGGCCTGGTCGACGGCCTGCTGGGCGGGGTGCCCGCCGAGCAGGCCGAGCGCGACATCGGCTCGTGGCTGGCCCGCCGGTCCTCTCCGGAGGCGGCGGCCGAGCTGCTCGGCGCCGTCCAGGCGCAGGACGCGGCGCGGCGCGGCGTCGCCGTCACGATCATCGACAGGCTCGGCCCGGAGGCGGCCGACGCCGTGCGGCCGTTCCTCTCCGACGCCGAGCTCCGCCCGCACGCCGTCCACTGGCTGTCCGCGCGCGGCCTCGAGGCGCCCGCGCTGACGCCCGAGGAGGCGCTGTGGGTGAGCGTCGACATGCTCGCCGTGGCCATGCCGGCCACCGAGGACGATCATGAGCGGTTCGCGGGCACCCTGGCCACGGCGGCGCCGCCCGCCCACGTCATCGAGGAGATGTGGCAGGTGGACCACCCCGACGTCGCCGAGGTCCTGGACCTGCTCGGCCGCCACCTGCCCGACCGCGAGATCGCCAAGGCCGCCCGCAAGGCGGCGTTCAAGGCGCGTTCGCGCGGCATTCACTGAGCGGGCCAGGCCAAGGTCCGCAGTCGGTCATCGCGTGTGGCTGGTGTGGAGTAAGTTGCCTGAATGGCCAACAGCGGTAACGGCGGGATCTTCGATCTTGGAGAGCTGCGCAGCCTCATCGACGAGCTGGGGAGCGTGTCAGGCGAGGAGCGGGAGGCGCTGCTCGCCGAGATGGCGGGGGAGAACGACGAATGCGATTGCGGTGAGTGCGAGAGCGAGGTGCTGAGCTTCCCACCGGTCGAGCTCGCGCCCGCGGACGAACTCGCCGAGGCGGTGCTGACGGTGCCGCTGGTGCGGGACGCCCTGCGGCTGGCCGGCTGGACGGGCGCGAGACCGGTCACCGCCGAGGGGTTCCTGACGCCCGCCGACGCGCGGGAGGCCGCCGCGTGGCTCGGGGCGGACGACGAGCGGTTGCGCCTGGTGTGGGTCGTCGCGGTCAACACCGGCCTGCTGCGCATCGCCCAGGCCGGCGCGTCCCCCGGGCCGGGGCTGCCCGCCGACCTGATGGAGTTCTGGGACGGGGTCGTCATGGACGTCCTCGACCGCACCGACGAGGGGCTGACCGGCTCGGCCGTGGCCGACGAGCACCTCACCGAGATGCTGGCCACCATCTACGCCACCAGCGACGGCATCACCTACACCGCCCTGGTCGAGGGCATGCTGCAGGCCCACGAGATCGGCTGCGAGGCCCGCGCGGCCGAGATGCGGCGGCTGCGCGAGCGGTTGCCGGCCGAGCTGGACGCCGCCCTGGACCTGCTGGCCTACTGCGGGCTGTTCGAGCGCGCGGCCGACCGCGTCCGGCTCACCCCCCTCGGGGTGTGGGCCGTCCGGCAGGACCTGCTGCGCGAGGGGCACGACGCGCCGCTGCTGGCCGAGGTCGCCTCCTACGCCGAGCTCAGCGCGGCCGAGCTGGTCGAGGCGATGCTGTCGGGCGAGGCGCCTTCCAGCGCCCCCACCCTGTGGGTCGAGCGCCGCGTCCCCGAGGACGCCGCGCGCGAGCTGATCAAGGTGGCGGCGTCCGGCACGCCGGGGCAGCGCGGGGTGATCGGCACGGTCCTTGAGGAGATCGGTCCGGAGGCCGAGCCCGCGGTCCGCGAGGCGCTGGCCGAGCCGGCGATGTGGCGCCACGCCGCCGTCTGGCTCGGGGTGCGCGACCTGGCCGCGCCGGTGCTCAACGAGGACGACGGCACCTGGCTCGCCGTCGACACCCTGGCCACGCTGCTGCACATCCCCGACGCCCAGGAGGCCATGGGCGAGTTCGAGGCTCTGGAGGCGGGGGAGGAACTGCTGCGCCTGGTCGACGAGATCAGCCACAGCGGCCACCCCGACTCCATCGCCGTGCTCGAACTGCTCGGCGCCCACCATCCCGACGCCACCGTCGCCAAAGCGGCCCGCAAGGCCGCCATGAAGGCCCGCTCCCGCTGACCCGCCCCGGGGCCGCCTCGCCGTCGCGGGGCGGCCACTTGGCCACCTGGGGCCCTGTGTCACCTGCCCCGGCTGCGCACGGGGCGTCCGGGCCGCCCGGCCGTGCCGGGGGACGGCCTGGCCACGGCGGCCGGGGTGGCCGCGCCTACTTCACGACCTTGGCCACATAGACACGAGCCAGCCTTGGCCACGCGTCGCTGAGGCTGCGGTAACGGTCCCGAGGGCCATGCTGCGCGTAGAAGACGCCGGCGCGTTGCGAGACCCAGCTGACCACCGCCAGATGGTCGAGCCATCCGGACACGCTTTTCTGGTCGAAGAAGATCACGTCTCCGGGCTGCACGCCCCACCAGCTGTACCGCCAGACGAGGCGATGCCGCTTGGTCTGGAAGTGGTCGTAGAAATGGACGACGTTCATCCAGCTGTAGCTGCGCGCGCCCCCGCCTATGCGCAGATGCTCGAACCAGTTGTTGTCGTTCGAACGCGAGTACCAGCCTTTCTCCGGTGCCTTACCTCCCTTGTTCACGGCGTAGGAAGTGAAGTTGGTGCAATTGTTGTGCTTGATGGCGTAGGGCCACGTGTAGACGTTGTCCACCGCCCATTTGGCGATTCCCGATTGCCTGACGCTCCGCGTGGAGACCTGGCCCGACCCCACGGACAGGTCCGGCCACCCCTTCGGGTCCAGGGGAAGCGGCGCGGGAGCGTCGGCCGGGGCCGCCGTCGAGTCTCCGGTGATCACGCCGTTGAGGTCGCCGTCACCCGAGGAGCCAGAGGCGTCCACCGCCGTCCCGTCGAGGTTCCGCGTGATCGACGCGACCGATGTCGACTGCTTGTCGAACACGAAGTCCCGTACGGCGACGTCGTCGTTGGTCTTGTCCTCCGCGGACGCCGTCCCCACACCGTCGGCCGTGGTCGTGGTGGTCTTGACCGTGGCCCGGACGGTGACGGAGTCGGCGGCCGTCTGGGAGACCAGGACGTCCGACAGGGTCACGGCGGAGCTCGTCTGGGCGACCTGGTGGCCTGCCGCGTCCTCGGCCCACTGCCGTAGAGGGCCCGCCTGGGTGTCCAGCGCGGCGGCGAACCGCGTCCCCTGGGTGCTCTGGCCGGCGGCCGCCGACGCCGAGATGAAGACCCCCTCGCGCATCTTGTTCTGTGAGGTGAGGTACTGCTTCACCGCGTCGAGGTAGCTCTGGGTCCCACCGGCGACGGCCTGGGGGGTCACGGAGGCCGTTGCCCAGCCGCTGGTGCCGTAGGCCGTCAGAGCCCGGACCCGGAGGCTGTAGGCCGACCCGTTGGTCAGCCCGGTCACGACGACGGCCTGGTCGTCGGTGCCGACGCTCTTGAGCGGCTGACCGTCGCTCTTCAGTACCTCGATGTCGTACCGCACCGTCCCGCTGCCGCCGGTGTCGGCGGGCTCGTCCCACGTGAGGAGGGTGCCCGAGTCGCCCGCGCGGGCGCGGACGCCCTGGGGGACGGTCGGCGGAGCGGGCGGCAGGTAGGAGATCACCAGCTGAGGAGCGGGGAACGCCGCCGGGACACTGTCCTCGGATCCGAGGAGCGCCAGACCGTGGTCGTCGGCCGGCTGGGTCAGCCAGTCGCTGAGCAACGCCGCGAGGTCCAGGTCGGCCGATCCCACCGGGGCGTCGGCGTTGCCGTCCGCACCGATCGCGGCGGTGACGTCGGAGGAGACCGGTGACGCCGGCAGGGCGGTGTCGAGGGAGTAGGCGGAGACCTCTCCCGAGCAGGCGCCGCCACAGGCGGGGGAGCCGAGCTTGAGGGTGGCCGAGACGATGCTCGCCCCCGCCGGGATCGCGCTCAGGTCCGCCGAGACGACCGTGAGGTCGCGGTCGGCGCCCGTACCGCCGATCTTGACGGTCGACGAGGGCTGCAGCGGGCAGGCGGAGCCCTGGCAGGCGTCCGCCGCCGCCTTCGCCGTCGAGAGGGTCAGCGTGTCGGCGCCCAGGACGAGGGTCTGTCCCTGGGGGGTGGGTGGTGGCGCCGGAACGGTGAAGGAGATGGGGGCGGTCCTGTCCGTGCACGCGTCGCCGGCGCAGGCGCGCATCTGCCAGCTGTACCTCTGCCCCTGACCGGCCATGCCGTCGGGGAGCCGCAGGGAGACGCGCCCGCCGTCCGTGGCGTTGCCGCTGCCCAGGGGGGTGGGGCCGACGGCGTTCCCGGAGTCGTCGGTGAGGAAGAACTGCGCCGTCACCGCGTCTCCGGAGGGGCGGCTCACCACGCCGGACAGGATGGGATTGGCGGGTTCGTCCAGCGAGGTGCTCTGCGCCGTCGGCGGATCGGCGGCGTCGGTGGTCAGCCGGACGGGGTCGGCGGCGGTCGTGTCGGTCCCGTCACCGGCCTCTACGGAGAGCTCGTAGCGCGTCGCGTTGGTCAGGTATCCGGGCGGGACGGTCCACTGCGCCGGTGTCCCCGAGGGAACACCGGAGATGGTCCGCGTGCGCACCGGCTGTGCGCAACCGGCCCCGAGAGGGGTGCATGTGAGGGTGAAGGTGTAGGTCAGGCTGCCGCCGTCGGAGTCGGTGGCCCTGGCGCTGACCGTGGGGGTCAGGCTCGACGTCGTCAGCGCCTCCGTGGAGGAGTCCGCGCCGGGGGTGATGGAGACCTGCGGGACGGTGGGCCGGCTGTCGTAGGTGACCGTCAGCGCCGGATCGGTCGGCCCCTGGCTGCCGGAGGTGTGGTTGGAGGAGTGGTACCGGCGCCAGGTGGTGGAGTCGGACTGGTCGGCGCCGCGGACCTGGACACCGTGGTTGGCCGACCCGTCCGCCCATGCCTGCACGATGGCGTCGATGTCCCAGTGCGTGAACGCGGCAGGGCATCCGCTGTCGTGGCCGTAGGCGCTCGTGACCGTTTTCGCGCCGCTGGTGGTGGTGGCCGGCTCGGAGCCGTACCTGATCGTGTCCGGGTCCCAGCCGGCGGTGACCCGGCGGACCTGCACGCCCGGGCCCGCGGTGGAGCACGTCGACGACCAGTAGGTCCACAGCCTCAGGTCGGTGTCCAGGATGTGCTTGCCGCGAAGGCCGGCGATGTCGTTGAACAGCAGATATGAACGGGCGACGGTGGTGCCGCCGTCGAAGGTGCCCGCCTTCAGCTCGGTGGAGCCGCGCTGGGAGTCGGGGAAGTTGGTCGCCACCCAGGTGTCGGTGCCGACCGTCAACGTGCTCGTCGGGTCGATGGTCACCGGGTACCGCAACGCGGGATCGCTGAGGTAGCCGGGGTCCGGCCGCAGTGTCAGCACGGCTCCGCCCGCCTCGCGGCGGATCGACGTCGTGACCTCCGCCTGACGGGTCGCCTCGCCGGAAGCGGGATCCTTGGAGGAGTCCCACATGTGCGGAGCCGGTGCGGAGATGACGGTCGTGCCGAGGCCGTCGACGAGGCGAAGACCGTGATCGGCGTCCTTCTGCAGCGTGAGGCCCTTGGTCCTGATCGGCAGAGTGATCGTCAGGGGACCGGACGGCGGCCGGCGCAGAACCAGCGAATGCGTGAAGCCCTGCGGCAGCGACGTGACGACCAGGTCCCCGTCCGGCACCACGCCCGTGTAGGTGGCGGTGTTCCCCCGGACCGCCGGCGCCGGGAGCGGGTGGTTCCAGCCCACCGCGAACGAGCGACCGCCGTTGTCGATGGATGCGAACGGCGCGGTCCCTCCGTGGGACAGCCGTAGATCCACCTGCGCCGCCCTGGGCTTGAGTTCACCGCCGGCGGAGACCAAGGACGGGTCGATGGCGGTCCACGACCCGTTCCCTCTCATCCTGATCGGGCGGTGTGCGCCTCCGTCGTCAGACTGCCGTCCGGGTTCGCCCACGTGGTCGAGTACTCGGTGCGGGCATCGGCCACCTCGACACGGGTCTTCCGCGTGCGGGCGGCCTGCTGCGCCGATGAGAGAGCGGACCGCGGGGCCACGGCTGAGGGGGTGGGCGACGGCCCGCGCTCGGCCCGCGCTCCGGACGCCACGCCGCCGAAGGCCACGCTCGTCATCAGGCCGAGGACGAGCGCCATCCGGAGCGATGGCCGGGCGGGCATTCCTTGACCGGCGCGACGCTTTCCGGCGCGCCATAAGCGTGGGTGGGGAGTCACTGAATCCTCCAGGACACGCGGAACGGGGAATGGCTGACCGGAAGGTCCCGTCCCGTCCGGGGGAGCCGGTATTCCGCCAGCGACTGACCCTAGGTCGGGCTAACCCCACCAATTTGGTGAGTGCTGGACTGATTCTCGTTCAGTGCGGCATTTGTCCATAAGCATTTCCACGTACGTGCAAACGCCCAGGCAGCCCGCGCGCGCCGCCCGCGCCACAGTGATCGACACGGCCACGAACGATCACGCGCCGCGGGCCGCGCCTGCTCCCGCCGGGACGGCGCCGCCGGTGTAGCCTTCGACGACGCCGCGGAACCCGATCAATCCCGGCGCCGTGGGCTCCGACCGGCGGGTGGGGGCGCTCCCGTGATCGCGGACGCGGCGTTCGCGGTGAGCCACATAAACTAGTGAGACCTTCAATTCGTGACGTGAACGGAGTCTTCCGTGGCCATACAGTCGATCCGCCTGTTCGGCGACCCGGTGCTGCGCACCCCCGCGGAGCCGGTCAAGGACTTCGACAAGGAGCTCCGCAAGCTCGTCAAAGACCTCACCGACACGATGATGGACGCCCCCGGCGCCGGCCTGGCCGCGCCGCAGATCGGGGTCGGCCTGCGGGTGTTCACCTACTACGTGGACGACACCCTCGGCCACCTGGTCAACCCCACCCTCGACCTGTCGGAGGACAAGGACGAGGATGGTGAGGAGGGCTGCCTGTCCTTCCCCGGCCTCACCTTCCCGACGCCGCGCGCCATCCGCGCCGTCGCCAAGGGCTTCGACATGCACGGCGAGCCGGTCACCATCGAGGGCACCGACCTGATGGCCCGCTGCGTGCAGCACGAGACCGACCACCTCGACGGCGTGCTGTTCATCGACCGCATGGATCCCAAGCAGCGCAAACTGGCGATGAAGGCGATCCGCGAGGCCGAGTGGAGCGGGCTGGCCGCCCCGGCCGTCAAGTTCTCGCCGCACGCCACTCAAGGGAAGGCTCTCTAGCAAGTGCGCCTCGTCTTCGCCGGAACCCCCGAGACCGCCCTGGCCCCGCTGCGGGCGCTGCTCGACTCGCCCAGGCACGAGGTGGTGGCCGTGGTGACCCGCCCGGACGCCCAGTCCGGGCGGGGCCGCAAGATCCACCCAAGTCCCGTCGCCGAGCTGGCCGAGTCCGCCGGCATCGAGGTGCTGCGTCCGGCCAAGGCGGGCGACCCCGAGTTCCTGGCCCGGCTCAAGGCCATCGACCCCGACTGCTGCCCGGTCGTGGCCTACGGTGCGCTGCTGCCCCAGTCGGCGCTGGACATCCCCCGGCACGGCTGGATCAACCTGCACTTCTCGCTGCTGCCGGCCTGGCGGGGCGCCGCCCCGGTGCAGCACGCCGTGCTCCACGGCGACCCGATCACCGGCGCGGCGACGTTCCAGATCGTCAAGGCGCTCGACGCCGGCCCGGTGTACGGGGTGGTGACCGAGGAGATCCGGCCCGACGACACCAGCGGCGAACTGCTGGCCCGCCTGTCGGAGTCGGGCGCGGGCCTGCTGGCGGCGACGCTCGACGGCGTGGAGGACGGCACCCTGGAAGCCCGCCCGCAGCCCGCCGAGGGCGTCAGCTACGCGCCCAAGCTGGAGGTGGCGGACGCGCGGGTCGACTGGACGGCGCCCGCGATGCGCGTCGACCGGCTGGTGCGCGCGTGCACCCCGAACCCCGGCGCCTGGACCGAGTTCCGGGGCGCGCGGCTCAAGCTCGGCCCGGTCGCGCCCGTCCCCGGCCCCTCGGCCCTCGTGCCCGCCGAGGGCGCTCTCGCGCCGGGGCAGATCGCCGTCGCCAAGGACACCGTCCTGGTCGGCACCGCCACCCACCCCGTGCGGCTCGGCGAGGTCCAGCCGCAAGGCAAGCGCCTGATGGCCGCCGGTGAGTGGGCGCGCGGCGTGCGCCCCGGCGCCGACGACCGGCTCGCCTGATGGGCTCCCCGAGCGGCGCCGGCCGCACGGGCGGCGGACGGCCCGGCGCGGGCGGCAGGAGACCCGCCCCGGGCGGCAGGAGGCCGAAGCCGGTGCGCGACGAGGCCCGCAACGTCGCCTACGACCTGCTGCGGGCCGTCGACGAGCGCGACGCCTACGCCAACCTGCTGATGCCCACGCTGCTGCGCGAGCGAGGCCTGTCCGGCCGTGACGCCGCCCTGGCGACCGAGCTGGCCTACGGCACCCTGCGCGGCCTCGGCACCTACGACGAGATCGTCGCCGCGTGCAGCGACCGCCCGCCGGAGGACATCGACCCGCCGCTGCTGGACGCCATCCGTCTCGGGGTCCACCAGCTCCTCAAGACGCGGGTGCCCCCGCACGCCGCCGTCAGCGCGACGGTCGACCTGGTGCGGCTGCGCGTGGGCACCGGCGCCTCGAAGTTCGCCAACGCCATCCTCCGCAAGGTCGCCACCCGCGACTTCGACCAGTGGCTGCCCATCGTCGCCCCCGACCCCGGCGAGGACGCCGTGGGCCACCTCGCCGTCGCCTACAGCCACCCGCGGTGGATCGTCTCGGCGCTGCGCGACGCGGTCGGCGGCGGCTTCGAGGAGACCGCCGACCTGCTGGCCGCCGACAACGAGCGCCCCGCGGTGACGCTCGTCGCCTGGCCGGGCCGCAGCACCGTCGGTGAGCTGGTCGAGGACGGCGCGGCCGCGGCCCGCTACTCGCCGTACGCGGCCTACCTCCCCGAGGGGGACCCGGCGTCCCTGGAGGCCGTCGCGCAGGGCCGTGCGGCCGTCCAGGACGAGGCCAGCCAGCTCGTCGCGCTCGCCCTGACCCGGGTGCCCGTCGAGGGCTCCGACCGCTACTGGCTGGACATGTGCGCCGGCCCGGGCGGCAAGGCCGGGCTGCTCGACGCGCTCGCCGTGCAGAACGACCGCCACCTGCTCGCCGCCGACCAGCGCTTCCACCGCGCCCGGCTGGTGTGGCGGGCCACGCGCAGGGCCGGGGTCATCACCGCCGACGGCACCCGGCCCGCCTGGCGGGACGGCGCCTTCGACCGGGTGCTGGTCGACGCCCCGTGCACCGGCCTCGGCGCGCTGCGCCGGCGCCCCGAGGCCCGCTGGCGGCGCTCCTCCGACAGCGTCCAGGAGCTCGGCGCGATCCAGCGGCGCCTGCTCGGCTCGGCCCTGGACGCCGTCCGCCCCGGCGGGGTCGTGGCGTACGTGACGTGCTCGCCGCACCTTGCCGAGACCCGCGTCGTGGTCGGCGACGTGGTCAAGAGGCGGGGCGACGCCGAGCTGCTGGACGCCCCGTCCTACCTTCGCGAGGTCGACCACCTGGGCGAGGGCCCCTACGCCCAGTTCTGGCCCCACCGCCACGGCACCGACGCCATGTTCCTGTCCCTCATCCGCCGCACCTGACCCCGGCGCCCGCCGGCCCGGTGGGCACAAGAGGGGCCGGTGCTTCGCCGCCCCGGGTCAGCCGGAGTAGCGTTCGGCGATCGCGGCGAAGGCGGCTTTGGGCTCCCAGGGCATGTCGGGGTAGGTGTCGCCGTTGCGGCCGTCGAGGACCTTGACGATCCCGAGGCTGGCGAGGTCGAGGTCGTCGCGGGGGTCGCCGTCGGGGCGGTGGGGCAGGTTGCGGAGCGCGAAGAGGTGGACGAAGGCGCTGTCGACGCCCTCGCCGTCGAAGATCTCGAGCAGTTCGCCGAGGTAGGCCGCCTGGCCGGCCTCGTCGCGCTCGTACCGCCCGTCCAGCCGCATCGCGCCGGTGGCTTCGTCGATCTGCAGGATCTCCATGCTGCGTGGCGCGACATCGCCCGCACCGCGCCAGGTCGCGGTGCCGAAACCGGTGACGGCGACGGGTTTGGGTTGTGCGACGAGGTCGCGCACGCCCCCTCGGAACCGGTCGGCGACCTCCGCGGATCGGATGAGCTCGTAGGTCACGAAGTCGAACAGGTCCCAGTCGACGCCCTCGAACGGGATGGCGGCGTAGGTGACCTTTCCGTGGAAGCGCTCGCGGACCGCTGCCACGGCGGTGGTGAGAAAGTCGCCGATACGGGTCCTGACCTCGGCGAGGCGTTCCGCCCGGCCGTCCGGGTCGCCCAGCAGGCGAGCGAGTCGTTCCTCGAGGCGGTCACCGTCGGCGAATCCCCGGTTCATGAGGCTCAGCTCGACGCCGGTGACGAACACGACCTCGGCTCCCGCTGCGCGCAGCCGCTCGGCCCGGTCGGCGCAGTCGAGGAACAACGCGAGGATCTCGTCGGTCGTCAGGTCCAGCGGGTACGGCGAGAACCAGACCTCGAGGCCGAGGCCGGCGGCACAGCGGGCGGCGAGCTCCAGGCGCCCCGGGTCGCCGCCGACGATCTGGACGGCATTGCAGTGCAGGTCGTCGCGGATGATGGTCAGCTCTCGCCTGACCAGCTCCGGGTCGAAGCCTTCCACCGAGTTGACGCCATCGCGGATGAACCCGGTGTCGTAGGTCATGCCCTTTGCGCGCATGGATGTCGGTCCTTTCTCGGATGTCTGTGGAGCGGACGAGAGGCGACGCTACCAGATTCTTGCGTGCACGCATCTTTGCGTGCACGCAAGGTGGGTTAGGATGAGGGACGTGACGACGAATCGGCCGGGCCTGCGTGAACGGAAGAAGGAGGCCACCAGACAGGCGCTCCGCGCGGCGGCGCTGCGCCTCGCGCTGGAACGCGGGCCCGAGAACGTCCGCGTCGACGACATCGCCGAGGCCGCGGGCGTGTCGCCCAGGACCTACAACAACTACTTCGCAAGCCGTGAGCAGGCGATCGTCGCCGCGGTCACCGCGGAGCGCGCGTCACGGGTGGCGGCGGCCGTGGCCGCCCGTCCCGCCGACGTCGGCCTCGCCGACGCCGTCATCGACGCCGTCGTCGGGGAGTACACCGACCCCGGCGACGATGCGCGGGACGCGCTGCTGATGATCACTGCCAGTTCCGCCCTGCGCGCCTGCTACGCCGACACCGTCACCACGATGGAGGGGCCGCTCGCCGAAGCCATCGCCCAACGCTGCCGAGGCATGGACCCGCTGACCGCCCAGGTGCTCTCCGCCGGAGTCGGCGCGGCCGCCAAGGTCGCGCTCCAGCGGTGGCTGCGATCGACGGCCGTGCCCGCGTCGACGAGCGGCTTGGTGGCGCCGTCGGGATCGCTGCCGAACCTGATGCGCATCGCGCTGATGCCGCTCGCGCCGGCACTGGACGCGGCCGCGACACGCCCACGCCCATGACGGGTCTCGAAAGGCACGCACATCGCGGGGAGCTTCGGCTGTGGCGACCCGCCGGCGGGGGCCACACCGCCGCCGGGGCGCTCGGGAGGTGCTGACCGGAGCCACGACGCCGTGGGTTCCGACGGGAGGACGTGGTGATGCAGCCTTGCTAATTTTCCGGGGGAATTGTTAGCGATATCGCACATTGGGGCGGGCGGGTCTGTGGGATTCGGTCAAGAGTTTACCGCCCGGTAACCCCCTGATCCGTGAGCGATTCACCGGTCGGTAACCCGCTTACGTGTGGGGGCGCGAGCGCGGATGCCGGCAGGCGGCATGGAAGGCTTGACGATTCCATTGCCGCCGGGCTCTCCGGGACGTTCCGGATCATGAGGCGTCGTTCCCGCCGGCCGGCCGCCGGGTGACGGACGGATCCGGGCCGACCGAAAATTTATCTTGACGAGGCGGGGGTGGGGTGGGAATATCACGAGTGGCGATGATTGCACAAACGTGACATGTGGTCTTACCGCTGAATGTCATGTGACTTACTCCTGAATGTCATGCAACAGAGCGGCACGCTCGAATGTGGCGCAAATCCATCGCATCGGCCGGCGAGCAGGTGTGGCTGTGCTCGGAATACGAAGCGCATCTGAACCGGCTTCCTCCCATTCGATGGATGCGCCTTTCAAGCCTTTCGTGACGCTGCGACGTTCCCCAGATGGGCGATGTTCGATGACCGCGCCGATGTCCGGGCTCATCGACACCGCCCGCGTGAAGTCCGATGCGCACGAGCCCCAGGTACCGGCTTGCCCTCTGAGCCGCTCGACCATGACATCGACCGCCGCTCGAAGGCGAAGGAGCACACGTGATCCCTCATCACGCGGTCGGCCACCCGGCCGCTGTGGCGCCGCAGGCGGGGCCGTCCGGACAACGGCGGTTCACGCGCGAGGGCTCCACGCACATGAAGATCTCGTTGCTCGGCCCACTGGAGGTGCTGGACGCCGCCGGTGGCAGGATCACCCCGAGTTCCTTGAGGCAGCGGATGCTGCTCGCCCGCCTGTGCGTCGATGCGGGGCGTGTCGTCTCGGCCCATCAGCTCCTGAGCGCGCTGTGGCCCAGCGAGCGGCCTCGCACGTCGTTGACGGCACTTCAGGTGAACATCTCCAGGTTACGGAAGTACCTGGCGAACGCCGGAGTCGATCCCGGCACGGTGGTCACGGCGCCGGATGGATACGCGATCGACCTGGAGTGTCATCAGCTGGATGTCCGCGACTTCCGTGGCCTGGTCGCCGAGGCGCGGCAGAGCGACAGGGAACGCCGGACGGAGTTCGCGACCAGACAGCTCCGGCAGGCGCTGTCGCTGTGGCGAGGCGACCCGTTTCGCGATCTGCGCGACTCGGTGGTCCTCGAATGCGCGGCACGGGCGTTCGAGGAGGAGCGGAACGCCGCCTACGAGAGGCTGATCCAGCTCGAGCTGGACCTCGGACGCCACCAGCACATCATCGGCGAGCTGTACGAACTGACCTCGCGGTTCCCCACCTGGGAGACGTTGCACGCACAGCTGATGATCGCGCTCTATCGGGGCGGCAGGACCGCCGAGTCTCTCACCGTCTACGAGGCGATCCGCCGGCGCCTGGTGGCGGAGCTCGGCATCGAGCCGTCGGGTTCACTCAAGCGGATCCAGCTCGCCGTTCTGCGGCAGGACGACCAGCTCGAGTTCCCTGTCCCCCGGGTCGCGGCGATCGTGGTGGGCGAAGCCGGTTGACCGGATGAGGCGGCAGAGCCACCGGGAGCGCACCGGCCCGGGGCCGGGCTGATCCCACGCCCCATTCACGCCCTTCGGTGATCGCGAATCGCGATCAGGCACCCGGAGCGCGCCCGAGGTGAATGCTCGCCGTGCCTTTTGCCGATCCGGCGATCCGGCGATCCGGTGATCCGTTTTCCCTCGCTGTAACCCGGGCATCCATGATCGGCCGTGGCCGAAAGCCGGACTCGCCGGGCTCCGGCTCCCTGGACGCCTGACGCCGGCGGGGGCCGCGCGTTCACCTCAGGCTCCCGCCGTGTTCGCGCGCGGGTGGGCGGGCCGATGTCCCGGTGGTCGCGGGATATGCCGTCACAAACGTCGCGGACGGCGTGCGGCGCATTTTCCCGCGTTTCCCCCTGTGGTGCGCGGCATCCCCGTTCGTCGTCGCTCATCCTGCCTCGCGGGCCCGTGTAATAGATCGGACAGCGTGCTGACAGCGGCGTGAAAGGGCCCTGAAAACGCCATGTAAATGAGGTGAAAGCGCGACTGTCTAGCCTCGGTCTCAGCGTTCTGGAAGGCGTCGCCCGGTATAGGACGCGGCACGGCGAAATGCTCGACGAAAGGACAGCAGGTGTCTGATCCCGGAGAAGTCGAACGGTGGATCGTCGGCCGGCTGGCCGACCTCACCGGCCGCGCCGCCGACGACATCGACCCCACGGACACCTTCGCCGCCCATGGGCTCGCCTCGGTCGAACTCGTCGGCCTGCTCGCCGAACTCGAGGACCGGCTCGGCGCCCCGGTCGACCCGGCGGTGGCCTACCGCTGGCCCACCCCCGCGGCGCTGGCCACGGGCCTCGCGGACGCCGGCCCCGCCCCGGCCCGCGACGGTCCGCACGCCGCGCACGGCGGCGTGCCCCACGGCGGTGTCCCGCGTGACGGCGGGCCGCGCGACCCGGTCGTGATCGTCGGTGTGGCCTGCCGGTTCCCCGGCGGCGCCGACACCCCGGAGGCGTACTGGGACAACCTGGTCAAGGGCGTCCACGCGGTCACCGAGATCCCGGCGTCGCGCTGGCAGGAGCCGCCGGCCTTCGACCACGAACGGCCCACCTCCAGCCGCTACTCCTACACCCGCGAGGCGGCGTTCCTGAGCGACGTCGCCGGATTCGACGCCGCGCTGTTCGGCCTCTCACCGCAGGAGGCGCTGCGCACGGACCCGCAGCACCGGCTGCTGCTGGAACTGGTGTGGGAGGCGCTGGAGAACGCGGGCCTGCGGCCGGACGGCATCGCCGGCGACCGTACCGGTGTCTTCGCGGGCCTCATGGACTCCGGCCAGTACACCCGCCTGCAGCGGGACCTGCACGGCGACGGCCTGCTCACCGACCCGACCTTCGGGCTCGGCGCGGCGCCCAGCGTCGCCGCCGGGCGCATCGCGCACCGCCTGGACCTGCGCGGCCCCGCCTTCACGATCGACACGGCCTGCTCCTCGGCGCTGGCCGCGCTGCACCTCGGCGGGCAGAGCCTGCGCCGCGGCGAGACCGACCTGGTGATCGTCACGGCGGCCTCGCTCATCCTGCACCCGGAGGTCTTCGTGCAGGGATGCGCGATGTCGATGCTGGCCCGGGACGGCCGCTGCAAGACCTTCGACGCCGCCGCCGACGGCTTCGCCATGGGCGAGGGCGGCGGGGCGGTGATCCTGGAGCGGATGTCCGACGCGGTACGCCACGGGCACCGTATCCGCGCCGTTCTGCTCGGCTCCGCCGTCAACCAGGACGGCCGCAGCAACGGGCTGACCGCGCCCAACATGGCCTCGCAGACCGCCGTCATCCGTGACGCCCTGGCCGACGCCGGCGTCGCCCCGTGGGACGTGGCGTTCGTGGAGGCCCACGGCTCCGGCACCGCGCTCGGCGACGAGATCGAGCTGTCCGCCCTGCGGGAGGTCTTCGGCGCGGCCCGCACCGCGCCGCTGTGGGTCGGCGCCGTCAAGACCCAGGTCGGTCACCTGCTCGCGGCCGCGGGCATGGCCGGTCTGATCAAGACGGTGCTCGCTCTGGAGCACGGCGAGCTGCCGCCGAACCTGCACCTGGAGACCCCCAACGGCGCCGTCGAGCCGGACGGTCCGGTCCGGCCCGTGCCGGGGCGCCTGGAGCTGCCGGCGCCCGCCGCGGCGGTCGCCGGGGTCAGCTCCTTCGGCTGGTCCGGCACCAACGCCCACTGCCTGCTGCAGGCACCCCCACCCGCGGCCACCGCGCCGGTCGCACTCACCGCGTCCGCCGCGTCCGCCGCGTCCGCCGCGTCCGCCGCGTCCGCCGCGTCCGCCGCGTCCGCTGGGTCGGCTGGGTCGGCTGGGTCGGCTGGGTCGGCTGGGTCGGCTGCGTCCGCCGGGTCGGCCGGGTTCGCCGGGTTCTCCGGGTCTGTCACGTCGGCCGTGCCTGCCGGGCACCGGGCGGTGCCACAGGACGTGGCGGACCCGGCCCCGATCACGATTCCGGCCTCGGACGCGGTCCCGGCCTCGGACGCGGTCCCGGCCTCGGACGCGGTCCCGGCCTCGGACGCGGTCCCGGCCTCGGACGCGGTCCCGGCCTCGGACGCGGTCCCGGTCTTGGGCGCGAGCCTGCTGTTGCTGTCGGCGGCGAGCCCTGAGGCGCTGCGGGAGCAGGCGGCGGGGCTGGCCCGGCACCTGGCCGAGGGGCCCGCACCGGACCTGGCCGACGTGGCCCGCACGCTCGACGAGGGACGCGCCCGCCTGCCGGCGCGCCGCGCGCTGGTGGCGGCCGGCGTCGCCGACGCGGTGGCGCAGCTGTCGGCCACGCCCTTCGTCCCGGCGCACGTGCTGCGCCACGGGGGCCACCGCCCCCGCGTGGCGTACCTGCTGCCCGGCGTCGGCGACCACCACCAGGGCATGGGCCGGGAGCTCTACGCGACCGAGCCCGCCTTCGCCGACGTCGTGGACCGCTGCCTGGACGTGCTCGCCCGCGACCACGGGATGGACCTCGCCCCGCTGCTGTTCACCGGCCCCGCGGCGGACCGGCCGGACGCCTTCGCCGCTCTCGCGGGGGCTCCGCCGGACGGTGACGCCTTCGCCTCTCTGGCGGCCGCGCGGCGGGGGACCGCGGGCGGCGACCCGCTCGCCCGCGCCGGCCTCTCGCACCCGTACGTGTTCACCGTCGAGATGGCCCTGGCCGCCCTGCTCGGCAGCCGCGGCATCCGGCCGGCCGCGCTGCTCGGCTACAGCCTCGGCGAGTACGCCGCCGCCTGCCTGGCCGGGGTGTTCACCCTGGAGGACGCGCTGGCCGTGGTGGTGCGGCGGGCCGAACTCATCGAGACGGTCCCGCGTGGCGCCATGCTGGCCGTCGCCGCGGCGCCGGACGACCTCGCCGACGATCTCGGCGACGTCCTCGCCGCCGGATCGATCGCCGTCGCCGCCCTGAACGGGCCTGCCATGACCGTGCTGTCCGGCACCGCCGACGCGGTCACCGACGCCGCCCGGCGGCTGGCCGGCCGCGGTGTCGCCTCCGTGCGCATGCGCAGCGACCACGCCTTCCACGCCCCGCTCCTGGACCCGGTGCGGGACGACCTCGCGGCGCTGATCGCGGGCGTCGCCCGTTCGGCGCCCTCCGTGCCCATCGTCTCCAACACCACCGGCACCTGGCTGACCGGCGAGGAGGCGACCAGCCCGCGCTACTGGGCCGACCACCTGTGCCGGCCCGTGCGCTACGCGCAGGGCGCGGCCGAGCTGCGGCGGCACGCCGACGTCCTGGTCGAGGTCGGCCCCGGAACCACCCTCGGCACGCTGCTGCGCCAGAACGGCCTCGCCGGGCCGGACGGCGTCGTCGTCGCCACCATGCGCTCGCCCGAGGAGCGCCGCACCCGGCCCGGCCCCGACGCCGGCGAGCGGGGGACCGTGCTGCGCGCCCTCGGTGACCTGTGGGAACGCGGCGCGGGCGAGCCCGGCCACGGCGGCGCCGGCCGGATCGTGAGCCTGCCGACCTACCCGTTCCAGCGCTCGCGCTACTGGCCCGAACCGGACCCGGAGGCCGCCTCCGCGCCCATGCACGCCGCGCCGCAGGGCCTGCTCACCTACGTCCCGCAGTGGACGCGCGACAGCGTCCGCCCGGCTCCGGCCCCGGACACCGCGCCGGCGCCCGGGGAACGGCACCTGGTCCTGGCCGATCCGGACGGGGTCGGCGCCCACCTGGCCGCGCGGCTGCGTGCCGAGGGCGGCACAGTGCTGGAGGCGCGTCCCGGCGACGGTTACCAGCGGCAGGGCGACCGGTGCGTGATCGACCCCGCCGACGCCGGCCACTACCGCCGGCTCGTCGCGGAACTCGGTGACGGCCCCGGCCCGGTGACCGTGGTCCACCTGTGGAGCCTGAACACCGGCGCGCTGCTCGGCGACGCGGCGCGGGACCCGGACGCCACGCTCGACGGCGCGCTGCGTCACGGTTTCGACAGCCTGTTGCTGCTCACCCAGGCGCTGGGCGGCCAGGTGCCCGGGGCCGGCCTGCGCCTGCTGACCGTGTCGGCGGGCTGCGCCGAGGTGGTCGGCGGGGAGGCGTCCGCGCCCGAGCGGGCCGCGGTGCACGGGTTCGGCCGCTCGCTCCCTCACGAGTACCCGGGGGCGCGCTGGTCGGGACTGGATCTCGACGCCCGCGACGGCGCGGCCGAGCGCGCCCGTCAGGTCCGCGAGGAGCTGGGGCGGCTGCGCCTGGACGACCAGCCCACCGGCCCCGGCGCGCTGGTCGCCTGGCGGCGGGGACACCGGTGGACCCGGTCCTGGCGGCCGGATACCACCGGCCACCGCCCGCCCATCGGCCGCGGCGCCCCCGCGTGGCGGCCGGACGGGGTCTACCTCATCACCGGCGGCACCCGCGGCCTCGGCCTGGCCCTGGCGCGGGAACTCGCCCGCACCGGCGTACGCCGGCTGGCGTTGCTGGGCCGCGGCCCGCTCCCCGCGCTCGCCGACCGACCCGGCCTGCCCGAGGCGGGCGACGAGCGGCTCGCGCGGACCGCGCGCGGGGTCGCGGAGGTGACCGCGCTCGGGGCCGAGGTGCTGCTGCTCGCCGCGGACGCCGGTGACCCGGCGCAACTGCGCCGGGCGGTGGGCGAGGCGCGGCGGCACTTCGGCGCGCTGCACGGGATAGTGCACGCCGCCGGTGTCCCCGGCGGCGGTCTCATCCAGCACAAGACCCCGGCGCAGGCGCGGGCCGTGCTCGCGCCCAAGGTCGCCGCCCTCGGCCCCTTGCTGGAGCTGGCCGGTCCGGGCGCCCCGCCGGGAGAGCGGCTGGAACTGCTGCTGTGCTACTCCTCGGTCGCCGCCGAGGTCGGCGGCCCGGGCGAGAGCGACTACGGCGCGGCCAACGCCGTGCTGGACGCGTTCGCCGCCGCGGCCGACCAGCCCACCGGTACCCGTGTCTGCTCGGTGTCGTGGGGACCGTGGCGGCACGACGCCTGGCAGTCGGCGGCGCTGGCCCACTCGCCGGCGCTGGCGCGGGCCGTACGCGACTACCGCGATCGCCATGGCATCGGCGTGGCCGAGGGCAGCGCCCGCGCGGCGGGCCTCGCCGCCGAGGGACGGTCCACCGTCATGGTCGTCGGCGAGCCGCTGGACCTGCTCGCCCGGCGCTGGGCAGAGCTGCGCACCCCGGCCGAGACGCCCTCCGGCGGCGAGGCGGACGGGGGTGGGAGGACCGCCGGGGCCGGCCGCTATTCGCGGCCCGTGCTCCGCCAGGCCTACGTCGCGCCGCGCACCCCGCTGGAGCGGCAGGTGGCGCGGGTGTGGAGCGCGTTCCTCGGCATCGGCGAGATCGGCGTGCACGACCCGTTCTTCGACCTCGGGGGCAACTCCCTGGTCGGCATGAGCATCGTGCGCGCGCTGGAGGAGCAACTGCGGGTGAGCGTGCCACCGGCCGCGCTGTTCGAGCATCCCACGGTCGCGGAGCTCGCCACCCGGATCGGCGGAGAGCCGGCCGGCGCGCGGCCCCTCGCGGCGAGTGAACGCGGGCGGCGCCGCCGGCAGGCGCGCACGGGCAACGGCGGCGAGCGAAGGCGAGGAGGGTCGGCGTGACTGACCAGACGACCACGGAGTTGTCGGACACCGACATCGCGATCGTCGGCATGGCGGGCCGGTTCCCCGGCGCGGCCGGCACCCGCGAACTGTGGGCCCTGCTCCTCGACGGCAGGACGGGCATCACGCGGTTCACCGACGACGAACTGCGCCGCGCCGGGGTGCCCGAGCACCTGCTGGCCGACCCGGCGTACGTGAAGGCCGGCGCGGTGCTGGACGACGTCGACCTGTTCGACCCGGCGTTCTTCGGGCTGTCGGGGAAGGAGGCGCAGCTGCTCGACCCGCAGCAGCGGCTGTTCCTCGAGTGTTCCTGGAGGGCGTTGGAGGACGCCGGTTGCGATCCGTCCGGCTTCGGCGGCCTGATCGGCATCTTCGGCGGCGCCGCGTGGAGCACCTACCTCACCAACAACCTGCTGCCCAACAAGCCCCTGGTCGCCTCCACCGGCGAGCTCGCGATCGGCCTGGGCAACGAGAAGGACTCGCTCACCACCCGGGTGTCGCACATCCTCGGCCTGGCCGGGCCCTCCCTGGGCGTCCAGAGCTACTGCTCGACCTCGCTGGTCGCCGTCGCCACCGCCGCCACCAGCCTGGCGGGCGGCGAGTGCGACCTCGCCCTGGCGGGCGGCGTCTCGGTGCAGGTGCCGCACCGGGTCGGCTACCTCTACCAGGAAGGCGGGATGACCTCGCCGGACGGCGGCTGCGCCGCGTTCGACGAGTCGGCGCTTGGCACCCCGGTGGGCAGCGGCGTCGCGGTGGTGGCACTGCGCCGGCTGGGGGACGCGCTGCGCGACGGTGACCGGGTGTACGCGGTGATCCGTGGCTGGGCGGTCAACAACGACGCCGGGCGCAAGGTCGGCTTCACCGCTCCGGGCGTCGGCGGTCAGGCCGCCGTGGTCGCCGAGGCGCTGGCCAGCTCCGGCCTCGCCCCCGGCGACATCGACTACCTCGAGGCGCACGGCACCGGCACGGCGCTCGGCGACGCGGCCGAACTCGCCGCCCTGCAGAAGGTGTTCGACGGGCAGACCTGCCTCATCGGCTCGGTGAAGACGAACCTCGGCCACCTCGACCGCGCAGCCGGGGCCACCGGGCTGATCAAGGCCGCGCTCAGCCTGCACCACGGGCAACTGCCCGCCACCCTCAACTTCCGCACGCCCAACCGCCAGCTGCGCCTGGGCGGCGCCACCCTGGACGTGGTCACCGAGCGCCGCGACTGGGCCCGGGGCGAGCGCCCGCGGCGGGCCGGGGTGAGCGCGTTCGGCATCGGCGGCACCAACGCGCACGTGGTGCTGGAGGAGGCGCCGTACGCGGCCCGGGAGACCACCGGCGGCACGGGCGTCGAGCTGCTGGTCTGGTCGGGCCGCACCGCGTCGGCCGCCGACCGCCTCACGGCGGGGCTGGCCCGGCGGCTGGCCGGCGACACCTCCGGCGGTCTCCTCGCGGACGTCGCGTACACGCTGCGACGCGGTCGCACCGCGTTCGAGCACCGCAGGTTCCTCGTGGCCGCCGACGCGGCCGAGGCCGCGGTGGCCCTGGGGGCGGGATCGGGCGTGGCCGCACGCCCGGAGCCGCGCACCGACCGGGCGGTACGGCTGCTGGTCCCGGACCGGTGCACCGGCCTCGGCTGGGCCGAGGAGTTGCACGCCGCCGAACCGCGGTTCCGCGACGCGGTCGAGGAGTGCCTGGCGCGGGCGGCCGAGGTGACCGGCGCCCCGATCCCGAGCCTGGCCGCGAGCCCGCCGCAGGTCGCCGCGTTCGCCGCCGCGTACGGGCTGGGGCGGTGGCTGCGGGCTCACGGGGTCGGCGCCGCCGCCGTGCTCGGCCACCGGACGGGCGCGGCCGTCGCCGCCTGCCTGGCCGGCGCGCTGCCGCTGCGGGAGGCGCTGGCGGTCGCGATGACGGCCGCCGGCCCGACCGGCCCGGCGGAACTGGCCGCCTGGCTGCGGCGGCACGTCACCTTCAGCGCGCCCTCGATCGCGGTGTGGTCCAACCTCACCGGCGAGCCGCTCGACGCGGCCGCCGCCCAGGACCCCGGGACGTGGGCGCGGCTGCTGACCGCCGCCGACTTCGCGGCGGCGGACGCGCTGTCGCGCGACGAGGACGCGGTGCTGCTCGAACTCGGCGCCGACGGCCTGCTGTCGAGCACAGTAGGGCGTCCTTCGACGCGAGGCCCATCGCGTCCCGCCGGCCTGACGCTGTTCCTCGACCGCGACGCCGCCACCGCGCGGCACGCCGCGTACGCCCTGATCGGACGGCTCTGGCTCGCGGGCGTGCCGGTGGACTGGACACGGTTCCAGCAGGACCGCCCGCTGCGGAAGGTCGATGTGCCCGGCCACCCGTTCGACCGCGCGCGCTACTGGATCGACCCGCCCTCCGTGGTCCCGCCTCCCGTGGTACCGCCCGTCGGGGCCGGAGTCACCGAGGCGGGAGTCATCGCGGCCTCCGAGGCGGGAGGCGCCGCGGTCTCCGGGGCGGGGGGCACCGCGGTCTCCGGAGCGGACGCGACGCCCACCGGGGCCGATGTCGCCCCGAACTCCGGCGGGTCCGGCGAGGTGTTCCTCACCGCGCCGGTATGGGAGCCCGTGCCGGGGCCCGCGCCCGCGCCGTGGCCCTCCACGCCGCACGTTCTGCTCCTGGCCGGCGACGCCCCGACCGGACGGGGCCTGCGCGGCCGCCTCGCGGAGCTCGGCGTCCCCTGCACCGTGGTGCGCCCAGGGGCGGGGCTCCGGCTCGCCGGCGACGGCTGCGCCATCGACCCGGACCGCCCGGACCACTACGCCGACCTGGTGCGCTGGGCCGGGGGACAGGCGGGGGACCGGCCCGTGCTGGCCATGCACCTGTGGGCGCTCGACGCGCGCGACCCGGCGCGGAGCGCGGTCCTGGGCTTCGCGAGCGTCGCCGCGCTGGCACGCGCGCTCGGCGAGTCGGCCCTGGACGGACCACAGATGCTGGCCGTCACCCGCGGCGGGTGCGCGGCGGCGCCCGGCGACGTCCCCGTGCCCGAGCAGGCCGCGGTCGCCCCGGTGTGCCTCGTCGCGCGCCAGGAGTACCCGGGGCTGCTCTGCCGCGCCGTGGACCTCGGCGCGGCGGAGGCGGACGCCGCCGGCGTGGCGGACGCGCTGCTGGAGGAGGCCCGCCGGCCCGCGCACGACGTCGCCGTCGCCATCCGCGGCGGCGTCCGCCTCGCCGCCCGGCACGTCCCCGTCCCCGCGCCCGCGGCGCCGCGCTCGGCGATCCGGGCGGGCGGCACCTATCTCATCACCGGCGGGCTCGGGGACGTCGGCCCGCTCGTCGCGGCGCACCTGGCCGAGCGCGGCGCGGCGCGCGTCGTGCTCACCAGCAGGACCGGCCGGGCCGGGACGCCGCCCGCGCTGCGCCGCCTGGCCGCCGCCGGCGCCGAGGTGGAGATCGCGGTCGCCGACGTCACCGACGCGGCCCGCATGCGCGAGCTGGTCGCCGACCTCGCCCGGCGGCACGGCCGCGGCGACGGCGTCGTGCACGCGGCCGGCGAGACCGGGGCGGACGGCTTCGTCGCGCTGCGCGACCTGGGCGCGGCCCTCACGGCGCGGCACTTCGCGCCGAAGCTCGGCGGGGCGCGGGTTCTGCGCGGGGTGCTGGAGGAGCTGCCCGCGACCGAGGCTCCCGACTTCTGCCTGCTGTTCTCGTCGGTCGCCGCGGTGCTCGGCGGCATCGGCTTCGCCGCGTACGCGGCCGCCAACGCCGCGCTGACGGCGCTGGCAGAGGCGGCCGACGCCGGGCAGGGCCCGACGCGCTGGCTCGCCGTGCAGTGGGACACCTGGGCCCTGACCGCGCGCCGCCTGGCCGGCGGGCCGGGCGCGGCGTTCGCCGCCTACGCGATGACGCCGGACCAGAGCACGGCCGCCCTCGACGGCGCGCTCGCGTCGGCGTGCCCGGCGATGACGGCGACCGCCGCGGACCCGGCGCGGCGAATCGCGGGCCGGCTGCCCGAGCCGGCCGCCGCCCCGGCGCCCGAGGTGCAGCGGTTCCCGCGCCCGGACCTGGCCCAGCCGTTCGTGCCGCCCGCGCCGGGCGCCGAACGCCGGCTCGCCGCCATCTGGGCCGAGCAGCTCGGCCTGCGGGAGGTCGGCGCGCAGGACAACTTCTTCGACCTGGGCGGCACCTCACTGCTGGGACTGCAGTTGCTGACGACCGTGGCCCGGGAGTTCGGCACGCGGCTGCCGGCCGTGGCGCTGTTCGAGGCCCCCACCGTGCGGAGCCTGGCCATGCTGCTGCAGCCGCCGCCCGTCACACCCCCCGTCACGCCGGTCGCGACCGCTCTCGCCGGGCACGGCCCGGAGCCGGCGGCGGACACCGCGCCCGTCGCGGTGCCGCCGCCCGGCGCGGCGACCGCGCCCGCGCCCGCCAAGCCGGTCGCAGCGGTCCCCGCGCCCGCCAAGCCGGTCGCAGCGGTCGCGGCCGCCGCGTCGGGGACGGAGGCGACCGTACGCGACCAGCGCATCGCCATCGTCGGCATGTCCGGACGGTTCCCCGGCGCCGCGAACGTCGCCGAGCTCTGGCGGAACCTGCTCGACGGCACCGAGTCCATCAGTTTCTTCAGTCCGGAGGAGCTCGCCGAGGCGGGCGTCGACCCCGAACTGTCCGCGCGGCCCGACTACGTGCCGGCCCGGCCCGTGCTGGACGGCATCGCCGACTTCGACGCCGGGTTCTTCGGCTTCAGCCCCCGCGCGGCCGCGCTGACCGACCCGCAGCAGCGCGTCTTCCTGGAGGTGTGCTGGGAGGCCCTGGAGCACGCGGGCTACGGCGCGCCCGGCGGACGCGGCCGGGTCGGGGTGTTCGGCGGCACCAACATCAGCACCTACTTCCTGCACTCCCAGCAGTACGACCTGCTCGCGGCGGGGGAGGTCAACGACTACGAAGTCGTGATGGGCAACGACAAGGACGCCCTCACCACCACCGTGTCCTACACCTTCGACCTCACCGGGCCGAGCGTCGCGGTGCAGACGTTCTGCTCGACCTCGCTGGTGGCGGCGCATCTGGCCTGCCGCAGCCTGCGGGCGGGGGAGTGCGAGCTGGCCCTGGCCGGCGGCGTGTCGATCCGGGTGCCGAACCGGGTCGGGCACCTCTACCAGGAGGGCGGCATGGCCTCGCCCGACGGGCACGTACGCGCCTTCGACGCCCGGGCGCGCGGCAGCATGTTCGGCGACGGCGCCGCGGTGGTGGTACTCAAGCCGCTGGCCGACGCGCTGCGCGACGGCGACACCGTGTGGGCCGTCATCCGCGGCTCGGCGATGAACAACGACGGCGCGATGAAGGTCGGCTACACCGCGCCCAGCGTCGCCGGGCAGGCCACGGTGATCCGCGAGGCGCTGGCCGACGCGGGCGTGCGCCCGGGGGAGGTCGGCTACGTCGAGGCGCACGGCACCGGCACGCCGCTCGGCGACCCGATCGAGGTCGCGGCGCTGACCCGGGCCTTCGGCCCGGACGTGGAGCACGGCTCCTGCGCGCTCGGGTCGGTGAAGACCAACGTCGGGCATCTCGACCGGGCCGCGGGCGTCACCGGGCTGATCAAGGCGGCGCTGGCGGTGCGGACCGGGGTGCTGCCCCGGCAGTTGCACTTCACCGAGCCCAACCCGGAGATCGACTTCGCGGGCAGCCCGTTCTACGTCCAGACCGAGCTGACGCCCTTCCCCGGCGGCCCGGACCGTCCGCGCCTGGCCGGGGTCAACTCGCTGGGCATGGGCGGCACCAACGTCCACATGGTGGTCGAGCAGCCGCCGGCCGCCGGCCCGGCCGAGCACGCCGGACACGCGCGCCGCTACCACGCGCTGCTGCTGTCCGCGCGGGGCGACGAGGCCGCCGAGCAGGCGTGCCGGCGCCTCGGCGAGCGGCTGCTGGCCGAGGACGCGCCGGAGCTCGCGGACGCGGCCTTCACCCTGCAGACCGGACGCGCCGTGTTCGGCCACCGCCGGGCCCTGGTCACCGGGTCGCTGCAGGAGGCGGGCGCGTCGCTGGCCGGCCTGCCGGGCGCTCCGGGGCCGATGGCCCGCACCGACGCCACGCGCGAGCGCCGGGCCGCGTTCGTGTTCGCGGGCGTCGGCGAGCAGTACCCGGGCATGGTCACCGAGCTCTACCGGCGCGAACCGGTCTTCCGCGCGGCGCTCGGCGAGTGCGCCGAGGTGATACGGGAGTGCGATCCCCGTATCGACACGGTCGGGCTGCTGACCGGCGCGCGGGCGGGCGGGCCCGACCTCGCCGCGCTGCTGGGCCGCGGCGCGGACGCCGGCTCCGGTGACGAGCGGGCCGCGGCGCTGCGACGCACCGACGTCGCGCAGCCGCTGGTGTTCGCCGCCGAGTACGCCATCGCCCGCACGCTGATGGCCTGGGGCGTCCAGCCGGAGCTCATGATCGGCTACAGCCTCGGCGAGTACGTGGCGGCCTGCCTGGCGGGTGTGCTCTCGCTGCGGGACGCGCTGCGCCTGGTGACCCACCGGGCGGCGCTGATCTCGGCCATGCCCGCCGGGGCGATGCTCGCGGTGCCGCTGTCGCCGGCCCGGCTGCGCGGCCTGGCCGGCCCGCTGGAGCCGGCCGGGCTGGACGTGGCCGTGGTCAACGGCCCCGACAGCCTCGTCGTGGCGGGCGCCGTGACCGCCGTGCGGGATCTGGCCGCGCGGCTGACCGAGCAGGGAGTGGCCAGTCGTGAGCTGGACACCACCCACGCGTTCCACTCCCGGCGGCTCGCGCCGCTGCGCGCGGAGCTGACCGGCTGGATCGCGGAGAACGTGACCCTGCGCCCGCCGGTGATCCCCTACCTGTCCAACGTGACCGGCGGGCCCGCGGACGCCGACCTGGTACGCGACCCGGCGTACTGGGCCCGCCACATGTGCGAGACGGTGCGCTTCGACGACGCCATCCGCGCCGTCGTCGACCGGGCCGATCTGGCCGTCGTGGAGATCGGCCCAGGCTGGTCGCTCGGCGCGATGATCCGCTCCTCCGGCTGCCCCCGCGAGCGGTGGCCGCTCATCGTCTCCACCCTGCCCGCCGCCCACGACCCGCGCCCCGACGACCTGACCCTGACCGACGCCCTCGCCCGGCTGTGGCTGACCGGCGTGGACGTCGACTGGCAGGCCATGCACGGACCGACCGGCGACGCCCCCGCCCGGCGCCGGGTGCCGCTGCCCACCTATCCGTTCCAGCGCCGGCGGTACTGGCTCGACGGCGCCTCCGGCGGCCGTCCGCGAGCGGCCGGGGCGGCCGAGCCCGCCCAGGAAGGCGGCGGCTCGCTGGCCGAGGCGGGCAGGCTGCCCCGGCTGGACGAGCGGGACTGGCTGTACGCGCCGGCGTGGCGGCAGGTGCCCTCGGCCGGCGCCGCCGGCCCGGCCGCCGGCTCGTGGCTGGTCTTCACCTGCGAGGGGAGCGCCGCCGAGCTCACCGCGGCGGTGCGGGACGCGGTGGCCGCGTCCGGCGGCGACACGGTCATGGTGCACGCCGGGCCGGCGTACGCCGAGGACGGCGAGAGGTTCCGCGTCCGGCCCGGCTCGCTGGAGGACACCGTACGGCTGCTGCGTGAGCTGCGTGCGCGCGGGTTCCAGCCGGACCGGGTACTGCACCTGTGGACGCTGGCCGACCGGCCGGACGAGCGGGAGCACGTCCGGCTCGGGTTCGAGACGCTGACCGCGCTGGCCCGCGCCGCGGGTGAGGTCGGCTGGGGCGACTGGGCGCTGGACGTGGTGACCCGGGCCACCCAGCAGGTGCTGCCCGGCGAGGAGCTGCGGCCGGCCCGGGCCACGGTCACCGGCCCGGTGCGGGTGATCCCGCTGGAGTACCCGCGGGTGCGCACCCGCCTGATCGACGTGACCGACGCCGCCGACCCGTGCGTCCTCGGCGCGCTGCTGGCCGGTGACGGCGAGCAGGTGGTGGCGGTGCGCCACGGCCTGCGCTGGGCCTGCGACCACGTCCGGCTACCCGACCTGGCCGGAGGCGGCGACCCGCTGCGCGACGAAGGCGTCTACCTGATCACCGGCGGCCTCGGCGGCATCGGCCTGGCGATGGCGCGGGAGCTGGCGCGGGAGCGCCGGGCGCGGCTGGTGCTGTTCGGCCGCACCGGCCTGCCCCCGCGCTCCCGCTGGGACGCGATCGTCGCGGGCGCGGAAGGCGCGGAAGGCGCGGAAGGCGCGGAAGGCGCGGAAGGCGCGGACGGCGAGGCCGACGAGCGGACCCGGCGGCGGGTGACCGCGGTGCGCGAGCTGCTCGACGCCGGCGCCGAGGTCGAGGTCGTCGCCGGGGACGTGAGCAACCCGTCCGACGTGGAGAAGGCGGTCGGCCGGGCGTTCGAGCGGTTCGGCGCGCTGCACGGCGTCTTCCATGCCGCGGGCGTGCCCGGCATCGGCCTGATGCAGCTGAAGGACCCGGCCGACTTCGGCCGGGCGCTGGCGCCGAAGGTCGCCGGCACCGAGGCCCTGGCCGCGGCCCTGCGCACCGGGGAGAGCGACGAGATCGCGCTCGACTTCCTGGTCCTGTTCTCCTCGATCACCTCGGTCACCGGCGGCGGCCCCGGCCAGGTCGACTACTGCGCCGCCAACGCCTACCTCGACGCCTTCGCGCGAGCCCGCGCGGCCACCGGCCGGCGCACGGTCGCCGTCGGCTGGGGCGAGTGGCGCTGGAACGCCTGGTCGGCCGGCCTCGACGGCTACGACCCGGCGCTGCGCGAGTTCTTCACCCGGCACCGGGACCGCTTCGGCATCGGCTTCGACGAGGGCTGGCGGGCACTGCGCCGGAGCCTTTCGGCCGGCCTGCCGCACGTCATCGTCTCCACCCAGGACTTCGGCTCGATCGTGCGGCTGAGCACCGCCTTCGACGTGGACACCGTGCGGCCGGGCGGCGAGGACTCCGGCGCCCGCTACCCGCGGCCGGAGCTGGCCACCGCGTACGCCGCGCCGCAGACCGCGACCGAGCGGATCGTCGCCGGGGCCTGGGGCGAGGTGCTGCGGCTGGACCGGGTCGGCGTCGCCGACAACTTCTTCGAGCTCGGCGGCAACTCGCTGATCGGCGTGGACCTGATCGGCCGGCTGCGGGTGGCCCTGGACCTCGCCGAGCTGCCGCCGCACGTGCTCTACGAGGCGCCCACGGTCGAGGCGCTCGCCCGGCTCGCCGACACCCTGCGGGACGGCGCCGGCGGCGACCGGCCTGGCGCGGACGGGCGGCGGCAGGACCGGGCCGACCAGCGGCGCGTGGCTCTGCGGAACGGCGCCCCCCAGCGAAGGAGGAAGCGATGAACCAGCCCGACGACACCGGGACCGGTGCGGCGGTGGCCGTCATCGGGATGGCCGGACGGTTCCCGGGAGCCGCCGACGTCGACGACCTATGGGACGCGCTGCTGGCCGGCCGGCCCGGGCTGCGCCGGGCCACCGACGAGGAGCTGCGCGCGGCCGGGGCCGGCGACGACGAGCTCGCCGACCCGCGGTATGTGCGGGTGACCGGGCCCGTCGACGACGTGGCGCTGTTCGACGCCCCCTTCTTCGGCCTGACCCCGGGCGAGGCCGAGGCCACCGACCCGCAGTACCGGCTGTTCCTCGAATGCTGCTGGGAGGCGCTGGAGGCGGCCGGCTACCGGCCCGACCGGATGCCCGGCTCCACCGGCGTCTTCGGCGGCTGCGGCTTCAGCCACTACCTGCAGCGGAACCTGCTCACCCGCCCCGACCTCACCGGCTCGCTGGGCAAGCTGCAGTTCGCCGCGGGCAACGACCGCGACGCGCTGACCACGATGGTGTCCTACAAGCTCGGCCTGCGCGGCCCCAGCCTCGGCGTGCAGAGCTTCTGCTCCACCTCGCTGTCGGCGGTCCACCTGGCCGTGCAGAGCCTGCTGACCTACGAGAGCGACGTCGCGCTGGCCGGCGGCGCTTCGATCGACCTGCCCCAGCCGGCGGGCTACCGGTACGAGGAGGGCGGGATCGTCTCCCCGGACGGGACGGTGCGCAGCTTCGACGCCGCCGCCAACGGCACGGTCGTGGCCAACGCGGTGGGCGTGGTGGCGCTCAAGCGGTTCGACGACGCCCTGCGCGACGGCGACCAGATCCACGCCGTGGTCCTCGCCTCGGCGATGAACAACGACGGCCGCGGCAAGGCCGGCTACTCCGCCCCGGGCACCGCGGGCCAGGCCGCGGTCATCGAGGACGCGATCCGGCTGTCCGGAGTGGACCCGGCCGACATCGGCTACATCGAGTGCCACGCCACCGGCACCATGCTCGGCGACTCGGTCGAGCTGTCGGCGATGCGCCAGGCGTTCGCCGCGATCGAGCGGGAGCACCCGCCGGCGGGCCCGCGCCCGGTGACCGTTCTCGGCTCGCTCAAACCGACCCACGGGCACATGGACCGCGCCTCCGGCGTGGCCGGGCTCATCCGCGCCTGCCTCGCCCTGCGCCACGGCGTGCTCCCTGGCACGCCGCACTACCGCACGCCCAACGCGGCGCTGGCCGAGGCGGGCGGCCGGTTCTCCGTGCTGACCGAGCAGCGGCCCTGGCCCGGCGAGGAGGGTTCCCGCCACGCCGGGGTGAGCTCGTTCGGCCTCGGCGGCACCAACGTGCACGTGGTGCTGCGCGAGCCTCCGCGACCTGCTCCGCGGCCCGCCGCGTCCGGGCCGTACCTGCTGGCCTGGTCCGCGCGCGACCAGGACGCGGTGGCCGAGGTCGCGCGACGGCTGCGCGCGCACCTGTCCGCCCGCCCCGGCCTGGACCTCGGCGACGTGGCCTCCACGCTGCAGCGGTCGCGGACCGGATTCGCGGTTCGCGCGCACGTCGTGTGCGCCGACCGCGAGGACGCGCTGGCCGCGCTCGCCGACCCGGCGCGCTGGTCCACCGGGACCGCCGAGCGGCGCGATCCGCCGGTCCGCCTGGACCTGCCCGACGCCGGCCCGGCCCGCGCGCGGGCTTGGAAGGAGCTGGCCGGCGCGGTTCCCGGACTGGCGGACGATGGCGGCCCGGCGGCCCTGGTCCGCCTGCTGGCCGCGGCGGGCCTGCGGATCGCCGAGCTCACCGGCCCGGACCACCGGCGCGACGAGCTCGCCGACCTGCCGCTCGCCGAGCCGGGCGCGCCGGGCGGTCCGGCACTGAGCCTGACGCCGCCCGACCAGGGCGCGGCCGCCTGGCTGCTGCGCCGGGTCGGCGACCTGTGGCTGTCCGGAGTGGACTGGGATTGGGCGGTGCTCTCCGACGGGCACCGGCGCCGGGTGGCCCTGCCCACCTACCCTTTCCGCCGGCGGCGCTACTGGATCGAGCCGGGGCCCGCGGCCGGGACCGCGGCCGCCACGGGCGAGCCCGACCTGTCCCGCCGCGACGAGGTCGCCGACTGGTTCTACCAGCCGGTCTGGCGCGCGCGGCCGCTGTTCGCCGAGCCGTCCGCGCGGCGGCTGCGCGAACTCGGGCCCTGGCTGGTCCAGGGGGACGGCCCGTTCGGTGAGGCGGTCGCCGCCCGGCTGCGCGCGGCAGGGGCGCAGGTGTGGGCGGTACGGCCCGGCGGGGCGTTCGGCGGATCCGCCGCCGACGGCTTCACCCTGCGCGTCGACGACCACGGCGACCACGAACGCCTCGCCGAGGCGCTCGGCGCACCGCCCCGCACCGTGCTGTGGGGCCCCGGGCCCGGCCTGCCGGTCCCGGACGGCGCCGGCGCGCACGAACGGGCCGCGGCCTTCGACCAGGCCCAGCGGCACGGCTTCCACGGCGCCCGCGCGCTGGCCGCGGCGCTGCTGCGCCGGCCCGCCGCCGAGCCGCCGCGGATGCTGCTGCTCAGCCGCCTCGCGCAACACGTCGTCGGCGACGACCTGCGCCGCCCCGAGGACGCCACCCTGGGCGGCCTCGCGCTGGTGCTCAACCAGGAGCACACCGGCATCCGCTGCCGCCACGTGGACCTGGACGTGCCCTGGGACCGGCCGCCGTCCGGCCAGGCGGTGAGCGACCTGCTCGCCGAGGCATGCGAGGGCGACGACCCGCAGGTCGCCCACCGCGACGGCGGCCGCTGGGTGGCCGGCTACGAGCGGTTGCCGGTGCCGCCCGTCACCCGCGACGCCGCCCGGCCCGGGCTGCCCGACGGCGCGGTCGTGCTCATCACCGGCGGCCTGGGCGAGGTCGGGTTCGCGATCGCCGAGCACCTGGCCCGCACCGTCCGCGCCCGGCTGGTCTTGACCGCGGCCTCCGCGCTTCCGCCGCGCGAGGAATGGCAGGCCTGGCTCGGACGCCCGGACCTCGCCGAACGGGTGCGCCGCGGCCTGCGCAACGTGCTCGCGCTGGAGCGGGCGGGCGCCGAGGTGCTCGCGCTGACCGCCGACGCCGCCGACCCGGCGCGCATGCGCGAGGTCGTCGCCGCGGCCGAGGAGCGGTTCGGGCGGCTGGACGCGGTGGTGCACGGCGCGGGCGTGTCGCACCAGGACCACTTCGGCACCGCCGTCGCGATGACGGCGCGGCAGGCCGAGGCGCACTTCCGGCCGAAGGTGCACGGCTTCCTGGCGCTGCAGGAGGCGCTCGGCGACCGGGCGCCGCACCGGCTGACGCTGTCGTCGCTGGCGGCGGTCCTGGGCGGACTGGGCTTCGCCGCCTACGCCGGCGCCAACGCCGCACTCGACGCGTACGCCCTGGCGGCGCGGCGGGCCGGGGCGGGCCGCTGGCTGTCGGTGGACTGGGAGGCGTGGCGCACCCGTGCCGAGGCGCACCTCGCGCCGGGCACGACCATCGCCGCGTACGCGATGACCGTCCCCGAGGGCGTGGAGGTCTTCGACCGGGCCTGGTCGCTGATCCCGAAGCTCGGGCGGCTGGTCACCTCCAGCGGCCCGCTCGCGGCCCGGCAGGCCCAGTGGACGGCCTCGGCGCCCGCCGCGCCGGCGCCCGAGGAGGCCGGCGCCCCGCGCCATCCCCGCCCCGATCTGACCACCCCGTTCGTGCCGCCGGCGACGACGCTGCAGCGGCGCCTGGCGCGGGTGTGGAGTGAGGTGCTCGGCGTCGAGCGCATCGGCCTGGACGACGTGTTCTTCGAACTGGGCGGCCACTCCCTGCTGGCCACCCAGCTGACCGGCCAGGTGCAGCGGGAGCTCGGCGTCCCGGTGTCGGTGATGACCGTGCTGCACCACCCCACCCTGCGGCGGTACGCCGCCGAACTGGCCCCCGTGGCCGGTGAGCAGACCACCACCTGAGAGGAGAACGTCGACCATGAGCGTGATCGGTGTCGCCGGAGCCGGTGTGATGGGCACCGGCGTGGCCCAGAACCTGGCCCAGACCGGGCACCAGGTGGTCCTCATCGACAAGGACCCGCAGGTGCTCGGCACGGCGCTGCGGAAGATCGAGACGCAGGCGCGGATGAGCCGGCTGCTCGGCGGCCCGGCCGTGGACGCCGCCGCCGTGCTGGCGTCCATCACCACGGCGATGGGCCCCGAGGCCCTGGCCGAAGCCGACTTCGTGATCGAGAACATCACGGAGAACTGGGAGCTCAAGCGGGAGCTCTACCGGGAGATGGACCAGGTCTGCAAACCGGAGACCGTGTTCGTGGTCAACACCTCCGCGCTGCCGATCACGAAGGTGGCGTCGGTGACCGGCCGGCCGGACCAGGTGATCGGCGTCCACTTCATGAACCCGGTGCCGATGAAGCCGGCGGTGGAGCTCATCCCGGGCCACCACACCTCGGCCGAGACCGTGCGGCGCACCCGCGAGCTGCTGGGCGCGATGGGCAAGAAGGCGGTCGACGTCAAGGACGCCTGCGGCTTCATCTCCAACCGGGTGCTGATGCTGACCGTGAACGAGGCCGCGTTCCTGGTGCACGAGGGCGTCGCCACCGCCGAGGCCGTGGACGAGGTCTTCCGCAGTTGCTTCGGCCACCCGATGGGGCCGCTGGAGACCGCCGACCTGATCGGCGTCGACACCATCCTCTACAGCGTCGAGGTGCTGTACGAGCACTACGGCGACGGCAAGTACCGGCCCTGCCCGCTGCTGCGCACCATGACCGACGCCGGTCTGCACGGACGCAAGTCCGGCCGCGGCTTCTACGACTACGGCGCCTCCGCCTGACCGGCCGCACGGTCCGGTCCGGCCGCGCCCCTCAGTCCGGCCGCACAGTCCGGTGCGGCCGCAAACCACCACCGGGGAGGGACATCATGTCCGACCACGACACCACGACCATCGCCGCCTTCGTCCACCAGCGCTACCCGCAGGTGGAGTTCGCCCACGACCAGGACATCTTCTCGCTCGGGTTCGTGAACTCGCTGTTCGCGATGGAGCTGGTCATGTTCGTGGAGAAGACGTTCGGCTTCACGGTGCCCAACCAGGAGCTGCGCCTGGACAACTTCCGCACCATCGACTCGATCGCCGCGCTGGTCCGCCGCCAGACGGCGATGGTCTGACGGCGGGCACGGCGATGACCTCGTCGCTGACCGAGCCCGCCGCCCTCGACCTGGGCCCCGCCGTGGACCGGGCCGCGGCACGGCGCTTCGCGCAGACCCACCTGGCGCCGCTGGCCGGCCGGTTCGACCAGGACGGCCGCGTCCCGCGGGAGACGCTCGACCGGATCGGCGCCGCGGGATTGTGGGCGCCGTTCCTGCCGGTCGAGTACGGCGGCCGGGGAGCCTCGATGCTGACCGTGGGCCACGTCCACGAAGAGGTGGGCCGTGCCTGCTCGTCGGTGCGCAGCCTGCTGACCGTGCACGGGATGGTGTCCTGGGCCGTGCTGCGCTTCGGCGGCCCCGAGCAAAGGGAGCGGTGGCTGCCGCGGCTCGCCGCCGGAACGGTGCTGGGCGCCTTCTGCCTGTCCGAGCCGGGCGCGGGCAGCGACGCCGCGAACCTGACCACCCGGGCCACCCGCGGAGCGCGGGGCTGGGTCATCGACGGCGTCAAGAGGTGGATCACCGGAGGGCAGCGCGCCGACCTGTTCCTGGTGTTCGCCCGGACCGGCGGCGGCATCGGAGCGTTCCTGGTGCCGCGCGACGCGCCGGGCGTGACCGTCACCCCGATCCACGGCATGCTCGGCACCCGTGGCAGCATGCTCGCCGAAGTCACCTTCGACGGCGCGCAGGCCGGGCCCGACGCTCTGGTCGGCCCGGACGGCTTCGCCGCCGGCATGGTCATGACCGGCGTGCTGGACCTGGGCCGTTACAGCGTGGCCGCCGGGTCGGTCGGCATCCTGCAGGCATGCCTGGACGCCTGCGCCCGCTACAGCGCCCAGCGCGAAGTGAGCTCGGGACCGCTGTGCGACCTGCAGCTCATCAGGGCGAAGTTGTCCGACATGGTCACCGACACCCGGGCCGCGCGGCTGCTGTACGAGGAGGCCGGGCGGCTCAAGGACCGCGGCGACGCGGGCACGATCATGGCCACCTGGGTCGCGAAGTACTTCGCCTCCGTCGCCGCCGCCCGGCACGCCGCCGAGGCCGTGCAGATCCACGGCGCCGCGGGCTGCGCCCCGGGACACCCCGTGGAGCGGCTGTTCCGCGACGCCAAGGTCATGGAGATCATCGAGGGCAGCAACGAGATCCAGCGGATCACGATCGCCGCCGACGCATACAGGGAGGTCGCTCATGGGTGACGAACTGTCCGAGGAGAAGCGCCGCGGCCGGGTCAAGTGCGTGGTCTGGGACCTGGACCACACGCTGTGGGACGGCGTGCTGCTAGAGGACGGCGCGGTGAGGGTGAAGCCGGAGGTCGCCGAGGCGATCCACGCGCTCGACGGGCTCGGCATCCTGCACTCCATCGCCAGCAAGAACGACCACGAGGCGGCCTGGGAACAGGTCGAGAAGGCCGGCCTCGCCGACAGGTTCCTGTACCCGCAGATCGGATGGAACGCCAAGTCGCACTCGGTCCGGCAGATCGCCAAGAAGCTCAACATCGGGCTCGACGCGATCGCCTTCGTCGACGACCAGGAGTTCGAGCGGGCCGAGGTGGCCGCGGCCTGCCCGCAGGTCCTCTGCGTGGACCCGGCCGGCCTCGCCGGGGCGCTGCGGACGCCGGAGTTCCGGCCCCGGTTCGTCACCGCCGAGTCGCGCATGCGCCGCGAGATGTACCTCGGCCAGATCAGCCGCGACGACGAGGAGGAGCGCTTCGTCGGCACCGGCGAGGAGTTCCTCGCCCAGCTCGACCTCGTCGTGCGCATCGAGACCGCCGCGCGCGACGATCTCCAGCGCGCCGAGGAGCTGACCGTCCGCACCAACCAGCTCAACTCCACCGGCCGCACCTACTCCTACGACGACCTCGACAAGCTGCGCACCTCCGACGACCACCTGCTGTACGTCGTCACCCTCGACGACCGGTTCGGCTCCTACGGCAAGATCGGGCTGGTCCTCGTCGAGACCTCGGAGAAGATCTGGCACCTGCGCCTGCTGCTGATGTCGTGCCGGGTGATGTCACGCGGCGTCGGCACGATCGTGCTCAACCACCTGCTGCGCCGGGCCCGCGACGCCGGCGTGGAACTGCACGCCGACCTGGTCGAGACCGGCCGCAACCGGATGATGCAGATCGCCTACGCGTTCGCCGGCTTCCACGAGCTCGGCCGCGACGGCCGGCACGTGACGCTGCGGGCCGACCTCGGCGCCATCCCGCCCCCGCCGTCCTATGTCCGCCTGCTCACCGACTGACCGGACGGGAGACGCGACGGTGTCCGTACACCTCGGGGCCGGCAGATGGCTGCCCGGTCCGGTGGCCGCCGGGGCACGACTGCGGTTGCTGTGCCTGCCGCACGCCGGGGCGGGCGCCTCGGCGTACCGGCGGTGGGGCGCCGGGCTGCCGGCCTGGATCGGCGCGGTGCCGGTGCAGCCGCCCGGACGGGAGACCCGGCTGGGGGAGCGGCCCTACCGGGACTGCCGGGCGCTGGTGCGGGACCTGGCCGGCGAGGTCGCGCCCACGCTGAGCCGCCCGTACGCCGTGTTCGGGCACAGCCTCGGCGCGCTGCTGGCCTACGAACTGGTGCGGGAGCTGATCGAGAGGGGCTGCCCGCCGCCGGCGCGGCTGTTCGTGTCCGGACGCAAGGCCCCGCAGCTCGCCGAGACCCTTCCCCGCCTGGCCGGCGCCTCCCTCGACGAGCTGGCCGGCCTGCTGAGCCTGCTCGGCGGCACCCCGCCGGAGCTGCTCGGCGACCGGAAGGTGCTCGCGCTGATGGCGCCGGTGCTGCGCGCCGACTTCGCCGTCAACGAGAGCCACCACTACGCCCCGCACGCGCCGCTGGAGGTGCCGATCACCGCGTTCGCCGCCACCGCCGACGCCCGCGCCTCGGTCGCCGACGTCGCCGCCTGGGGTGCGCGCACCGGCGCGGAGTTCCGCCTGCACACGCTGCACGGCGGCCACTTCGCCGTGCTGGAACAGGCCACGCGGGTACACGCCCTGATCGCCGAGGAGCTCGCGCCGTGGAGCTGACCATCCTGCCACCACCGGTCCAGGGCCTGCGCCTGTGGCGGGTGCCGCTGGACCAGGACGTGGCCGCGCGCCGGCGCGCCTGGGCGCTGCTCAGCCCGGACGAGCAGGCGAACGCCGGGCGCTTCGCCCAGGCCGGGGACCGGCACCGGTACACGGTGGCGCGCGCCGCGCTGCGCACCGTGCTCGGCCAGGCCTGCCGCCTGCACCCCCGGGCGGTGCGGCTGGCCACCTCCGAGACGGGCCGTCCACGCCTCGCGCCGCGCGCCCGCCCCGGCGCCCGACCGCTCGACTTCAACCTCTCCCACAGCGGCGACGTCGCGCTGATCGCCCTGTGGCGCGGCACGGGACGCGTCGGCGTCGACGTCGAGCACGGCTCGGCACTGGTCGACTACGCCGCGGTCGCGCGGTCCATGTTCCCGGCGGTGGAGGCCGACCGGGTCGCCGCCGCCCGGGGCGAGGACCGCGCCGACCGGTTCCTGCGCCTGTGGACGGCCAAGGAGGCCTACCTCAAGGCCCTGGGCGTCGGCATCGCCCGGCTGCGCGACGTCGTGGTGCGTCCCGGCTCCGTGCGCCTGGGCGCGGACCCGCGCTCGGCGGGCCGGCTGTGGCCGCTGGACGTCGCGGCCGGATGCGCCGCCGCCGTGGTGCTGTGCCCGGCGACGCCGGGCCTCGGGACACCGGACGCGCGACGCCGAGGCACGACCGCGCGATGGAGGGTGAGCGATGGACGACCCTGAACCGTTCCGACCGGTACGACTAAGACGACTTCCGGCCCTGCCGGCCGCACGCGGGCCGGGCCTGGGCTCCCGCGACAAGGAGAAGCCGATGTCCACGAGCTTTGTCCACCATGTCCGAGCGATGCTGGAGCGCTACGCCGACCGGCGCCACTACACGGTCGTCCGGGAGATCGCCGGCGGAGTGGTGGAGGAGCGCACCAGCTACCGCCAGGTCGACGAGCGGGCCAGGCAGATCGCCGACGGGCTGGCCCGGCGGCTGGCCGTCGGCAGCCGGGTGCTGCTGGTCTACCCGAACGGCGCCGAGTTCCTCATCGCGTTCCTCGGCGCCCTGTACGCGGGCATGATCCCGGTGCCCGCGCCGCTGCCGCACGACGGCCGCAGCATGAAGCGCATCTCGGGCATCATGATCGACGCCGACGTGCGCCTGGTGCTCACCGCCGAGCAGAGCGCGCCGGGCGTCACCGAACTGCTGCGCGAGGACGGCCGCTTCGACGCGCTCGACTGCCTCGTCACCGACGCCGCGCCGCTGGGCGACGCCGCCCGGTGGCGCATGCCCGAGGGCGTCGGACCCGGCACGGTCGCGTTCCTGCAGTACACCTCCGGCTCCACCAGCGAACCCAAGGGCGTGATCGTCACCCACGCCAACCTGCTGGCCAACGAGCGGGAGCTGACGACGGCCTGCGCCATGGACGACGGCACGGTCATGGTCAGCTGGCTGCCGCACTTCCACGACATGGGCCTGATGGGCGGGCTGCTCGCGCCGTTGTTCGCCGGCGGCGACTCGGTGCTGATGACCCCCACGCACTTCATCAAGCGGCCGGCGCACTGGCTGCAGGCGATGACCCGGCACCGCGCCACCAACACCTTCGCCCCGAACTTCGCCTACGACCTGTGCCTGCGCCGGGTCACCGACGAGCAACTGCGCGAACTCGACCTCAGGACGCTGCACACCTGTATCAACGGCGCCGAGCCGATCCGCGGGCGGACGGTGGCGGACTTCACCCGGCGCTTCGCGGCGGCGGGACTGCGCCCCGACGCCGTCAAGCCCGGCTTCGGCCTGGCCGAGGCGACGCTCGCGGTCACCGCGACCCCCCGCGGGAGCGCCGCGCTCACCTGCGAGGTGGACCGGGATGCGCTGACCCGCCACCACATCGTGCCGGTCACCGCCGGGGCCGGCACGGTCCTGGTCAGCAGCGGCAGGCCGATCGAACAGCAGGTGCGCATCGTCGACCCGCGGACGCGGCGGGTGCTCGCCGAACGCGCCGTCGGCGAGATCTGGACGCGCGGCGCCAGCATCGCCCGAGGCTACTGGAACAAGCCCGGCGAGACGCGCGAGACCTTCGGGGCGCACACCGCGGACGGCGAAGGCCCGTTCCTGCGCACCGGGGACCTGGGCTTCCTGCTGGACGGCGACCTCTACGTCACCGGCCGGCTCAAGGACGTCATCATCGTCAACGGCCGCAACATCTACCCGCAGGACGTCGAGCAGCTCGTCGAGTCGGTGCACCCGGCGCTGCGGGGCAGGATCGGCGCGGCGTTCGCGGTCGGCGCCGACCCCGAGCACGTCGTGATCGTGCAGGAGACCAGCGTCCCTCAGCTACGCGGCCTGCCCGCGCGGGAACTCGCGCTGCAGGTGCGCCAGGCGATCGTGCGGACGTTCGACCTGTCCATGCCCGGCATCGTCCTGATCGCCTCCGGCGTGCCGCGCACCACCAGCGGCAAGGTCCGCCGGCGCGCCTGCCGGGACATGTTCCTGGCGCGGGACCTCAACCCGGTGCACGAGGACCTGCCGCCGCGGCTGCTGGCCCTGCTGCCCGAGCCGGTCGGCGCCGCCCGGCGGTGACGCCGCCGCCCGTGCGACCGGCGACCGACACCCCTGGAGGTCAAGGCACCATGGCAGCCACCGACACCGACAACGACACCGGCGCCGGTACCGAGATCGAGACCGGCGCCGAGATCGAGACCGGCGCCGACCCCGTCACCGTCGTCGGCGCCGGCGACCAGGTCCGGGACACCGACATCGCGGTCATCGGCATGTCCGGCCGGTTTCCCGGAGCCCGCGACGTGGCGGAGTTCTGGGCGAACATCGCCTCCGGGACCGAGTCGATCCGCCGGTTCGGCCGGGAGGAGCTGCTGGCGAGCGGCGTCCCCCCGGCCCTGGCCGACGACCCGGCGTACGTGCCCGCCCGCCCGGTGCTCGACGACGTACGCGGGTTCGACGCCGCGTTCTTCCGGTTCAGCCCGCGCGAGGCCACCATCGCCGACCCGCAGCAGCGGCTGTTCCTCGAATGCGCCTGGGAGGCGCTGGAGGTCGCCGGCCACCCCGACCCCGAGACGCGCGGCCGGGTCGGCGTCTTCGCCGGGGCCAACCTGAGCACCTACATGCTGGAGCGCGGCGCCCAGTTCGAGCGGGACCTGGGCGCCGGTTCCCTCGAGGTGGTCACCGGCAACGACAAGGACGCGCTGTCCACCATGGTGTCCTACAAGCTGAACCTGACCGGGCCCAGCGTCTCGGTGCAGACGTTCTGCTCGACGTCGCTGGTCGCGGTGCACCTGGCCTGCCAGGCGCTGCGCGCCGGTGACTGCGAGCTCGCCCTGGCCGGCGGGGTCTCGGTGCGGGTGCCGGACACGGTGGGGCACCTGTACGCGCCCGGCGGCCTCGCCTCTCCGGACGGGCGAGTGCGCACCTTCGACGCCGGCGCCCGCGGCACCATGTACGGCGACGGGGTGGCGGTGGTGCTGCTCAGGCCGGCACGGGCGGCGCTCGCCGACGGTGACACGGTGCTGGCGCTCATCCGCGGCTCGGCCGTGAACAACGACGGCTCGATGAGGTTCGGGTTCGCCGCGCCGAGCATGGCCGGGCAGGCCGCGGCGGTCTCGGCCGCGCTGGCCGGCGCGGGCGTGCGCGGCGACGAGATCGGCTACGTCGAGGCCCACGGGGCCGCCACCGAGCTCGGCGACCCGATCGAGGTGGCGGCGCTGAACCGGGCGTTCGGCGAGGCCGCGCGGGAGCGGGGCTGCGTGCTCGGCTCGGTGAAGCCCAACGTCGGGCACCTCGACCGGGCCTCCGGCGTCACCGGGCTCATCAAGGTCGTCATGGCGCTGCGCGAGGAGGTCATCCCGCCGACCCTGCACTTCCGCACCCCCAACCCGACGATCGACTTCGCGGGCGGCCCGTTCCGGGTCAGCGCCGAGCCGGTGCCATGGTCGCGGACGGACGGACGGCCACGCATCGCCTGCGTCAACAGCCTCGGCACGGGCGGCACCAACGCCCACGTCGTCGTGCAGGAGCCCCCGCCGGTTCCCGAGCGCCCGCCGGGGCCGCGCCGCCACCACGTGCTTCCGGTGTCGGCCCGCTCGCAGGCCGCGCTCGAGCAGTCCTGTGCCCGGCTGGCCCGGCACCTGGACGAGCGGGCCCCGCGCCTGGCCGACGTCGCGTTCACCCTGCAGGCCGGACGCCGGGTGTTCGACCACAGGCGGGTCCTGGTCGCGGCGTCGACCGCGCAGGCCGCGGCCCTGCTGCGCGGCGAGCCCGCCGGCGGCGCCCCGGCCCGCACCCGTCAGGAGACCTGGCGCGCCCGCCCGGTCACCTTCCTCATCGCCGGGGTGGGGGAGCGGTTCCCCGGCATGGTCGCCGGCCTCTACGCCACCGAACCGGTGTTCCGCGCGCACGTCGACGAATGCCGCGCGCTGCTCGGCGAGCCGCTCGCCGACGACATCCGGGCGCTGCTGCTCACGCCGACGTCCCCACCCGGCCTTCCGGCCCCGTCGCAAGCTCCGCCCGAGACCGAGCCGCACCAGCACCCGCCCACAGCGCCGCCGCGCGACATCGAGGTGGCCGAATCCGCCGCGTTCGTCGCCGGGTACGCGCTGGCCCGCACGCTCATGCACTGGGGCGTCACGCCCAGCACCATGATCGGCCACGGCGTCGGCGAGTACGTGGCCGCCTGCCTGTCCGGCGTGCTGTCCCTGCCCGACGCGCTGCGATTGGTGGCCTACCGGGCGCGCCTGATCGCGGCGTGCCCTGCCGGCGCCATGCTCGCCGTCGCGGCCGGCGAGGCCCGGCTACGCCGCCTGGTCCCCGACCTCGCCGCGCGGGGTGTCGACCTCGCCGCCGACCACGGAGACCAGGTCGTGGTCGCGGGCCCGCCTGATGCGGTCGCGAGGCTGGCCCGGGAACTGACCGAACGGGGAGTGGCCTGCCGGGAGCTGCCCGCCACCCGCGCGTTCCACTCCCGGATGCTCGCCGGCGTCCGCGACGAGCTCACCGCGTGGGTCGCCGCTTCGGTGACGCCGCGCCCGCCGGCCCTGCCCTACCTGTCGAACCTCACCGGCGCCCTCGCCACCGCCGGCCTGGTCACCGACCCCGGGTACTGGGCCGCGCACATGTGCGCCCCTGTCCGCTTCGCCGACGCGGTGGCAGTGGCGCTGTCCGACCCCGACACCGCTTTCGTGGAGATCGGACCCGGCCGGTCGCTGGGCGCCATGGTGGGCGCCCACCCGGCGTGCGGCCCGGACCGCCGGCCCCTCATCGTGCCGACGCAGCCTTCGGCCGGAGAGGACCGGCCCGACGACGAGGTGCTCGCCGAGGCCCTCGGCCGGATATGGCTCACCGGCGCCCACGTCGACTGGCTCACCTACAACGGCCGTGCCGCGACGTCCCCGAACCACAACGGCACGGCGCAGAGCCAGGCCGGAGCGGCGCAGGGTCAGGGCGGCGTGGCGCTGCCGAGGCGGGTGCCGCTGCCGACCTACCCCTTCGAACGCCGGCCGTTCTGGCTGGAGGCGCGGCGCGACCCCCTCATCGGGCCGGCGGCCACCGGGCCGGCAGTCGGCGGCCCCGCCTCGCGGAAGGACGAACCGGAGGTCCTGCCACTGCTGCCGGAGGACCAGTGGTTCCACCTTCCCGTCTGGCGGCAGACCGCGCCTCGGCGGCCCGCGCCGGTCGGCGGCGTCTGGCTCGTGCTCACCGCACCGGGCGCGGAGCCGGTCACCGACGCCCTCACCGCCCGCCTCGGCGCGCTCGGCGCCTCGTACGTCCTGGTCTCGCCCGGCGCCCGATACGCCGAGAGCGAGGACGGCTTCACCATCCGGCCCGGCATGCCCGAGGACGCGCGGGCGCTGCTCGACGTCCTCAAGGCGGCCGGGCGCCTGCCCACCCGGGTGGTCCACCTGTGGCACCTCGAAACGCCCGGCGAGGCCACGACCAAGGGCCTCGCCAAGGACCGGACCGAGTACCCGGCTCTGGGCCCGGCCGAGGATTCGGTCGAGCACTCGGTTGTGGGCTTGGCCGAGGATTCGGTCGAGCACCCAGCCGAGGACCTGGTCGAGATTCCGGCAGAGGACCGGCCCGAGGACGGGGCCGGGGACCGGGCCGGGGATCCGGCCGAGCGTGCCGTGCGGTACGGCCTGCACACCCTCGTCGGGCTGGCGCGAGCTTACGGCGACCTCGGCTTCCCCTGGCGGTTCGATGTCGTGACCACCGGCTCGCAGTACGTGCTCCCCGCCGACGCCGCGCGCATGCGACCCGAGCAGGCCACCGCGGTCGGCGCGTGCCGGCTGCTGCCGGTGGAGCATCCGGGTGCCGAAGGGCGACTGATCGACGTCGGGCGGCCGACCGCCGACGTGCCGACGCACCTCGTCGACGAGCTCCTCGGCGAACCCACCGACCGCGTCGTGGCGCTGCGCGAGGGACGGCGCTGGACGCCGTCGTACGGCCCCGCACCACGCCCGGCCGTCCTGGACGGCGCCCCACCGGTGCCTGGGCTGCGTCGCGGTGGCGTCTACCTGATCACCGGCGGCCTGGGTGCCGTCGGCATGGCACTGGCGCGTCGCCTCGCCGGGGAGTACGCCGCCAAGCTGGTCCTGCTCGGCAGAACTCCGCTGCCGCCGCGGGCCCGGTGGCCGGTCGTGCTGGGCGACGAGGCCGCCGCCCCGTCCCTGCGGCGTCGTCTGCGTGAGGTGCTCGAACTGGAGCGCCTGGGCGCGGAGGTGATCGTCGTCAGCGGCGACGTCGCCGACCGCACCGTGGTGCGCCAGGCCGTCGACCTGGCCAAGAAGCGCCATGGCGGCCTCGACGGGGTCCTGCACGCCGCCGGCGTGTCCGGCGCGGGCGTGTCCGGCGCAGGCATGTGGGGCGCGGGCGTGTCGGGCGCGGGCGTGTCGGGCGCGGGTGTGGGGAGTGCGGGCGTGTCGGGTGTGGGGCGTGCGGGTGCGGGGGTGTCCGGCGCGGGCATGGCCCGGTGCGCGACCGCCGACGGCATCGACCAGGTGCTGGCGCCGAAGGTGGCGGGTACCCGGACGCTGCTGCGGGAGCTGACGGGCGAGCAGGTCGGGTTCGTGGTCCTGTTCTCCTCGACCGACGCGGCCACCGGCGGCGATGCGGCCACCGGCGGCGGCGCGGGCCGGCTCGGCTCCTGCGCGGCCAGCGCCTGCCTCGACGCCTTCGCCTATGCCAGGCCGCTGCCCGGCACCCGAGTCGTCTCGATCGGCTGGGGCGAGTGGGTCTCGTCCCCCTGTGCCGATGGCCTGAACGGGCACGCCCCCGAGGCGGGGGAGGTCTCCGCCCGGCGGCGGGCCGTCTTCGGCATCGGGCCGGAGCAGGGCTGGCGGGCGATGCTCGACGCGCTGCGCATCGGCGAGCCGCATCTGGTCGTGTCCACCCAGGACTTCACCGAGCTCGTCGGCCGGAGCCTCCGGTACACCTCGGAGGACCCGCGCCAGGCCTCGCGGCCCGCCGCGTTCGCCGTCGCCACCACGCCGGAGACAGAGGCGGCGCCGGAGACGGCGATGGAGACGGCGATCGAGGACGCCGAGCCGGGCGCGGACCGGCAGGCCCGCGTCGACCGCCGCAGGCAGAGTCTGCGCGCCAGGAGGCGCTGAGCCACCGTATTGGCCCGCCCGGGTGCCGTCCGGCGCGCCCGCCCTCCTGGAACCGGCACCACATCCGGCCGGGCCGTCCCGACCTCCCGGCGGCCACTTCCCGGTCTCCGGGCCGCTACGGCCTCCCGGTCTCCGGGTGGCCGTGGTCCTGCGGGGGCCGGGCATCTGGGGGCGGGAAGGTCAGAGCGCCGTGGTGCGGCCGTGGCCGCGGCTCAGCCGCCAGGTGGCGTAGGTTCCGGCGGCGACGCCGACCGCCAGCAGCACGGCCGCCGCGAGCAGCGTTCCCCGCACGTTCCCGCGCAGCGCGGCCTGCAGCATGGACAGGGCCCAGTAACCCGGCGACACCGGTGCCACCGCCCGCAACCACCCAGGGAACATCTCGACGGGGACGAACGCGCCGCCCAGCGTGGTCAGGGTCAACCCGCCGATGTCACAGATCGCGCTCAACTCGCCGTGGCTGCGGACCGTGGCCGCGATCGCGGTGCCGATGGCGAGCAGGGTCGTGCCCCAGACGGCCACCGCGAGCGCCACCAGCCACGTGTTCCCGGCCGGGCGCACCCCGATCACCAGCATGCCGTAGGTCAGCAGGATCGTCTGCTGCGCGAGCAGGACCAGGAAGACCGGTAGCCCCTTGCCGAGCAGCAGCTCGGCGGTGGTGACGCGGGTGGATCGCAGCCGGTCCCAGGTGTGCCAGGTGCGTTCCGTGAGCGTCGCGGTGCCGACGATGGCCAGCGCCAGCGTCGAGAAGATCACCAGCATTCCGGTCGTCACCTGCAGGGTGCCGCTGGAGAACGCCCGATTGTAGACGGGCTTGAACACGAGCATGAGGATCATCGGCATCAGCAGGTAGCTGATGAACTGGCCGGGGTCGCGCAGCCGCAGGGTCCAGTTGATCCGCGCGACGGCGAGGACGCGGTACAGGGATTCGGTGAGCATCGGTCACGCCAGCGACCGGTAGAGGTCGTCGATGGAGGCCTTGCGTATGTCGATGCCGTGCACCGAGCCGTGGGGCCGGCTCAGCAGATCGACCAGGGTCTTGGCGGCGTCGTTGGTGCGCATCCGGAGCTCCTTGTCGTCGATGTGCACGCGAACCTCGTCGGTCAGGCCGCTGAGGAGTTCCTCGCTGGTCCCGCGGGCGATGATCCGTCCCCTCCGCGCGACCGCGAGGGTGGCGCCGAGGTCGGCGAGTTCGGGCAGGTAGTGCGTGGTGTACACGACCGCGGCGCCCGCGGCGGCGCGCCGCCGCACGGCGGCCAGCAGCGATTGCCGGGTCTGCGGGTCGGCGCCGGCGGTGGGCTCGTCGAGCAGGAGGAGACCGGGCCGGTGCAGGAGCGCGATCGCCGCCTGGATGCGCCGCTGCTGCCCGCCCGAGAGCAGCCCGGCGCGCCGGTCGAGGAGGTCGTCGAGCAGCATCGCCTCGACGACCTCGTCCGTCGCGGCCGCGAGTGCCGCCCGGCGCAACCCGGCCAACCGGCCGTAGAGCACGAGGTGCTCCCGGGCGGTCGCACCGGGGTAGAGCGCGATGTGCTGCGGGGCGACCCCCACATCGCCCCGGGCGGCGCGTGGCGCCCGGCCGCCGATCGTCACCGTGCCGGCGTCGGCGCGGACGAGCCCGCAGACGATGTCCACGAAGGTCGTCTTGCCGGCGCCGTTGTGCCCGACCAGGCCGGCGATCTCACCCGGCGCCACGTCGAGCGTGAACCCGTCGAGGGCGCGTACATCGCCGTAGCGCTTGGTCAGGCCGACCGCTCGGAGCATCGATGCCTCCTCAGTCTACACCGTAGAGTAATCTACAGTGTAGACTGAGACGATGCGGAAGCTCAAGGACTCGCGCCGTGCCGAGATCGTCGACGCGGCCCTGCTCGTCGCGGCCGAGCAGGGCGTCAAGGCGGTGTCCATGCGCGCGGTCGCCGCCCGCATCGGGCTGACGCCGATGGCGCTCTACGGGTACTTCCGCAACAAGGACGAGCTGCTGGACGCCATCATCGGCCGCATGCTCGCCGAGATCTCACGGCCGGCGGCCGATCTCGGCTGGAGGGAGACGATCCTGCATCTGGCCGCCGAGGTCCGTTCCGCGGCGCGCCGGCATCCCTCCGTCTTCCCGCTGCTGTTCACCCGTCCGGCCGTGAGCCCGTCCGCGATCATGGTCATCGACCTGCTGTTCGACGCGCTGCTGCGCGCCGGTGTCGAACCGGCGCAGGTGCCCAGGATGGAGCGGATGATCAGCACCTTCCTCATCGGGTACGCGATCTCGGAGGTCGGCGGCCGGTTCTCCGAGGGCTCGCTGGACACCCGAGGCCGCCGCGCCCAGCTGGAGCCCGACCTGCTGCCCGGCCATCAGCTGCTGGCCGGGCATCTGGACGCCCGGGTGGACTGGGACGCCGAGTATCAGGCCGACCTCGACGGTCTCCTCGACATCGTGGCCGGACTGGCCGCCCGCGATCAGCGCCGCCGGCAGCCGATCGGCAAGCCGTGACCGAGCCGGTCACCAGGGCCGGTCGCCAGGGCCGGTCGCCAGGGCCGGGCATCGGGCCGTCGTCGTAGCGGCGGCGGTCCGGATACAGTCACAACCCGGCCGAGGCTCCCGATTCGCCGTACCTGAGCGGCGATCCCCCGTGGAGGACCGCTCGTCGACCGGCCGGTCGAGCCAATGACGAGTCGATGAGGTGATGTGGTGGTGTGGCCGCGAGTCGACGGCATGCGTTCCCTCGAACTGGGCACCCCTGGCGAGATGCGGGCCTGGTTGAACGGCCTCGTCGTCAGTGGCGTGAAGACCGCGACGACCGGTCTGCTCGCCGAATACGCCGCCGAGACCGAAGGGCTGGAGTATCCCGGCGAACGTCTGGCCGTTCTGGACGACGACGGCGCACCCGTCGCCACGGTGGAGATCACCGCTGTGGAGGTGAAGCCCTTCATCGAGGTGACCTGGGAGCACGCCGCCGCCGAGGGAGAGGGCGACGCCTCCCTGGACGACTGGCGCGCCGGCCACCGCCGCTACTGGTCCCGCGCCGGCACCCCCGTCCAGGACGACACCCCGGTCGTCTGCCTCTCCTTCCGCCTCACCGGCAGTGTCAGCGGAGGGAAGTGAAGAAGGTGCGCAGGTCGGTGGCGAGGATGTCGGGGACGATGTGGGCGGCGTAGTGGCCGCCGCGGTCGTAGGACTTCCAGTGGACGATGTTGGCGTGGTCGCGCTCGGCGAAGGTGCGCATGGAGACGAAGTCACCGTCGAACATCGCCAGGCCGAGGGGGACGGTGGTGGGCTCCTTGGGGTGCTCGGCGCGGGCGTCCTCGTAGTAGAACCGGGTGGCCGAGGTCGCGGTGCCGGTGACCCAGTAGAGCATCGTGTTGGTGAGGACGAAGTCGGCGTCCAGGTCGGCGGCGTCGCCGAGGAGCTGGGAGTTCCAGCCCAGCAGGCCCACCGGCGAGTCGTAGATCGCGTACGACAGCGTCTGCGGCTGCTGGGAGTGCAGGACGTTGAAGGCCATCTTGTTGTCGTAGAACCACTGGAGCACTTCCAGCGCCTTCTTGTCCTCGGGGGTGATCTTCTCGAACTCGGCCGGGTCGCCCGACGGGAAGGAGTAGATCTGCGTGACGTGCACGCCGGCCACGTGCTCGGGGGCGAGGCGTCCCAGCTCGGGGGCGACGAACGAGCCGCCGTCGTTGCCGGCCGCGCCGTAGCGGTCGTAACCGAGCCGCCGCATCAGCTCGGCCCACGCCCTGGCCGTGCGGTACCGGTTCCAGCCGCGTTCCCTGGTCGGTCCGGAGAAGCCGAAGCCGGGCAGCGAGGGGATCACCACGTGGAACGCCTGCGCCGGGTCCTCCGGGTGGGTGAGCAGGTCGATGATCTTCAGGTACTCCACGATCGAGCCCGGCCAGCCGTGGGTGAGGATCAGCGGCAGGGCGTCCGGGTGCGGTGAGCGGACGTGCAGGAAGTGGATGTCCTGCCCGTCGATCTCGGTGAGGAACTGCGGGTACCGGTTGATCGCGGCCTCCTGCGCGCGCCAGTCGTAACCGTCGCGCCAGTACTCGGCGAGCCTTCTGACGTACTCCACCGGCACGCCGTAGTCCCAGCCCGTCCCGGGGATCTCGTCGGGCCACAGCGTGCGGTCGAGCCGGTCGTGCAGGTCGTCGAGCCGGGCCTGGGGGACGTCGATGCGGAAGGGCCTGATCTCTGCGTTCTGGTTCATGAGAAGGACACTAGAGGGCCTTCCGGTCAGGTGCTGTCCTGAAGGTGGGGCAGGCTGGGAACCATGTTGGAGACCTCGGCGCGGCTGCTGCGCCTGCTGTCCTTGCTGCAGTCCCGGCGCGACTGGCCGGGCGCGTCCCTGGCCGAGCGGCTCGGGGTGAGCGAGCGCACCGTCCGCCGCGACGTCGACCGGCTGCGCGAGCTGGGCTACCCGGTGAACGCGACGCGCGGCACCGACGGCGGCTACCGGCTGGGCGCGGGCGCGGCCATGCCGCCGCTCCTGCTGGACGACGAGGAGGCGGTGGCCGTGGCGGTCGGGCTGCGGACGGCCGCCCGTGGCGCCGTGGCCGGCATCGAGGAGACGTCGGTGCGCGCGCTCGCCAAGCTGGAGCAGGTGCTGCCGTCCCGGTTGCGTCATCGGGTCGGCGCCCTGCAGGCGTCCATCGAGGCCGTGCCCCCGGACCGGCCGGGGCCCTCGGTCGATCCCGGCGTGCTCACCGCGCTCGCCGCGGCCTGCCGCGACCGGGAGCGCCTGCGGTTCGACTACCGCGCGCACGACGGGTCGGCCGCCGTGCGCACCGTCGAGCCGCACCGGCTGGTGTCGTGGGGCCGCCGCTGGTACCTGGTCGCCTGGGACGTCGAGCGCCAGGACTGGCGGACCTTCCGCGCCGACCGTGTCGAGCCGCGCACGCCCACCGGCCCGCGCTTCCCGCCCCGGGACCCGCCCGAGGGCGGGGCGGCCGCCCATGTCGCGCGCGGGGTGTCGGCGGCGGCGTGGCGGCACCGGGCCCGCGTCCTGGTGCACGCCCCGGCCCAGGTCGTGGCCGAGCGCGTCAACCCCGCCGTCGGCGTGGTCGAGGCGGTGGACGAACGCACGTGCGTGCTGCACACCGGGGCGGACACCCTGAACACCCTGGCGGTCTACCTGGGCATGCTCGACCTGGACTTCCAGGTCACCGAACCGCCGGAACTGGTCGACCACCTGCGCACCCTCACGGCCCGCTATGCCCGCTCCACCCAGCCCTCTGCAATCGGCGGCCGACACGACCTCTGGCCCGGGTAAAGGGATCCGGGCGTTCATGCGTACTTGGGGCGTGGAGCAAAGAGGACAAGAATGCAGCGAGTTCTACGCCGCCTCCAAGGATGACCGCGTGCGGATCGTGGTGGTCTGACCCGGTGGCTTCCGTCAGGCGTTCCGGACAGGGCGGTAGACGAGCGAGACGAGGCCGAGGCCGACGACGCGGGTCCCGGCGAGGCACATCGGCTTCATGCCGCTGGTCTCGCCGAACAGCCGATCGCCCGCTCCGGCCACGACCGGGTACGTCATCAGCCGCAGCTCGTCCACGAGGTCGTGCTCCAGCAACGCGCGCGTGAGGCGGCCGCTGCCGTAGACGACGATCTCCCCGTCCACCTGCCGCCTCAGCGTCGACACCTCCGTCACCACGTCGCCCATGATGGCGGTCGCGTTGTTCCAGCCGGGGCCGTCGAGCGCGGAAGAGGTGACGACGTACTTGGGCAGGCTCCTCAACCTCTCCGCCCACTCACCGGTGCGGGACGCCCAGCCACGCGCGAGGAACCACTCGTAGCTGCGCCGTCCCAGCAGCAGGGCCTCGGCGCCCAGGGCCTCCTCGAACTCGAGCTTGGCCCACTCCTCGCGGTCCCTGTCGCCGATGCACGTGAACCAGTCGCCGCGCGCGAGGTCGTCCTCGCCGGACTGGATGACTCCGTCGAGCGAGATGTTCTCGCTGATGATGATCTTCCCCATGTCGGTTCTCCTTCGTCGCCGTTGTCGCGCACTGGTCCAGACGACGCCGTGCCGGGAAAGGGGGCGCTCGGCGACCGCCCCTTTCGCCCCATTGCCGGCGTCCATGTAGAGAGGAAGAGACAGAGCCACGGGAGAAAGGCGGCCAGGAGTGGAATTGGCCGGAGCCGAACTGATCGGCAGGGCGCGGGCCGGGGACGGCGAGGCGTTCGGTGAGCTGACCGAGCCGCACCGCCGCGAGTTGCAGGTGCACTGCTACCGGATGCTCGGGTCGTTCCAGGACGCGGAGGACGTCCTCCAGGACGTTCTGCTGTCCGCCTGGCGGGGACTGGACGGGTTCGACGGCCGCGCCTCGCTGCGCACCTGGCTCTACCGGATCGCCACCAACCGCTGCCTTGACGCGCTTCGCTCGGCCGCGCGCCGCCCGGCCAAGGAGTGGGACATCCCCGGAGTCGAACCGCCCGAGCCGACCCGGCTCGGCGAGGTCGTCTGGCTGGAGCCGTACCCGGACGTCCTCCTCGACGGCGGGATCGACGTGCCGCTCGGCCCGGAGGCCCGCTACGAGAGGAACGAGTCCATCTCCCTGGCCTTCGTGACCGCGCTCCAGCTCCTGCCGCCTCGGCAGATCGCCGTCCTCGTCCTGCGTGACGTCCTCGGGTTCCACGCCGATGAGGTGGCCGGCATGCTCGACACGACCGTCGAATCGGTCAAGAGCGCACTCAAGCGGGCGCGCGCCGGCCTGCGGCGCCGCCGGCAGGCCACCGCTTCGGAACCGCCTCCCGCCGCCGGCTCGCGGGTCGAAGAAGCGCTGGTGGCGAAGTTCGTCAGCGCGTACGAGTCCGCCGACGTCGACGCGCTGGTGGCCCTGCTGACCGACGACGTCTTCATGTCCATGCCGCCGCTGCCCCTGGAGTACGAAGGACGCGACGTCGTGGCCCGATTCTGCTCGAGCCTGTTCGGCGCCGGCCGCAGGTTCGACCTCGTGCCGACGCGGGCCAACGGCCAGCCGGCGTTCGGCGCCTACCTGCGCGCCCCGACCGGCGTCAGGCACGGGACCGGCCTGTTCGTCATCGCTCTCAGCGGCGGACGGATCAGCGCCTTGACGCGCTTCGAGAACAGCGTGCTCCCGGCATTCGGGCTGCCGAGATCACTCTGACGGGGTGGGTCACGCCCGCGCGACCCGGCCGGGGGAGCAGGCCGGGTCGGCGGGAGTGGGATGAGCCTCGTGACCGGTCAGCCTGGGGGGAACTGGCCGTTCTTCGCCACCGGGACGCCGAGCTGCGCGGCTCCTGACAAGACCGCCGTCTCGGCCGGCAGGCCGGCGAGCACCGGGTTGAGGTGCTTCAGGCTCAGGGTGACCGGGTTGATGGCGGGGGCGATGACGTCGAAGTTCTCCAGGTCGATCCACCGCACGATGCTCGCCACCGCCGTCGGCACGCTGTCGCCGGCCTTGAGCACCGGCACGCAGAGCTGGCGGCCGTAGGTGACCTGCACCGACGTGGTGGGGATCTGGTTGGTCAGCACCGGGTTGAGCTGGGTGAGGGCCAGCTTGCGGTTCATCAGGGTGTTCGGGGTGAGCCCGTAGCACTTCAGGTCGATGTGCGAGACCAGCGACAGCACCTCGGAGGGCGGGACCAGGCCGTTCTTGGCGACCGGGACGCACAGGTGCTGCGGGGCGGTCATGACGACCTGCTCGCGCGGCAGGTCCTGGAGCACCGGGTTGAGGTGGCTGAGGACGAGCGACCTGTTCACCGTGGCCCCGGTGATCCGGTAGCACGACAGGTCCACGTACCGGATGAAGTCCAGGACGCCGGACGGCGGGATCACCTGGTTCTTGGCGACCGGGACGCACAGCTTCTCGCGCGCGCCGAGGGTGACCTGTTCGGTCGGCAGGTCCTGGAGCACCGGGTTGAGGTGCTTCAGCGTCAGCGTGGTGGTGGGCGGCTGGTAGGTGCTGGTCTTGAAACACTCCAGGTCGAGGTAGGAGGTGAAGGCCTTCGGGGTGGGCAGCGCGAGCGCGGTGGCGGACGGCGCGACGAGGGACGCCGCGGCGACCATTCCCACGACGAGGCACAGCACGCGCCGGACGGCCGATATCGGGCGTCCTCGATTTCCTCTGGCGGATACGCGCATGGCTCGGCTCCAGGAGTCCGTGGATGGGGTGGGATCCCAACTGTCTGTCCGCGGGATGGATTTGACAAGAAACGTGTCCGCTTTCTGACGCGCTCGGCATATGGCGCGGTTGATCGAAGCGCATTGCGGCCCGGCGCCGGGGCCGGGCGATCGGGCAGGGCCGATTACCAGGGGTTGGGCCGCGCCGGGACGGCCGTACCGCTCGACCGGCATCGCCATTTCACGCCGGAGAGGGCCGGCTGTGATATGGCGTCACCGGCGGGATGATTGTTCCGCGTCACGTCCGCCGATCACCGTGACGGCCCGTTCCCCGGGCCGCCGGCCGACGGGGGATAAAGGGAGATCCGAATAGGCTTCTGGTTTCCCTCGCGGCCGATTTCTGTAATCGGCATATCAGAGAAGAGAAGAAGGGCCGCTGCTTTCCGGCGCCGGGCGGAACGGTGACGTCCCGTCCGCGAGAAGGGCCGCGGCCCGGTGTCACATGACAGTTATCACAAGCGGTTGGTGTTAGTTGTTTCTACCGGCGGCGGGCGTGCGGGGCGAGTCTGGACCTGCGCAAAGAGGCAGCGAGCAGTCCAGATGCCCGCTGCCGCTCCCGTCGGATCCCGGCCGCCGAGCCGGGCGGAAGGAAGTGGCCCGATGGCCGAAAGCCTTTACATTCTCGGTGACGACGACCGCAAGAAGTTCGCCAGGCTCGTCGCCGCCGCCTGGTCGGAGGGCGAGGTCAAGACCCGCTACGGCCGCGAGCCCCGGCTGATGCTGGCCGAGTACGGCATCGCCTACCCCGATGGCGTGGCCACCCCGCCGCTGCCGCCCAAGCCCGCCGGCGAGTTCAGCATCGAGGAGCTGGAGGTCGCGGCCGGCACCGAGGCCCCGGCCGACGGCTGCTTCGGCTCGGTGAGCTCGATCAGCAGCATCGGCGGCTGCCTCGGCACCGCCTCCACCTACGGCTGCGGCATGGAAGCGAAAGCCTGACCCGTCTTGGGTCGCCTTCCCTCCCGAGGGCGCACCCGGGACCTCCGTCGTGGCACCCGGCGGCCCGCCGCCGCCGGGTGCCTCCGGAAAGCGGGTTCCGTGATGCGTTGCCTTCCCCCGAATGGGTTGCCATGATCCGTTTGTGACCCAGACAGGGGTTGTAGGGCCCAAAGCGGTCGCTCGCGCGCCGCTGGAGGTGCGGATCGGCCGCGCGGCGATCGTGGCGTTCGCCCTCTACCTGATGACACCCACGTTCGTGCACTACATCGAGGACGCGCGGCCCGCGCGGATCCCCGGTGCCGTACTGGCGGCGGTGGTCGTCGCCCTCTACATCGCGGCCGGCTGCACCGGCCCGCGCGGTCCCTGGCACCGCTGGGCGGTCGGGGTGATGGCGCTGCTGGTCTACCTTCCGCTGCCCTTCCTCGGCGAGTGGTGGGCCGCCTCCAGCGTCTTCCTCACCGCGATGACGCTGGGACTGCTTCCCCGGCCCTACCCGCTTCCGGCCTTCGCGCTGGTGGCCGTCGCCGAGACCTTCAAGTCGATGGCACTCGGCGACGTCCTGGCCGGCGGCCTGTCCTGGACGCTGTCGGTCGCGGTGGCGGCCATCCCGCTCGCGGGACTGACGCACTTCGCCGAGACGGCGCGGGTCCTGTACGCGACCAGGGCCGAGCTCGCCACGGTCGAGGTGGCGGCACAGCGCGTGAGGACCGTCCGCGAGCTGGAAGCCATCCTCGGCAGCCGCCTGGACGCCATCGCCGAGCAGGGACGCACCGTCCTGTCCGGCGTGGACGGCGACGCCGCGGCCGTCAAGACGGAGCTGGGCCGCATGCTCGACATGGCCCGCGAGGCGCAGACGGAGATGCGCGGGTTCGCGCATCGGGAGCAGCGGCTCCCATCGGGAAAGGCGGACTACCAGATATGACGAACATCACGACACGTCGGTGTTAGTTGTTTCTGGCGTGCTCTGTCGCCGATGACAAGTCTGGTCCTCGTAGGGGTCAACCCCCTGACCTCCCGGGAAGAGCGGACGAGCGTCCGCGACGACCGGAGCCTCACCACCGAGGTGACACCATGCCGCAAGACCCGTTGTCCCCCGAACTGCGCACCCAGCTCGCCCGGTTCGTCGCCCGCGCCTGGTCCGACGAGACGATCAGGCGGGAGTTCGAACGAGACCCCCGCGCCGCGCTCGCCGGCGCCGGCGTCGAATGGCCGCGGGAGCTGCCCCCGCCCGACCTTCCCGCCCAGCCCGGCCAGGCCATCGACCTGGAGAGCCTCGAATCGTCCGCGGGCGGCGCCCTCGGCACGATCGGCACCGTGAGCTGCCCCACCGGTTGCTTCTCCGGCGGGCAGACCGCCTGACGATCACAGCAGTCCCAGGCGGGGCGGTGGGCAGTCCAGATGCCCACCACCTCGCCGGAAAAAGCATCTCATACACCGCGGCGGGAGGCCTTGTGATGAATGTGGACACGATGGGCTGGGACACGGTCCAGCGCAGAGCGTTCGGCGAGCTGACGGCGAAGTCGTGGCTCGACGGCGAACTCCGGCGCCGGTACGAGCGCGAACCCCTCGTCGTGCTGGCCGAGTTCGACATCCGGCTGGCCGAGGGTTCGGTCGCGCCGACGCTGCCGCCGGAGCCCGGCACCGAGCTGGTCATCGAGATCCTCGACGGCGCCGAGGCGCCGCCGCCGCCTCCGTGCCTGCTCAGCCTGTGCTTCTGCCTGCAGTACTCCCCGGGGAGAGATCCGCGATGACCATGACCGCGGTGGAGGCGCCGGGAGGCGAGCGCATCGACCAGCTCGTCTCCACGGTCCGGACCAAGGCGTGGCTCGCCGCGGTCGCGCTCATCCTGGTGGCGGCCTGCGCGGTCGGCTGGGCCTGGTTCGGCCAGGTCCGCGACGTGGTCGCCGGCACGGGCGTGCTGGTGGCGGGGGGCGGCCCCGTGGGGGTGGCCGCGCCCGTCACCGGCAGCCTGGCCGAGGTCCTGGTCCGCCCGGGCCAGGAGGTGACGCCCGTGACGCCGCTGGCGGTCATCGCCGACGCGCGAGGACGCAGGCACGTGGTGACGGGCACGGCGAGCGGCCGGGTGCTGCGCACGGCCGTGCCCGGCGCCGCCCTGGCCGCCGGCGGCACCGTCGCGGCGGTCGACCCGGCCGCCGGGCCCCTGCGGGCGCTGCTGACGGTCGGCCGCGACAGGGTCGGCTCGCTCGCCCCCGGCCAGCCCGTCGCCTTCGGCGGCGGGTGGCAGGGCAGGGTGAGCGCCGTCGAGCCCTACCCCGCCTCCGGCGAGCTGCTGCGCCCGCTCTACGGCGACTCCCTGCGGGCCGAGGGGCGCTACCTGGTGACCGTCGACTTCGGCCGTCCCGCCTGGCCGGGCGCCACGCTGACCCCGGTCGCCGGGGAGATCACCGTCGCCGTCGTCCGGCCCGTGGACGCCCTGTTCGGCGGAGGCCGCCGTGGCTGAGCGGACGGCCCGGCCGCGGCCCGTGCGCACCGAGCGCCGTCCCCAGATGGAGGACGCCGACTGCGGGCCCGCCTGCCTGAGCATGATCTTCGCCTTCCACGGCCTGCGCGTCCCCCTGCACGAGATCAGGGAGCGGTGCGGGGTCGGCAGGGACGGGCTGACCGGGGCGGGGATCAAGGCGGCGGCCGAGGAGTACGGCTTCACCGTCGCCGGCTGGCGGGTGGAGGCCGACGAGCTGGAGACCTTCCCCGTCCCCTCGATGATCTTCGTGGACCGCCGGCACTACGTGGTGCTGGAGGGCCTGCGCAAGCGGTGGGCCTACCTCAACGACCCCGCCGTGGGCAGGATCCGGCTGAGCAGGGAAGAGTTCCGGCGCAGGTTCAGCGGAATCGTGCTGGTCCCGCGTCCGGGCGAGGGCTTCGCTCCCGGAGGGGCGCGCTTCCCGATGGCCCGCTCCGCGCTGGCGAAGGTGCGGCCCTACCTGGCCGCGCTGCTCGCCATCGCCGTCATGGCCTTCACACTGGCCCTGCCCGCGGCGGTCACCTCCCTGCTCACCCGGCTGCTGCTGGGCAGGGTCCTGGTCGCGGGCGACACGGCCTGGAGCGCTCCGGTGCTGCTCGGGCTGCTCGGCTGCGTCGGCTTCACCCTGGCGGGGACGTGGGCGCAGCAGCGGCTGCTCGGCGCGGTGCAACTGGCGATGGCGGCCGACCTGTCGGGCCGGTACGTGTGGCGGCTGCTGCGGCTGCCCGGCGACCACTTCCACCGGCGGGGGACCGGCGGCCTGGTGACCCGCACGTCCTTCGGCGCGGGGCTGGCGCTGCTGATGTCGGACCGGGTCGCGGCGGTCATCGCGGCCCTGCTCACCATGGTGGTGCACTCCTCGATCCTGTTCGCCTTCCACCCGGCCTTCGCCGCGGTCGCCGCGCTGCTGGCGGCGGTCAACCTGGCGGCGATGCGCGCGGTCAGCCGGCGCAGCGCCCCGCACCAGCAGCGGCTCATCTTCGACGAGCACCGCCGCGACAGCATGGCCTTCAACGGCGTCTCGATGGCCGAGTCGCTGAAGGCCGACGGGGCGGAGAACTGGTTCTTCGCCAAGTGGGCGGGCCTGTCGGCGCGCACCATGGCGGCGACGCAGGACCTCATGCGGGTCACGCAGGCGCTGATGGTGGTGCCCGCCGCGCTCGGCTCGCTCGCCGGTGCCGCCATGGTCATCACCGGCGCGGTGCTCGCGGCCCGCGGCGAGGTCACGATGGAGACCGTCATCGCCGCCCAACTGCTGGTCGGCGCCTTCCTGGTGCCGGTGTCCTCGCTGGTGGGCATCGGCGCCGAGGCGCAGGTCGTGGCCGCCCAGACCAGCATGCTCGACGACGCGCTCAGCGCCGAGCCCGACCCGCGGCACGCCGAGCCGCCCCGCGCGCCCGAAGGGACGGGCGGCCTGCGCGGCGCGGTGGAGTTCGACGGGGTCACCTTCGGCTACGACCGCCAGCACGGCCCCGTCATCGACGGACTGTCATGGCGCGCGGAACCGGGCCAGCGCATCGCCATCGTCGGCCGCACGGGCAGCGGCAAGTCCACGGTCGCGCGCCTGCTCACCGGAGCGGTGCAGCCGTGGTCGGGGCAGGTCAGGTTCGACGGCGTGCCACGGCAGGACACGCCCCGCGAGACGCTGACCACCTCGGTCGGCTACGTCGAGCAGCAGCTCCAGGTGTTCGAGGGCACCGTGGCCGACAACCTCACCCTGTGGGACCCGACGGTCCCGCCGTACCGGCTGCGCAGGGCCGTCACCGACGCTTGCCTGGCCGACGTGGTGCACCGCAGGGGCGGGCTTTCTGGCGGGTGGGTCCAGGAACGCGGGCGCAACCTGTCGGGCGGCGAGCGGCAGCGCATGGAGATCGCCCGCGCGCTCGCGCTGTCCCCCTCGGTGCTCGTGCTCGACGAGGCGACCAGCGCCCTGGACGCCGAGACCGAGGCACTGGTGGACGCCAACCTCAAGGCCAGGGGCTGCACCTGCGTGGTGATCGCGCACCGGCTCAGCACGGTGCGCGACAGCGACCTGATCCTCGTGCTCGACCGGGGCAGGGTCGTCCAGCGCGGCACGCACGCCGAGCTCATCGCCCAGCCCGGCACCTACCGCACGCTCGTCGAGGAAGCGGCATGAACCGACACCCTGTGGGCCCGAACGGCGGCAACGGCGCGAACGGTGCGAACGGTGCGAACGGCGCCAATGGCGCGATCGCCCGCCCGTCCGCCGGGGAAGCCGCGGCCCCCTTCGCCGGGGACCCGGGCGGCTACCCCGTCAGCGAGATCGAGCTGATCGACCCCTACGCCTGCTGGCGCGTGGTGAGCGGCTCGGTCGACGTCCTGCTGGCCCCCCTGGACGGCCAGGGGCGCCGCCACCGCGTCCTGCGGGTGGAGACCGGCCAGCTCATGCACGGGTTCGCCGCGACCGACCTGCCCGGCGGCTACACCGTCACGGCCTCCCCGGCCGAAGGCACCGCGGTGCGCCGCGTCCGCAGGGAGGCCGGCGCGCTCTCGGCCTGGGCGCGCCGGCTGCGCCACCCGGGCGCGACCGCCGGCCCGGACGGCGCGCCGTCCCGGGACCGCCGCGACGGCGGGACGCAGGACCCGCCCGGCGACCGCGTGCTGCGCGCGCTGCGCCGCGAGACGCTGGCGCGGACGCTGCTGCTCGCCGAGGCCGAGGACGCCGACCGGGACAACTGGCGCGCCGCCCGCGCAGCGGCCACGGGCGAGACGCTGTGGCGCTCGTTCGCCGACGTCGCCGTCGCCGCCGGCGCGCCGCCCTCGCCCGACCGGCCCCGCACCGGCGCCGAGCGCGCCGTCAAGGTGGTCAAGGCGCTCGGCGACCACTGCGGGTTCGCCGCCCCCGACGCCGGGCCCGCGCTCGGCGCCCCCTCCGCTTCCTCCCGCGCGGGCGAGGCCGCGCGGGAGGACGACTCACCCTCCGCCGACCCGCTCGGCGCGGCGCTGGACGCCGCCAGGGTCAGGCACCGGCGCGTGCGCCTGGACGGGCGCTGGTGGCGCACCGCCACCGTCCCCATGATCGGCTTCACCCGTGACGGCGGGCGGCCGGTGGCGCTGCTGCCGCACCGGGGCGGCTACCGCGCCGCCGACCCGGCCACCGGCCGGCGCCGGGTCACCGAGGCCGTGGCCGCCGGCCTCGCCCCCGACGCCCTGCAGATCTACCCGCCGCTCGGCGAGGGCGTCGCCTCGCCCCTGGCCCTGCTCAGGTTCGGCCTGCGCGGCGCGGGCAGGGAGCTCGCCTGGCTGCTCGCGACCGGCGGCGGCGCGGCGTTGCTCGCCCTCGGCGTCCCCATGTTCACCTTCACCCTGCTGAACTCCGCGGCCGACCCCGCCGACCGGCCGGCGATGGTCTGGACCGCCGTGATGATCGTCGGCGTGGTCTGCGCGGGCGCGCTGCTGCTCGCCGTGCGCAACGCGGTGCTCGTGCGCGTGCACAGCCGCCTGCAGGAACGGCTCGAACCGGCCGTCTGGAGCCACCTGGTCTCCCTGGACCTGCCGTTCTTCGACCAGTACTCCACCGGCGAGCTGGTCCAGCGGGCCAACGCCGTCTCCGACATGCGAAAGTCCCTCGGCGAGGCCGCGGTCAACTCCCTGCTCGGCGGCATGTTCTCGCTGTTCGGCCTGCTGGTGCTCGTGGCGGTGGACTGGCGGATGGCCCTGGCCGCGCTCGGCGGGGTGGCGGTGCTGCTCGGCGTGCTGGCCGCCCGCGCCGTGCGCCAGCAGCGCCACGAGCTGGTCATGCACGAGCAGTACGGCAAGGTCTACTCCCTGCTGTACGCCTGTCTCGGCGCGATCGACAAGATCCACGTCGCCGGCCGCGAGGCGCAGGTCTTCGGCCTGTGGTCGCGGCTGTTCGCCACCCAGCAGCGCGCCGCCGCCGCGGCGCAGCGCGAACGGGCGGTCTCTGCGGCCATCGGCGCCTCCGCGCAGCCGGCGCTGCTGCTCCTGCTCGCCGTCACCGGGCTGGCCCTGCGCGTGCCCGCCGCGTCCTTCGTGGTCGCCGCAGTGGCGCTCGGCCAGTTCGTGCTCGCCCTCGGCCAGATGAACCGGGCCGTCGAGGCGGCCTTCGCCCTGCTGCCCCGGTTCGAGCGGCTGCGCCCGGTGCTGGAACGCCCGGCCGAGACGCCGCCCGGCGCCAAGGACCCCGGCGAGCTGACCGGTCTGGTGCGGCTCGCCGGAGTCTCCTTCGCCTACCCCGGCACCGCGATGCGGATCCTGGACGAGGTGTCGATGGTGTTCCGGCCGGGCGAGTTCGTCGCGGTCGCGGGCCCGTCCGGCGCCGGCAAGTCCACCCTGGTGCGGCTGCTGCTGGGCTTCGAGCCGCCCCGCACCGGCCAGGTCCTCTACGACGGCGGCGACCTGCGTGACCTGGACCTGCGCCGGGTGCGCTCCCAGGTGGGCGTGGTGATGCAGCAGGCCCGCGTGCTGCGGGGCTCGGTCATGGAGAACATCGTCGGCGACGTGCCCGGCGCGACCGAGCAGGACGCCTGGCGGGCCGCCCGCCTGGCCGACCTGGACGGCGACATCGCCGCCATGCCCATGGGCATGCACACCGTCGTCGGCGAGGACAACGCCTCCTTCTCCGGCGGGCAGCTCCAGCGGCTGCTCATCGCCAGGGCGCTGGTGAAGCGCCCGAAGATCCTCATCCTCGACGAGGCGACCAGCGCGCTGGACAACCACACCCAGGCGCTGGTCAGCCGGAGGATCGCCGAGCTCGACATCACCCGCATCGTGATCGCGCACCGGCTGAGCACCATCAGGTCGGCGGATCGGATCTACGTACTCGACCAGGGCAGGGTCGTCGCCGACGGCCCGTTCGAGGAGCTGATGGACCAAAGTCCGCTCTTCGCGCGCATGGTCCGCCGACAGGAGGTCTGAGATGACGGCCCTTGGATATGCCGACGTGCGGGGGGAGGGCCTGCTCGCCGTGCCGGGCGGGGACGAACGGCTGATCGCCGTGCTGGCCGCCGCCGCCCCGTTCTCCGAGCGCGTGTCGGGTGAGTTCTTCGTCCCGGTCGCCGGGCGCGGCCCCCGCCAGGCGTCCGAGCGCACCAAACGCTGGCTCAAGGCCGCCGTGGGCGACGACGACGACGCCAAGCGGGCGCTGCTGCACCACCGCAGGCGCTCGGGCCGCGACCTCGGCGCCGGACTCGTCGACGTCCGCCTCGCCGACCCGCGCCGGCTGCCCGACTGGGGGTACGCCCTGGTGGACTTCCTGCTCGCCCAGCCCCCCACGGCCGCCGCCGACCCCGCCACCGGGCGCCCGGGCTCCCCGTTCGTGTCCTTCAGGCGCGCGGTGAACCGGCTGGTCGACATCGAGGACGGGACGGTGCGCGGCGTGCCCGTCACCCCCGAGGCGTGCGAGGACATCGCCGGGCAGCTCGTCGAACGCCTGACGCAGGTGTGCTTCTCCGGGTTCGCCTTCGAGGCGCAGCTCGCCGGCACCGCCAACGACGTGTCCGCCTGGCTGCAGAGCCCCGGCCTGGACGTCAGCCAGGCCGGCTGGCTGGACCGGCTGGAGACGCTGCCGGGGCTGGCCTACGTCATGGGCGTGACCTGCCTGCAGTGGCGGCGGGTGGTCCACGAGCTGTTCGACCGGCTGGGCGCCGACCTGCCCGAGCTGCGCAGGACGCTGTGGGGCTGGACCGCCCCCGGCCCGGTCACCGGGTACTCCGGCGACTCGGGCGACCCGCACAACCACGGCCGGGTCGTCACGCTGCTCACCTTCGCCTCCGGCGAGCGGGTGGTCTACAAGCCCAAGGACCTGCGCTCGGTGGTCGGGCTGATGGACGTGTGCACCCTGCTGAACAACCACGGGCTGCCCCTCGCCCTGCACACCCGCGAGGTCGTCCTGCGCGAGGACTACGGCTGGGAGGAGTACGTCACCGCCGAGCCGGGGACCGACGAGGACAGCGTCCGCCGCTACTACACGCGCCTGGGGATGCTGGCCAGGCTCGCCCAGTTCCTGGAGTGCCGCGACCTGTGGGCCGACAACCTGGTCGCCAAGGGGGACACGCCGGTCTTCATCGACCTGGAGAACGTCCTGCAGGCCCGCATCAGCAAGCCGTCCGTCATCGGCGACCGCATCCAGTCGCTGTGGGGCAGGGTCGAGGAGACGGTGGCCAGGACCGCGGTCATCAGCTTCCCCCGGGTGATGGGCGGCGGCGTCCAGGCGCACGACATCGGGTGCATGGCCGGGCTGCAGGAGCAGATCGCCCGGCACCCCCAGGCCTACCCCCTCGGCTGGGAGGCGCCGCCGTACCGGCCCACCTGGGGCGCCGGCGAGCTGGCCCAGCCGAGCCGCTACGCCGACGAGGTGGCCGAGGGCTACCGGCAGATGCAGGAGTGCCTGGCCCGCAACCAGGACCTGCTGGCCGACCCGCGCGGCCCGCTGGCGCTGCTGCGCGAGGCGCCGGTCCGCTACATCTGGCGCAGCACCTGGGACTGCGTCGAACTGCTCGGCACCAGCCTGAGCCCCGGCGCGCTGATCGACGGGGTCGCCCGGGAGGTCTGCCTGGCCCACCTGTTCCGCAGCGCCAGGGAGACGCTGCGGCACGACCCCGGGCGCGAGGACATCCTGGAGATCGTCGAGCAGGAGATCGACGCCTTCCGCCGGATGGACGTCCCGCTGTTCGTCTCCAAGCCGGGATCCGACTCGGTGTTCACGCCCGACGGGGTGGAGATCCCCGGGCACTTCGGGGGCACGGCCTGGCAGCGGCTCCAGGACCGTGTGGCCGACCTGGCGGGTTTTCCGCTGGACGAGCATCTCGCCGTCCTCGCGACCTGCCTCGATTTCACCGGCGCCGGGGAACTCCCCGCCACCTTCCCCGGCGCCGGGCCGCGTCCTCGCACGGTGCGCGAGATCGGCCTGCACGTCTACGACCTGTCGGGCCGCCGGGAGGAACCGCAGGCCGAGGTGCTGCTCGCCCGCGCCGGCGAGCTGGCCGACCAGGTGCTCGCCGCCGCCGTCCCGCTCGGCCCGACCCCGGGCGGGCCGGCCGGTGAGCGGTCGGGCTGGATCGGCGTGGTGACCTACCCGGCGCACGGGCTGGACCAGGTCGAACCCCTGCACGGCGATCTGCTCACCGGCACCGCGGGCCTGGCCGTCTTCCTGGCCGAGCTGTACGCCAACACCGGCGCCCCCGGCCACTGGACGGCCGCGCAGGACGCGCTGGACGCCTCGGCGGAGTTCGCGGCGCTGTCCACCCGCTCGGCCGTCTACCGCAGGATGTCGGGCACCCTGGCGCCCGTCGGCGCCTTCGTCGGCATCGGCTCGGCCATCTACGCGCTCAGCCGCTGCGGCGCCACGCTGTCCGACACCCGGCTGGTCGAGCGGGCCGCCGGGCTGGTGCCGCTCGCCGAGGCCGAGCTGACCCGGCCGACCTCCGCCGAGCCCGTGCTCGGCCGGGCGGGGCTGCTGCTCGCCCTGCGCAAGCTGCGCGAGGCCTCGCCCGTCCCGGTCCCGGCCGCCGACGCGCTCGCCGCGCGGCTGCGCGAGGAACTGCTGGCCGAGTTCGTCTCCGGCGGCGCCTCCCGTCCGCCCTACCCGCCGGACGTGCCCGCCCTGGAAGGGCTGCCCATCGGCGCCGACGGGCTGGTGTGGGCGCTGGCCGCCTCCAGCGACGCGCCGGGGGAGGACGTGGCCGCCGCGGCGCTGCTGGCGCACCGCTTCGGCCTGGACACCCCCGGCTCGCTGCTCGCCGCCGTCGCCACCGCCCACCTGCTCACCGGCGAGGTCCCGGCCGAGCTGCGCGAGCGGGTGGCCCGGTACTGCGCGCCCGACCCGGGACGGTCCTGCGCGCGGCTGGTGGTGGACGCCGAGGTGGCCCTGCACACCGCCCGCCTGACCGGGGACGAGGCGCTGGAGCGTTCCGCGCGGGGCCTGGCCGCCGAGCTGCTGCGCCGCCGCGACCACACGGGCCGCTGGTTCGCCGACCGGCGGCGCGCCGACCGCCTGTCGCTGTCGGCCGTCAACGGCCTGGCCGCCGCGGGGCTCACCCTGCTGCGGCTGGCCGACGACCAGGTCGCCTCCCTCCGCCTCGTGCACTGATCCGAAAGGAACGCCATGGACGCCCGACCCGCATTTCGCCGCCAGTACCGGGTGGAGGTCATCGAGGGAGACGGGGTTTTCCTGATCTCGGAGCGCGACACGCACGTCCTGACCGGCCGGTCGATCGAGGCGGTGGCGGGCCTGCTCGACGGCAAGCACACCGTGCAGGACATCCTCGTCGCGGTCGAGCCGGACGTCCCGCCGGAGAACGTCTACTACGTGCTCCACACGCTGCGGCGGCGCGACCTGCTGGTCGACGTCACCGAGGACCTGGAGCGGGGCACGGCCGCCTTCTGGGAGATGACCGGGCGCACCGCCGAGGAGGCGGTCGCCGGGGTGCGGGGCGGGCGCGCCGAGGTGCTGGCCGTCGGGGACGCCCCCGACGAGGAGCTGCGGGCGCTGCTGGCCGCCGAGGGCGTTCAGGTCACCGGCCCGGCGGACGCGGCGCTCACCATCGTGCTCACCGACGACTACCTGCGCGGCGAGCTGGCCGAGATCAACAGGCGGCACCTGGCCGACGGGCGTCCCTGGTTGCTGGCCCGCACCGTCGGCCCGGTCCTGTGGGTCGGGCCGGTGTTCCAGCCGGGCAAGGAAGGCGGCTGCTGGCGGTGCCTGACGCAGCGCCTGGAAGGGCACCGGCAGTCGCTGACCTACCTGGAGGAGCGGCTGCGCGGGCAGAGGCCGCTGGCCCTGCCCGCCGCCGACCTGCCGCTCACCCGCGGCGCCGGCGCGCGGCTGGTCGCGGCCGAGGCGCTGAAGTGGCTGGCCGGGGCCAGGAGCCCGCAGCAGCGCGACGTGATCACCCTGGACACCATGCACCTGGGCGCCACCCGCCACGAGCTGCGCCGCAGGCCGCAGTGCCCCGAGTGCGGCGACGCCGGCATGATGGCCGCCGCGGCCGAGTCGCCGGTCGAGCTGCGCTCCCGGCCCAAGACCTTCACCGCCGACGGAGGCCACCGCTCCCGCCACCCCGAGGACACCGCCGACCGGTACGCCCACCTGGTCAGCCCGGTCACCGGTGTCGTCAGGGAGCTCGCGCGGGTGGAGACGGGCACGCCCTTCGTCAAGACCTACATGGCCGGGCACAACTTCGCCCGGCAGATCCGCGACCTCGGCTCGCTGCGCAAGGGCCTGCGCAGCCAGAGCGCCGGCAAGGGCATGACCGACCTGCAGGCCAAGGTCAGCGCGATGTGCGAGGCGATGGAACGGTACTCGGGCATCTTCCAGGGCGACGAGGCCAGGCGCACGGCGACCTACCGGCGGCTGGGCGCCGACGCCCTGCACCCCAACGCCTGCGCGCTCTACAGCGAGGAGCAGTACCGCACCCGCCGCGACCTGGCGCACACCTCCAGCTACTCCTTCGTCAGCGACCCCCTCGACGAGGACGCCCCGATCGAGTGGACGCCGGTGTGGTCGCTGACCGAGCGGCGGCACAAGTACGTGCCCACCGGCTACCTCTACTACTACTACAACGACTCCCACCAGACCGGCCCGATCTACGCCTGGGCCGACTCCAACGGCAACGCCGCCGGCTCCTCGCGGGAGGACGCCGTCGTCCAGGGCTTCATGGAGCTCGTCGAACGGGACGCGGTGGCCCTGTGGTGGTACAACCGCCTGCGCCGCCCGGCCTTCGACCTGGCCACCTTCGCCGACCCGTGGATGGAGGAGTTCCAGGAGGTCTACGCCGGGTTCGGCCGCGAGATGCACGTGCTGGACCTCACCACCGACCTCGGCGTCCCGGTCGCCGCCGCGATCAGCCGCCGCGTCGGCGGGCCCAGCGAGGACATCCTCATGGCCTTCGGCGCCCACTTCGACCCGCGCATCGCCGTCCAGCGCGCGCTGGCCGAGATGAACCAGTTCATCCCCGCGGTCATCGACGTCGGCGCGGACGGCGCCACCCGCTACCGCTTCGACGCGAGCGACCAGCTCGACTGGTGGAAGAACGCCCGCATGGAGGCGCACCCGTACCTGTCGCCCGACGGCGCGCCCGTGCCCGCGTCGGCGCACGCGCGGCCGGCCACCACCGACCTGCTGGACGACGTCGCCGCCGCCCGCGCCGTGGTCGAGGAGCGCGGCATGGAGATGCTCGTGCTGGACCAGACCAGGCCCGACATCGGCCTGCCGGTCGTCAAGGTCATCGTGCCGGGCCTGCGCCACTTCTGGCGCCGGCTCGCCCCCGGCCGCCTGTACGACGTGCCCGTCCAGCTCGGCTGGCTCGCCGAGCCCACCCCGGAGGAGCAGATGAACCCCATCACGATGTTCCTGTGACCGTTCCTGCGGCGCGGCCGGACCCACCGGCCCCCATGGTCGGCCTGCGCGAGGACGCCGTGGTCACCTCGGCGGACGGGACGCTGACCATCACCAACCCCTTCGGCGCCTCCACGCTGCGCGGCCTGCCGCCCGCCGTCGAGGAGGTCCTGCGCGGGCTGCCGGGCACGCTGGCCGCCGAGGACGAGCTCGCCGAGCGACTCCTGGCCGCCGGCGGCACCAGCCAGGAAGCCGCCCTGCTCTACCTGACGCTGTCGCGGCTGCGCCCGGTCCTGGTCCACGCGGTGGAACCGCTGTTGCGGGTCGTCCCCGTCGCCCGGGACGCCGAGTTCCGGCCGCCGGCCCTGGCCCCCGACGACACCGTGCGCCTGTCGAGGTTCGCGCTGGTCCGCGCGACCGAGGAGGGACTGGTCCTGGAGTCCCCGCTGTCGCGGCACCGCGTCATGCTCACCGAGGAGGCCATGCCGCTGCTCGGCGCGCTCGCCCGCCCGGTCATGGCCAAGCAGGCCCCCGAGGCGATCGGCCACCTGGTCGCCGCCGGCATGGCCGTCACCGGCGACGCCGAGGAGAGCGACCCGGCGCTGCGCGCCTGGGACTTCCACGACCTGCTCTTCCACGCCCGCAGCCGCATGGGGCGGCACGACCAGCCGTTCGGCGCGAGCTTCCGCTTCGTCGGGGAGGTGCCGCCCGAGCCGGTGGTCAAGCGCCCGCCCGCGGGCCCCGCCGTGGAGCTGTTCACCCCCTCGCTGGAGGAGGCCGCCGCGGCCGACCCGCCGTTCACCACCGTGCTGGAGTCGCGCCGGTCGGTGCGCGAGTACGCCGGCGCGCCGCCGACGGTCCGCCAGCTCGGCGAGCTGCTCTACCGCGCCGCCAGGGTGCGGGGCGTCTTCGGACCGGCTCCCGGCATGCCGTACGAGGCCAGCAGCAGGCCCTACCCGGCCGGCGGCGCCGCCTACGAACTGGAGCTGTACCTCACCGTCGCACGCTGCGAGGGTCTGGACGCCGGTGTCTACCACTACGACCCGCTCGGGCACCGGCTCGCCGCGCTGCCCGCCAGGAACGCGGACGCGCGCGCGATGCTCGGCGTCGCCCGCCTGGCGACCGGCGGCATGGCCACCCCCGACGTGCTCATCACCGTCACCTCGCGCTTCCAGCGGATGTCGTGGAAGTACTCCGGGCTCGCCTACGCCGCCACGCTGAAGAACGTCGGCGCGCTCTACCAGACCCTGTACCTGGTGGCCACCGCGATGGGAATGGCGCCCTGCGGCCTCGGCAGCGGCGACGCCGACCTGGCCGCCCGCACGTTCGGCCTCGACTGGGCCAGGGAGTCGTCGGTGGGCGACTTCCTCATCGGCGGAGCCCCGGGAGACGCCGCGCCCGGTTCGTGATGTCCGTCATGGGCGACAGATGTCGTCTGCATCTGCCGGTGCCCGGCACGAGTCGGCATCGTTGCAGGCGGGAGGCCCAGTCGGCCGGAGAGGAGACAACGCCTGATGGCGGAGAGCATCTACATCCTCGGAGATCAGGACCGCAGGAAGTTCGCGCGGCTGATCGCGGCGGCGTGGGGCGACGGTGAACTGCGCGACCGCTACGAGACCGAGCCCAGGGCCGTGCTGCACCAGTACGGCATCGTCTACCCCGAAGGGGTCAGGACACCGCCGCTGCCCCCCAAACCCGACGGCGAGTTCGACATCACCGACCTGGAGACCGCGGCCGGCGACGCGGCGAGCTCCATCGGCACCGTCAGCAGCATCTCCAGCTGGAACGGCTGCCTGCCCTGCGGCTACCTGTGCGACTCGGGGGTGACGACGTGAACGGGCCGGTCATCGAGGTCGGCGGCCTGCGCAAGAGCTACGGCTCCTTCACCGCCGTCGACGGCGTCTCCTTCGAGGTCGGCCAGGGAGAGGTGTTCGCCCTCCTCGGCACAAACGGCGCCGGCAAGACCACCACGATCGAGATCCTCGAAGGCTATCTGCGCCCCTCCGCGGGCACGGCGCGGGTCTTCGGCCACGACCCCGCCGACCGCGCGGCCCTGCGCTCGCGCACCGGCCTGGTGCTCCAGGAATCCGGACTGTTCGGCGACCTGACGGCGGCCGAGACGGTGGCCGCCTGGCGCAGGTTCACCTCCGGCTCCCGCCCGGTGGCCGAGGCGCTGGAGCTGGTGGGGCTGTCCGGCCAGGCGGGGACGCGGGTCAAGCGCATGTCCGGCGGCGAGCGCCGCAAGCTCGACATCGCCCTGGCCACCCTCGGCGACCCCGAGCTGCTGTTCCTCGACGAGCCCACGACCGGCCTGGACGCCGAGGCCAGGCGCAAGGTGCGCGACCTGGTCCGCGACCTCGCCGCCCGGGGCATGACGGTGCTGCTCACCACGCACTACCTGGAGGAGGCCCAGGAGCTGGCCGCCCGGGTCGCCATCATGGACAAGGGCGAGATCGTCACCCAGGGCACCATGGCCGAGGTGCTCGGCCGGGGCTCGGGACGGGTCGCCTTCGAGCTGCCCGACGGCGCCACCCCCGAAGGGCTGCCGGTGGGCGACGGCGACGCGCTCACCGTGGACGGGCGCCGGTGCGTCATCGTGACCGCCGACCCCGAGTCGGCCGCGCACGCGGTGCTGGGCTGGGCCCACGTGCGGGGCCTGCGGCTGAGCGGCCTGGACGTCCGCCAGGCCACGCTCGAAGAGGTCTTCCTCGACATCGCCGACCGGCGCGGGCAGGAGGTCCGCACATGACCGCCCGGACACTCCCGCATCCGCGGCTCGTCATGACCGCTCGCATGCATCCGCGGCTCGTCGTGACCGCTCGCATGCGCCCGCGCCCGCGGCCCGTCGTGACCGCTCGCCCGCTCCCGCACTCGCGGTCCATCGAGGAGGGCACGTGACCGCCTACACGCTCTCGCACTTCCGGCTCACCCAGACGCTGTTCTGGCGGACGCCGGTGTCGGTCGGCGTCGCCCTGCTGTTCCCCGTCGTGTTCGGCGGGATCATGCCGGCCCTGCTGCCGGGCGGCACCAGGGGAGGGGCGCCGGTCGAGGTGGCCGTCATGACCGGCGTCATCGTCATGGGCATGGCCACGCTGGGCTTCATGACGCTGGTGGAGTCGTTCGTCATGCGCAGGCAACTGCTGATTCTCAAGCGGCTGCGCGGCACCGAGCTGCCCGACCTGGCCCTGTTCGGCGGCGAGATCCTCACCGTGCTGTCGATCGGCCTGCTCCAGCTCGTGCTGATCATCGGCGTGGCCAAGGGGGTGCACGGCATCGCGCTGCCGGCCAACCCTGCGCTGCTGGCGGCCACGGTGCTGCTCGGCCTCGCGGTGTTCGCCGCGATGGCCGTCGCGGTCAGCGGCAGGATCCCCGCCCAGGGCTCCACCGTCGTGGTCAGCCTGCCGTTCCTGCTGCTCGCCATCGGCCTGTCGGGGTTCGCCTACCCGGTCTCCGCCTTCCCCGGCTGGCTGCGCACCGTCTCCTCCTTCCTGCCCTTCGGGCGGGTCGCCGAGGGGATCACCACGGCCTACCTCGGGCGGGACTACGTGGGGCACGCCGGCGCGGGCGTGCCCGCCAAGGTCTCGGTCCTGGAGGGCTTCGCCGTGATGTGGCCGGGGTGGCTGGTCATGGCGGCCTGGCTCGTCCTGTCACTGCTCGCCGCGAAGAGGTGGTTCAAGTGGGAGCCTCGCAGAGGCTGAGGGGGGTCGGGCCGGGGACGGTCCGGCTGGCCCGGGTGACCGCCGGGGTGTTCCTGGTCGGCATGGCGGCCTTCGCCGCCGTGCCCCTGGCGGAGGCGCTCGGCGCCTACCCCGCCCTGCGGGCGGCGGGCGCCGTCCTGCTCATCATCGGCCTCACCGGCTGCTACCTGTGGCTGTCGGTGCGGGCCGTGCTCGACCGGGGCTCCCGCTGGGACCTCGCGGTGCTCGCTGGAATGTCCGCGCTCGCGGCGGCCGTCCCGTTCGTCGCGGGCCCCACCTGGCTGAGCGTGGGCTTCATGCTCCCGCTGGCCTTCGCCGTCACCCTGCGGGGGTGGGGCGCGGCGGCCGGGTTCTTCGCCTCGATCGCCGCCGGCGTCCTGCTCTCGGCCGCGCAGCCGATGAGCTGGGTGCTGTTCGGCTCGGTGCAGAACCTGCTCACGGCCGGGGCGCTCGCCGGCCTGGCCATCTTCGCGACGCTGCTCGGCGAACTGCAGCGCACCCGCGAGGAGGCCGCCAAGCTCGCCATCACCGAAGAGCGCCTGCGGTTCGCCCGCGAACTGCACGACGTGCTGGGGCACAACCTGTCGGTCGTCGCCATGCGGACCGAGCTGGCCACCCGGATCCCCCCGGAGGAGATGGCCCGGCTGCGTCGCGAGCTGACCGAGATCCACGACATCGCCCGGCGCTCGCTGCACGACGTGCGGGCGGTGGTCAAGGGCTACCGCGAGATGTCGCTGGAGAGGGAGCTGAGCGGGGTGCGCCGGGTGCTGGAGACCGCGGGCGTCAGGTGCGACTTCGCCGAGCTGCCCGCCACGCTCACCCCGGAGGTCCGCGTGGCGCTGGCCTGGGCGGTGCGCGAGGCGGCCACCAACCTGCTGCGGCACAGCGATGCCACGGTCTGCCTGCTCGGCGTCGAGCCGTGCGGCGACCGCATCACCGTGACCGTGGCCAACGACGGCGTGCGCGCGGGCGGCGGCCTGTCCGCCTCCGGGGCGGGCGCGGCGGACGCCGCCGAGGCGAGCGTGGGCGGGAGCGGCCTGGCCGGTCTCGACGAGCGGCTCACGCAGGTCGGCGGGAGCAGCGGGCGGCACATCGAAGACGGCTGGTTCACGCTGTCGCTGGACGTTCCCGGCGGCCCGATGGCGGCCGCACTGATCTCGGCCACAGGAGACCGGAAATGATCAAAGTTCTGATCGCGGAGGATCACGATCTCATCAGAGGAGCGCTGATCGCGCTGCTCTCGGAGGAGCGCGACATCCGCGTGGTCGAGGAGGTGTCCAGGGGCGACCAGATCGTGCCCGCCGTGGTCGGCAGCAGGCCCGACGTGGCCCTGCTCGACATCGGGCTCCCGGGCATCGACGGCCTGGAGGCCGCCGGGCTGATCAAGGAGCTGGAGCAGCCGCCGCCGGTGCTGATCCTCACCAGCGTCGGCTCGCCGGGCAACTTCGAGCGGGCCATGGCCGCCGGCGTGCGCGGCTTCCTGGTCAAGGACGCGCCCGCCCACCGGCTCACCGACGCCATCCGCGTGGTGGCCAGGGGTGAACGTTACATCGACCTGGACATCGCCGCCGACGGCGGTGAGCAGGAGATCGACACCAACCCGCTCACCGCGCGCGAGAGCGCCGTGCTCTCGGCCGTCGCCGCCGGCGGGCGGGGCAGCGATCTGCGCAGCACCCTCGGGCTGTCGGTGCACACCATCCGCAACTACCTCGCGGCGGCCCGCCTGAAGACCGGCGCCCGCAGCGACGAGGAGGCCGTGCGCATCGCCCGGGCCAATGGGTGGCTGGAGGACAGGACGGTCACGGCCGACGGTTGATTCCCGGCCCCGGAAGGCGTCACGATGCGTACGAAATCATGATGCATCCGGACAAGTTGGAGACCACCCGTGGCTCAGGAGAGTGAAGCTCAGGTCAGATGGCTGACCACGGGTGTCGTCGCGGCCACCGGAGCGCTGTGGGGGCTCACCCCCCTCGCCTTCGTGCTCGTCGGCGACCTCGGCCGGGCCCTGCTGGCCGTCGTGCTGCTCGGCGGGCTGCTCGTCGTGTACGCGCGCATCGTCGCCAGGCACATCGCGGGAACGAGCCAAGGGCCGCACCGGGCGCGGACCTTCCTGCTGTTCGCCGCCGTCGTCTATGGAGCGGTCCCGTTCCTCGGATCGGTCTGGATCTACACTCCGCTCATCGTCGCCACCGCCGGGCTGCTGCTGTTCCGCTTCCGCTACGGACTCGGCGTGCTGATCGCCGTCGCCGCCGCCGAGTACCCTCTGACCCTCGTGGAATGGTCCCCCGTGGCCGTGCCCGCCGTGCAGAAGAGCGCCGGAGTCCTCGTCGCCTCGGTGGTCGCCGCGGGCATCGTGCACTACGCCAGGTTCGTGCGCGAACTTCGCGAACTGCGGGTCGCGCTCGCCACGACGGCCGTGGACCAGGACCGGCTGCGCATGGCGGGGGAGCTGCACGACCTGCTCGGCCAGACGCTCGCGTCCATCACCCTGAAGACCGAGCTGGCCCTGGCCCTGGCCGGCGCGGACAGGAAGCGGGCCGCCGCCGAGGTGGAGGCCACCATCGCCATCGCCGTCGAGGCGCGCCAGGAGATCCGCGACGTCGTGGCGGCCAGGCGCTCCCTGGACGTGGGCGCGGAGCTGTCGGCGGCCGTCGCGCTCATCGAGCTGACCGGCGCGCGCTGCGACCTGCGCCTGGGCCTTGAGAAGATCGACGAGGAGACCGGCGACGCGCTCGGCTGGATCGTGCGCGAGGCGGCCACCAACATCGTCAGGCACAGCGACGCCCGGCACTGCCTGATCGAACTGGACGAGGTGGACGGGGGAGTCCGCCTGCTGGTGCGCAACGACGGCGCCCGGCGGGAGACGGCCGCCCGGCGCGGCGGCTCGGGCCTGGCCGGGCTGCGCCAGAGGGCGGCGAAGATGGGCGGGTCCCTTTCGGCGGGCGGCACGGGGGAAGGCGGGTTCGAGGTGCGGGCGTGGCTGCCCGCCGTAGACGATCGGGAAAGTGAGCACCGTTGATACGCGTTCTGCTGGCCGAAGACCACGGCGTCGTCCGCGGCGCCCTCACCGCGCTGCTGAACCTGACCGGCGACATCGAGGTGGTGGCCGGCATCGACCGGGGCGACAAGGTCGTCCCGCACGCCCTAGCCTGCGCGCCCGACGTCGCCGTCATCGACATCGAGATGCCGGGCGTCGACGGCATCGAGGCCACCTGCCGCCTCAAGCGCGCGATGCCGTCCTGCCAGGTGCTCATCCTCACCGGGCTCGCCAGCAGCGGGCTGCTCAAGCGGGCGATGGACGCGGGCGCGAGCGGCTTCCTGCTCAAGGACGCCCCCACCGAGCGGCTCGCCGAGAGCATCCGCAGGATCGTCCAGGGCGAGCGGGTGATCGACGCCACCCTCGCCCTGGCCGCCATGTCCGCCACCGTCACCCCGCTCACCGACCGGGAGGCCGCCGTGCTCGGCCTGGTCGGCTCCGGCGCCACGACCGGCGAGATCGCCGCCGAACTGCACCTGTCGGCCGCGACCGTCCGCAACTACATCTCCAGCGTCATCACCAAGACCGGCGCCCGCAACCGCACCGACGCCGTCCGCATAGCCGTCGAATCCGGCTGGATAGAAGGCCTCCGCCACAACTGAAGACCCCCCCAGCAAACGGCCCTCGCTCCGCTCGGCCAGCCCTCCTTGGGGTCCCGCCCTACCTGCCCATGGCACGAGCGGCCGCCTCGAAACGGCCCTCGCTCCGCTCGGACAGCATTCTTCGGAGGGCTCCGCCCCACAGCAGGGGCCCCGCCCCCGCACCCCGGAGGTCTGCCCCGCGAGCAACGCACACGGGAGCGCGGACCTCCGGGAACGTCATCCCTGGCTCGTGCTCGTTCCGCCGTAGAACGCGCGGGCCAGGTCGTGGCCTGCGATCATTACGTCTGTCGCGAAGGCTGTGAACAGAGGTGTCGTGATGGCGGACGAGCAGGTCGAACAGGTACATCCGGGGAGCGACGACGCCGGAATGGCCGGTCGTGCCGTAAGCCGGATCAAGGATCACCCGTCGCAGGCCGAACTGACGCCACAGCAGGTGGCGGACATGCTGAACGTCTCCCGCCCCTACCTGATCAAGCTATTGGACGCGGGGGAGATCCCCTCCCGCCTGATCGACGAGCATCGGCGGTTGTCGTACGAAGATGTGCAGCAGTACAAACGTCGCGATGACCTCCGAAGGGGAATGGCCGCCGACCAACTCGCCGCCCTGGGCCAGGAGCTGAACATCTAGGCGTGAGTTCCGTAGTCCTCTATGACGCGAACACCCAGTGGCGACACGCTTCGTGACCTGTTCACTCCGGCCCACAAAGGCCGGCTTTCGAAGGAGCCGCACATGCCCCTTCCCCCTTGGGCGGCGGATCCGTCCAGCCTGCTCATCACGGAGGAGGCTTACGAGGCGCTGCCCGAGGAGATCTGCGAGACGATCGAGGTCGTGGGCGGCCGGGTCCTGTTCCGCGAGTCGCCGACGCCGGGGCACCAGCGCGTCTCGCGCAATCTGACCTTTGCGCTCTTGGCCGCTCGCCCGTCGCATCCCTGCATCGATGTCCTTCAGGACACCGACATGCGTTACCGCCACCGCAACGCGCATGTCACCCAGGCAGGGAAGCGATTCACCTTCAGGAGACCGGACATCAGCGTCCTCCACTGTCTGGACGCCGGCGCGCGTCTGTGGTCCGGTGACGTCCTGGTCGCTGTCGAGATCACCTCTTCTGACGACGAGGTCGACTTCAACGACAAACGCGCCGAGTACGCCGCGCAAGGCATACCCGTCTATCTCATCGTCGTCATGGAGGGCGACCGGGTCGGCTCGGTCGAGGACTACCGCCTCGACTGGAGCGGGCGCAACTACCAACTGGCCGCCGTGCACAGAGGAACGCTGGTCACCGAGCTCCCCGAAGGCATGAAGCTCGAAACCTCCTTCGCCGACCTCGAACGGATCTGACCCTGCGGCCCGGGCGCCGTGATCAGCACAGGCGGGCAGCGCCGTGTTCATCTCGTCTGCTCGGTCAAGAGCGGGCCGCTGCGCCACTGTTCGTAGTTGAATGCTCACATGAGGGAGTCTGAAAGGGGATCACCTCTCGGCGAGGAGCGCGTCACCGAGGTGAACGGGTTCTTGTGCAAGGGCAAGGCCCGTGACACGCGAGAACGCGTCGGCGCAGCGGGATTCTTCGTCCATCACGATGGAGCGGCCGAGCGCCAGGCCGAGCGGGACCTGCTGGAAGAGGCTCTTCGAGCCAACGAGAGTGAAGCCGGCGGCATTCCTCAGGCATTGCGTGACGAGGCGGCCGAACTCTTCCGCAGCGTGCGGCGGTAGGGGCTGTGAGCGCGCTGTACCAGCGTGATCCGGTCTCCGAGGCCGGGAAGGGTGGAGGTGGTCGTCATGGGCGGGAGACCGCAGGCTGGAGCCCTGGAGCGACTGGCGGAGGCGATCACGCGTGTCCGCATCTCCGGGGGGCCGACGATTCGGCGAGCCTGGGTCGAGTCGTACGAGGACTCCGAGGGTGAGCCGGCCCTCAAGGGGTTCCTCGTCCTCGACCCGCCGGACGAGGACGGCTGGTCGGCCGAGTTCACCCACGCGCTGCGGAGGCGGGTGAACACGCTCGCCGTTGAACGGCAGATCGATGAACACGTCTATGTCGCGTTGTTCACTCAGGAAGAGTTCGAAGCTCGCGAAGGAGACGACGAGCAGCCGGAAGACGACAGCCCGGGCGCCCTCCATGGTGACCGCTGATCGAAAACAGCCGATCGACGTCCTGGCAGGCCCTCGGTCTCCTGAACTCGGCAGAGCTCAGTGCACGGGAGCGGTTTCGGGGCCGGGAGGGCTCTAGACTGCGGCATTATGGCCGTACAGATCTCACCCAGCATTCTGACCGCTGACTTCGCCCGGCTGGCGGATGTGGCCGGGCAGGTGGCGGGCGTCGCCGACTGGTTGCACGTCGACGTCATGGACAACCACTTCGTGCCCAACCTCACCGTCGGCGCGCCGGTGGTCGAGTCGCTGGCCAAGGCGACCACGCTGCCGCTCGACTGCCACCTGATGATCGAGAACCCCGACCGCTGGGCCCCCTCGTTCGTCGAGGCCGGCGCGGGCAGCGTCACCATCCACGCCGAGGCCGCCAAGGCCCCCGTGCGCACGCTGCGGGAGATCCGCAAGGCCGGCGCCCGTGCCGGGTTCGCGCTCAACCCGGCCACCAACGTGCAGGACTACGAGGACATCCTCGGCGAGATCGACATGCTGCTGGTGATGACCGTCGAGCCGGGCTTCGGCGGGCAGTCCTTCCTGGACATCATGCTGCCCAAGGTCCGCAAGGCCCGCGAGATGATCCGCAAGCACGGCGGCGAGATCTGGCTCCAGGTCGACGGGGGTGTGTCCTCCAGGACGATCGAGCGCTGCGCCGAGGCCGGCGCCGACGTCTTCGTCGCGGGCAACGCCGTCTACGGCTCCGACGACCCCGCGAAGGCCGTCCGCGACCTCAGAGCACAGGCCGAACGCGCCGCGTCCTGACCGGTTTCGGGGCGGACTCCGTCTCGTTCGGGTGTTGACCCGGCGGTCCTTCGTCGGTCCAGCGCTCATTCGCAGCCCGGCGATCAGGTGTGTGGCGCGGCGACCATGCGTCGGCCGGTGCTCAGGCATCGGCCCGGTGTTCAGACGTGGCGCGGTGTTCAGGCGTCGGCTCTGACGGGTTCGGTGAGATGGAACCAGACGCTCGTGTTACCGGTGGTGCGCTGGAATCCCCACCGGATGGCCAGCGCGTCCACCATGGCCAGCCCCCTGCCGGACAGGTCCTCGTCCCCGGCCGTTCGCGGCCGGGGAATGGCGGCCGACCCCCGATCACCTACGGTGATCTTGACCCCGCCTGGCACCAGCGCCACCGAGACGGCGAACTCTCCCCGCACCGCGTGCCGGATGACGTTCCCCGCGAGCTCGCTGGTGAGCAGGATCGCGTCGTCGTGACAGGGATGGTCCGGCCCGAGCAGCGCGGTGACGAACGCCCGCGCCGCCCTGACCTCCGACGGCACCGCCGAGAACGGCTGACTGAACGTCGGGCAGTCGACGGGGTCGAGCGGTGAGTCCGGCCACGTGGGCGCGTAGACCCCACGGCGCCGGTCCACGTCCGGTCGCTGACGAAGACGGCTGGTGAGCCGATCGACCACCGAAATCATCACGCGGGAACGCATCACGATCACCTTTGTCCCTCCTGTCTCCATTTGTGCCTTGAGAGACCGGCGAGCGTTCCTCCGGTCCGCCGTTCGACGGTCTTCCCGTGGGACATTGCGGCATGCTTTCGATCGATCGCTTTCCGTGACCGTCTGGCGACCCTATAGTGGGTCCGAAATTGCTGCTCCGCAAGCTGCTTCAGTGAAATTCTTCCACTCAAGAACCCTTCACGGGTGGTGCTGAAGTGGAGAGATGATGTAAAGGAGGACTTAAAGGATGGATGTGCCGTCACTTCGGCAGCGCTGGTTGGGTGCGAAGCTCGCGGAGCTACGGCTTCACGCGGGAATCCCTTCCCTCGCCATTGCGGCGGAGAGGTGCAGACGCTCTACCGGTTCCCTGAGTCGCATCGAGAACGGTCTGGTAGGTATTCCGCCACGGGATATACCGCCGATTCTGGACGCATACCAGGTCACCGACCCGGCCGTCCGCCAGAAGTTGATGGTCGTCGCGGCGGAGATCCAACAGGAGCGGCGCGGGTGGTGGGTCGAACACAGCGATGCGCTGGCGCCCTCGTACGTCGATCTGATCCGGCTCGAGGCCACGGCCACCGAGATCCGCACCTACGAGACGTTCCTCATCCCGGGGCTGCTGCAGACCGAGGCGTACGCCCGCGTGTTCGTGGCCGCGATGCGGGGGCTGAGCAGCGAGACCGAGGTGGAGGAGTTCGTCACTGTGCGCATGACGCGCAAAGCGGTACTCACAGGCGGGCGGCCGGTCGTTCTTCGGGCCCTGATCAACGAGGCGGCGCTGCGGCATCCCATCGGCGGCACGGAGATCTTCAGGGAGCAGATCAAGTACCTGTGCGAATGCGCGGACCGGCCGGGCGTCACCGTCCAGGTTCTCCCGTTCACCGATCGGCCTCATCCCGGCATGTCAGGGGCTTTCACGATCCTCAAGTTGCCTCAGCTCGACGTGGTGCATATCGAGGCGATGAATACTGACATGTACCTCGAAGACGAACATGCTGTCATGCAGTACCTGCACGCCTATGACCGGCTGTGCGAGATCGCCTGGTCGCCCGAGGAGACGGTCCGTTATCTAGCGGAATTGGCAGATACGCTGTAACCGGCACACTTCGCGCTGAAGGTACCTGATATGCCGGGAGGTCGGCGATTGAAAGGCATTTGGCGTAAGAGTTCGCGGAGCGGCGCGCAGAGCAACTGTGTGGAGGCGCGGTTCGATGGGGGGACCGTGTGGGTGCGGAACTCGAACGACGCGGGGCCGGGGCGGGTGGTGGTGGGGTTCGGGGCCGAGGGGTGGCCGGCGTTCCTGGAGGTGGTCCGGGCCGGTGAGCTGGGGCTGGACCGGCTGGGCGGGGATGCGCGGTCGGTGGGGGAGGCGACGGTCCTGCGCGACGTGCGAGGGGTGGTCGTTCAAGGCCGGGGATACGGCCCGCCGGTCGTCTACACGGCGGCCGAGTGGCAGGCGTTCCTCGACGGAGTCCGCCACGACGGAGAGTTCACCCTGACCTGGCTGAGCGAACCCGCCACAGCCTGATCGCACCCCGCCTGAGACATGTCAAGGGAAGGGGCGCCGATTCATCATGCAGGCTCAGCGACGAGATGGCGTATGGCGTAAGAGTGCTCGCAGCGGTGTCCAGAGCAACTGTGTGGAGGCGCGGTTCGATGGGGTGACGGTGTGGGTGCGGAACTCCAACGACGTGGGGCCGGGGCGGGCGGTGGTCGGGTTCGGGGCCGAGGGGTGGTCGGTGTTCCTGGAGGCTGTGCGGGCCGGTGAGCTGGGGCTGGACCGGCTGGGCGCGGATGCGCGGTCGGTGGGGGAGGCGACGGTCTCCCGCGACGGGCGAGGGGTGGCCGTTCAAGGCCGGGGATACGGCCCGCCGGTCGTCTACACGGCGGCCGAGTGGCAGGCGTTCCTGGACGGCGTCCGCCACGACGGAGAGTTCACCCTCGCCTGGCTGAGCGAGTCGGCCACGGCTTGAGCGAGCCGGTCACGGTCTGAGCGAGCCGGTCATGATCTGAGAGGCTGCCACGGCTTGAGCGGTTCGGGGAGTGCGGGGCGGTAACGCATCGCGTCACGAGGCGATCAACAAGCGACAGCCTCGGAACAGGCTGCACCATCTTCTCCATGTGGCGTGGCGATGCGTGCGATGGGAGTGTCTCCTGCCCGCGTGTCGATCGCGTCCTGAACCCGGGGAGCCGGCCGTGCGCAAGCTGCACCGAATCGTCACCCTTCTGCTCGCCACCCTGTTGGCCGCCGTCTCGGTGGCCGCCGTCGGGCAGCCCGCCCAGGCCGACACCACCCTGCCGGTGGGCGCCTTCCGCCTGCTGAACTACGGAAGCTGGAAGTGCGTCGAGGTCGCGCCCGACTCGGCGGGGAACCTCTTCTCCAACGGCAACCGCATCTGGCAGCGGGCCTGCGACGGCTCGCCCCAGCAGTCGTGGTTGCTGACCCGCGCCACCAACGGCCCGATCGGCGGGCTGGGTACGGTCGTCCGCTACCTGTTCGTCAATCAGTACACCGGCCGCTGCCTCGATCTCAAGGACGGCAACGCGGTCGACGGGGCGATCATCCAGCAGTGGGCGTGCAACGCCAACAGCACGACCATGCTGTGGGGGCTGTACGACGACTTCCAGAGCAGCCGGCAACTGGTCAACGCCAGGAGCGCGGACTGCCTGGACGTCCAGGGCGGCTCGCTGGCGGACCGGGCGTGGCTGCAGAACTACCACTGCACCCTCGGCAACCCGGCGCAGCACTTCTTCCTGTACCAGTGACCTCCGCTGAATGACTCCCCTCTGCGCATCATGCCCGCCACCGGCGGTCCGCTCATCCTTGGGGTACCGTCCTCGGTGGGGCCGGTGTCAGGCGAGGCCGCCGGTGACCAGGATGTTCTGACCGGTCACCCAGCGGGCGTCGGGGCCGGACAGGAAGGCGACGACGTCGGCCACGTCGGAGGGCTGCCCGAGGCGGCGCAGCGGGGTGAGCGCCGCCGCCATCGCGAGGTTCTCCTCGGAGTTGGTACCGCGCAGCAGGTCGGTGTCGGTCGCGCCGGGGGAGACGGTGTTGACGGTGATGCCGCGCGGCCCCAGCTCCTGGGCGGCGACGGCGGTGAGCTGCTCGAGCGCCCCCTTGCTCGCCACGTACGCCGTGGTGCCCGGCGCGGGCCGCACGGTGTTGAGGGTGGAGATGTTCACGATGCGGCCGCCGTCGGGCATGTGCCGGGCGGCGTGCCGCATGGTGAGGAAGACCGCCTTGGCGTTGACCGCCATGGCTCGGTCGTACAGCTCGTCGTCGGTGTCGGCGAGGCCGGCCGGGGCGAAGGTCAGCGCCGCGTTGTTGACCAGGATGTCCACGGCGCCGAGCCGTTCCTCCGCCTCCCGCATCAGCCGCTCGGCGGCCCCTGGCTCGGCGAGGTCGGCCCGTACGGCGTGGGCGGCGCCGCCCAGCTCGGCGACGGCCTTCTCGACCTCGGCCGCGGCGCCGGCGTTCTCGGCGTAGGTGAAGACGACCTGCGCGCCGTCGCGGGCCAGCCGTTCGACGATCGCGCGGCCGATGCCCCGGGAGCCTCCGGTGACGACGGCCTTTCTGCCCGAGAGCACTGTCATCGTGCCCACCTCCGTGATCGCCGGTCGAGGGTACGCCTCGAACCTAGTGCGCGGGCACGGCCCGCGCGCGGCCGGAGATCACCCGGTGCCCGGCGGGGCCGCGAACGATGGAACGGGCTGCACCACCTTCTCCACGCGGCGTGGCGATGCGGGCGACGGGAGTGCCTCCTGCCGTGCGCGTGCGTCGCGTCCTGAACCGCGCCCCGCCGCGACCGGGCCGGTGGTGGTCGAACGCCCCGGTCGGGCGAAGCGGGGCGTGTGGCGCACGGCTGTACCGGGGTTCTCAGGCGGACATGAGGAGGGTGGTGTCGAGGAGGCGGTTGGCGAAGCCGGTCTCGTTGTCGTACCAGCCGTAGATCTTGGCCTGGGTGCCGCCGACGACCTTGGTGAGGGCGGCGTCGAAGATGCAGGAGGCCGGGCTGCCCACGATGTCACTGGAGACGATCGGGTCCTCGGTGTACTCCAGGATGCCCCGTAGCGGGCCCTCGGCGGCCGCGCGGAACGCGGCGTTGATCTCCTCGGCGGTGGTTTCGCGGCCGAGTTCGGCGGTCAGGTCGGTGAGCGACCCGACGGGCACCGGCACGCGGATCGAGTAGCCGTCCAGCTTGCCGCTGAGCCGGGGCAGGACCAGGCCGATCGCCTTCGCCGCGCCCGTCGTGGTCGGGATCAGGTTCAGCGCCGCCGCGCGCGCACGCCGAGGGTCGCGGTGCGGTCCGTCCTGCAGGTTCTGGTCCTGCGTGTAGGCGTGGATCGTGGTCATCGCACCCCGCTCGATCCCGAACGTGTCGTCGAGGACCTTCGCCATCGGGGCCAGGCAGTTGGTCGTGCAGGAGGCGTTGGAGACGATCGTGTGGCGTTCCGGGTCGTACAGGTCGTCGTTGATGCCGATCGCCAGCGTCAGATCCTCGTTCTTGGCGGGGGCGGAGATCAGCACCCGCTTCGCGCCGGCGTCGAGGTGGGCGCGGGCCTGGTGGGCGTCGGTGAACCGGCCGGTCGACTCGACGACGAGGTCGACGTCCAGTTCCTTCCACGGCAGCCGCGCCGGATCCCGCTCGGCCAGCACGGCGATCTTTGTGCCGTCCACGACGATCGCGTCGTCGCCGCCCGTGACACCGGCGGGCAGCAGGCCGGCGGTCGAGTCGTACTTCAGCAGGTGCGCGAGCGTCCGCGCGTCGGTGAGGTCGTTCACGGCGACGATCTCGACGTCCTCCCGGCGTCCCAACTGGGCCCGGAGCAGAGCGCGGCCGATGCGGCCGAAGCCGTTGATGCCCACACGCACGGTCATGGCGAACAACCTCCATTATGTAACCGGTCTATGGAGTTACATGATGGACGGCCCGGTGAAACCGGTCAAGGTGGTTACCATGGCGTCGTGGAGTTCAACTTCTTCGGCGGAGACCTCGCGCTCGACCTGACCGGCACCCTCGGCAGGCGGTACGGCGGCACCCCCGTGGAGTTCCTGCACACCCCCGCCGACCTGCGCCGCTGGCTCACGGCCGCCGGCATCGCCGACCCCTCGGCCGCCACGGACGACGACGACCTCGCCACCGCCAAGATCCTCCGTGAGGCCATCTACCGCCTCGCGTACGCGGCCATGACCGCCCACTCCAGCCGTCATGCCGCAGGCGCCGACAACGCCTCGGACCGCCCCGGTGCCGCCTGGTTCGACCCGGCCGACCGGGCCATCGTGAACGAGGCGGCCGCGGTCACGCCGCCACTCGTGCGCCTCGACGACACCGGCGCGCTCGTCCGCTCGGGGTCCGCGCGGGCGTCCCTCTCACTCGTCGCTCGCGCGGCGATCGACCTCGTCACCGGCCCGTCGGCGGCCCAGCTGCACGAATGCGAAGGCCCTGCCTGCACCCGGATGTTCCTCGACAACTCCGCCCGCGGGACCCGCCGCTGGTGCGATATGAGCCGCTGCGGCAACCGCGCCAAGGTCGCCAAGTTCCGCGCCCGTCAGACCACATAGATGCGTTGTCACTGCGCGCTGTCCAGGAACGTTCAGCGGCACGGGCGCCGTAAGCGGGCGCCGGCATCGCCGCACCACGACCCGCCGACCCGGCGCCGATCACCGCAAGCACGTGGGCGAGGGGGAGAGCCGAGCCCGGTGACGTGTGTGGTCACCGCATCAGTGGGACGGTGGGCTCAGGTTGTAGCGGGCGACCACGTCGGGGAGCCAGGTGGGGGTGCCGTAGGTGAGGCCGTACTTGTCCGCCAGGTCGGTGAACTCCTGGGTCGTGTGCAGGTCCACGCCGGGCGTGCGGTCTGCGGAGGAGAGCAGCTCGCCCAGCTCGCGGAAGTAGGTCTCGAAACCGCCCGGGGTGATGACCTCGATGATGCGGCCGGGCACCGTCCCCGCGTTCCACATGGCGTGCATCTGGCCTCGTGGCTTGGTGATGTAGCCGCCGGGGCCGAGCACGACCTCCTGGTCGTCGGACCGGAAACCGATCTCGCCTTCGACCACGATCGAGTGCTCGTCCTCGCGCGTGTGCCGGTGCGCCGCGGTGATCGACCCTACGGCGAACGGGTGCTCCACGATGGCCACCAGCCCGCCGGTGTCGCGGCCGTGGATCTTGAAGACCGCGCCGAACCCCGGGATGGCGACCGGCTCCCCGCCGCCGGGCGGCACTACCCGCACGGCCGGCGCGCCGATGGATTCCATCACAACTCGCCCCCCTCGCGCGGACTCCCCTGAGGGCATCATGCCCACCACCGGAGTCCACTCATCCCTGAGTGCGCCCTGGCGCCGGCCCGGCACCAGGGTGAGAGCGCGGACCTGACCGGTCAAGCCCGGCCCGGTCAGCAGCGATCGAGTGCGGCCCGTACCCGGTCGAGCCCTTCCGCCCGCCAGTGGCGCCTGTCGGGGAACCGGTCGTCCCGGCGCCAGCGCCAGGTGGCGAACAACGCCCACACCAGGACGCGGCACCGCTGGACCAGGTCGTGGTCGGCCCCCGGATAGTGCTCGACGACCTCTTCGGGGGCGTGGGCGAGGTCGAACTCGACCGGCCCGCGGCAGCACGTCGCGAGGTCGACGAAGAGCGGCCCTCTCCGCGTCGCGAGCAGGTTGCCCGGATGCGGCTCGCCGTGCAACAGCTGCTCGCCGGCCTCCGCGCCGCTGATCGCGGCGCTCAGACCGCCAAGTGCGTCGCTGAGGAGCTCCCGGTCGGGACCGGGCAGCGCTGGAGTGCGCTCTCGGTCGCCCACCTCTCTCAGCGCGCCGGCGACGCGCTCGGTGACGTGCGGCGCCCCCAGATCGACCTGGCGCAGGGCGGCATGGTGGCGCGTGAGCGCGTCCGCATAGTGGGCCGGCGCGATCTCCGATCCCACAGGTTCGTAGTAGGTCCAGAACGAGAGGGCGAAGTGATCACGCAGATGGACGCGGGGTTCGGCTCGAGGGTCCAGCTCGGCCACGGGGCCGTCGACCGCGGTGAGGCGTCGAGCGACCTCCACTTCGAACTCCGAGGCGGCTCGATGCGCCGCGGGTGCGACCCGGACGAGAACATCGCAGGGGAGCAGGCGCACCGCGATGCGGTCGGAGTCGCTGACGACGACCGCGTCCTCGGCCTGAAGGCCCAGCGAGGAAGCGGTCGCCCTCGCGGTCTGGACCGCGCGACGGGTCTGCGATGCCTCCATACCGTTCTCCCTTCGATCTTCTCAGAGTAGGGGAGGGCGGTCAGGCGAGGGCGGGGTCCAGGACGACGTCGTGGCCGTGGGTGGTGGGTTCCTCGGGGAAGTGGCAGGCGGTGAGGTGGCCGTCGCGGTTGCCGGTGATCTGGAGCAGCGGCGGCTCCTCGGCGGCGCACTTCTCCTTGGCCTTCCAGCACCGGGTGCGGAACCGGCAGCCGGACGGCGGGTCGATGGGCGAGGGCACGTCACCCGCCAGGCGGATCCGCTCGGCCGGCGCGGCGCCCTCCTCGGGCAGCTCCACCTCCGGGACGGCCGACAGCAGCGCGTGGGTGTAGGGGTGGCGCGGCCGCTCGTAGATCGACGTCCGGTCGCCCACCTCGACGATCTTGCCGAGGTACATGACCGCCACCCGCTGGGAGACGTGGCGCACCACGGCCAGGTCGTGGGCGATGAACAGGAACGCGATGCCGAGGTCGCGCTGGAGCTGCTGCAGCAGGTTCACCACCTGCGCCTGGATGGAGACGTCCAGCGCCGACACCGGCTCGTCGGCCACGATCAGCTTGGGGGACAGGGCGAGCGCGCGGGCGATGCCGATGCGCTGCCGCTGGCCGCCGGAGAACTCGTGCGGGAAGCGGTTGTAGTGCTCGGGGTTGAGGCCGACGATCTCCAGCAGCTCCCGGACGCGCTTCTGCACGCCGCCCTCGGGCCGGATGTCGTTGATCTCCATGGGGCCGCCGACGATCGCGCCCACGGTCTGGCGCGGGTTGAGCGAGCTGTAGGGGTCCTGGAAGATCATCTGGATGTCGCGGCGGATCGGCTTGAGCTCGCGCCGCGAGCTGTGCGCGATGTCGCCGCCCTGGTAGAGGATCTTCCCGTCGGTCGGCTCGTGCAGCCGGGCGACCAGCCGGCCCAGGGTGGACTTGCCGCACCCGGACTCCCCGACCAGGCCCAGCGTCTGGCCGGCGTCCACGGCCAGGTCGACGCCGTCCACGGCGTGCACCTTGCCCACCTGGTGCTTCAGGACGAACCCGCCCATGACCGGGAAGTACTTGGTCAGCCCTTCGAGTTGCAGCAGCGGCGTGGTCACGGTCGTCCCTTGATCTGTCCGAGGAATTCCTGCTTCTGGGCGAGCGTCAGGTAGCACGCGTCCCCGTGCCCGGTGGCGGGCGACAGGTCCGGCCGCTCACCGGTGCACAGCTCCGGGCCCGCGTACTTGACGTAGTCGCAGCGCGGGTGGAACGGGCAGCCGGGCGGCGGGGCGAGCATGCTGGGAGGGGTGCCCCTGATCGGCGTGAGCGGCACGTCCACCGACCCGCCGAGCCGCGGGATCGACGACAGCAGGCCCCAGGTGTAGGGGTGGCGCGGCTCGGTCAGGACCTCGCGGACGGTTCCCCGCTCGGCGGCCCGGCCCGCGTACATGACCAGCACCTGGTGCGCCGTCCTGGCGATCACGCCCAGGTCGTGGGTGATCAGGATGATCGAGGTGCCCATCTGCTGCTGCAGGTCCTTGAGCAGGTCCAGCACCTGCGCCTGGACGGTCACGTCCAGCGCCGTGGTGGGCTCGTCGGCGATCAGCAGGTCGGGGTCGCACACCAGCGCCATGGCGATCATGACGCGCTGGCGCATGCCGCCGGAGAAGTGGTGGGGGTAGTCGTCCACGCGGGTCGTGGCGTGCGGGATGCCGACCCGTTCGAGCATCTCGACGGCCCGGTCGCGGGACTCCTTCTTGCTCGCGCCCTTGTGCTTGCGGTACACCTCGCTGATCTGGCGGCCCACGGTGTGGTAGGGCGACAGGGAGGTCAGCGGGTCCTGGAAGATCATGGCGATGCGGTTGCCGCGCAGGCGCTCCATGGTCGCGCGGCTCGCGCCGATCAGCTCCTGGTCCTCGAACCAGATCTCGCCGTGCATCTCGGTGCGGTCGGTGTCGTGCAGTCCGAGGATGGCCAGGTTGGTCACCGACTTGCCCGAGCCGGACTCGCCCACGATGCCGAGCGTCGTGCCCTTCTCCACCTCGAAGGACAGCCCGTTGACGGCCCGCACCACGCCGTCCTCGGTGCTGAAGGAGACGCGCAGGTCCTGCACGGACAGGAAGGAGTCGCCCCGGCGTCCGGGGCCTGCGTCGGAGAGTGTGACGGCGGTCAAGCGGTTGCTCCTAGCTGAGCGGTCGAGCGGGTGACACCTAGCTGAGACGGACGCGCGGGTCGATGACCGCGTACATCGCGTCCACGACGACGTTGAAGACGACGATGGCGGAGGCGGCGAGCAGGACCGTCGCCATCAGCATCGGCAGGTCGGAGTTGAGGACGGCCTGGATGGACAGCCGGCCGATGCCCTGGAGGCTGAAGGTGTTCTCGGTGATGATCGCGCCGCCGATGAGCGTGCCGATGTCGATGCCGAAGATCGTGGCGATGGGGGTGAGGGTGCCCCTGAGCGCGAAGCGCAGGACCACCGTGCGGCCCGACATGCCCTTGGCCCGCGCCGTGCGGACGTAGTCCTCCGAGAGCTGCTCGACCATCGTGGAGCGGGCCATGCGGGTGTAGTTCGCGGTGAAGATGATCGCGAGCACCACCCAGGGCAGCAGCAGCCCGTAGGCCCACTGGAGGGGGTTGTCGGTGAAGGGCACGTACTGCGGGCGCTCGATGACGTGCCACTGGTAGACCAGGAAGTACATGGCCAGCGTGCCGACGAAGTAGATCTGCACCGAGGCGCCGATCAGCGACGAGACACTGGCGATCTTATCCAGCGGCCGGCCCTGGTTGAGCGCGGCGATGATGCCGGTGCCCACGCCGAACAGCAGGAAGATGACGGCGGAGCCCACGGTCAGCGAGATCGTGAGCGGCATCCGGTCGGTGATGGTGTCGAAGACCGGGGCGTGGTTGACGAAGGAGTAGCCGAGGCACGGCGCGGGGCAGTGCCCGAGCCCCTCGTAGTCCCGTCCCACGAAGACGCCGACCAGCCAGTTGACGAACTGGACGAAGATCGGCTGGTCGAAGCCCAGATTGTGCCGCGCCTGCGCGAGCGTCTCGGGCGGGCACACCTTGCCGCAGGCCAGCCGCGCCGGGTCGGCGGGGATGGCGAAGAACAGGAAGAACGTCACTGCGGCGATGATCACGAGGATGACCGCCGCGCCGAGGGTCCGGCGGGTCAGGAATCTGAGCATGGCCTGTCGATCTCAGTGGAGGTGCTCCGGGGCGCCGCGCGGCGCCCCGGAGCCGGGACTGCTAGTGCTTCACGAAGACTTCACGAAGATGGTGTCGGGCGAGACGACCCACTGGATCGGGTCGATCTCGGCGCCGCCCACCAGCGAGCCGTGCAGCTGGAGACCCACGTTGTTGAGCGCGGGCACCAGCGGGGTGATCGTCTCCATGATCTTCTTGTCCAGGTCGCCCCACGCCTTGTTGGCCTCGGTGGCGTCCGCCAGACCCTCGATGCGCTTGATCTCGGCGGTGGTGGCCGGGTCGTTGAGGTGCGACTGGTTGTAGCCGCCGTCGTGGATCGGGCCGAAGATGACCGGGAACACGGTGGCCGCGGTCGGCCAGTCGGCGCCCCAGCCGCCCCAGTACATGTCCAGGCCGTTGTCCACCTTGCTGGTCGAGTCGTACCAGGTCTTGGTGTTCATCGGCTTGGCGACGATCTTGACGCCGATCTTGGCGAGCTGGTTCTTGATGGCGACCGTGATGCGCTCTTCGGTGGGGGTGTCGTTGTAGCCGTAGACCAGCGTCGGCGTCTTGTCGCTCGCCTGGGCCATCAGCTCCTTGGCCTTGGCCAGGTCGCCGTTGGGGTGCTGCTTCATGCCGAAGGCGTCGTAGTCCTGCCAGCCCGACACGCTCGGGTTGAGGATCGTGGTGTTGATCACCGAGCTGGCGGGGCCGCCGCTGATCTGCATGATCTGCTGGGTCGGCCAGGCGTAGTTGATCGCCTGCCGCAGCTTGATGTCCTTCACCCGGTCGAGGTTGAAGTAGTAGTAGTCACCGTAGGGCGAGGGCTGCTTGAGCAGGCGCGACTGCAGGTCGGCGTTCTCGACGACCTGCTGGGTCCGCTCGGCGGCGACGTGGCTGTAGAAGCTGAGGGTCTTCTTGTCGTCGCCGGTGTCGGCGACGAACCGGTCGGTCACCTGCAGCGCCTGGAAGCCGAACTCCAGGTGCCACTTGTCGGGGTAGGCGCCGCGGATCGGGTCGGTGGCCGCGTCCCAGTTGGGGTTGCGCTCCAGGTCCATCGACTTGTCGACGGTGTGCTTGGCGATGATGTACGGGCCGCTGGAGAAGGGCTCCTTGTCGTACTTCTCCTTGGTGTCCTTCGCCTTGGGCACGATGCCGTAGCCGGTCATGGCCAGGGCGTAGTTGGCGTCCGCGTGCGGCGAGGTGAAGTGGAAGACCACCGTCTTGTCGTCGGGGGTCTCGATGGTGTCGAGCTCCTTGCCGCTGTACGGCCCGCCGTAGGCCTTCTTGTAGTCCTCGGCGGTCAGCCACTGCTGGATGTAGGGCGGGCCCTCGGTGATGAACGGGGCGAACAGCCGCTCCATCGTCCACTTGACGTCGGCGGAGGTGATGGCGCTGCCGTCCTGCCACTTCACCCCGTCCTTGAGGGTGAACTTCCAGGTCTTGCCGCCGTCGGACACCTGCCCGGCGTCGGTGGCGAGGTCGCCGACCACCTTGTACTCGCCCTTGGCCACGCGCTTGTAGCCGGTGAGCTGGCGGGTGATGAGCTTGTGGAAGTTGGCCGTCACGTTGTCGTAGACCCGGGCCGGGTCGAAGTGCGGGTAGTCGTCACGGTCGATCATGTTGACCGTGCCGCCCTTGACGACGCCCTCCGGCGGGATGGACGGGCCCTTGGAGTCGTCCGCCGTGCCGACCGTGACCTTCGGCGGTGCGAACAGGTCCGTCATGCTGGTCGGGGACGCGGACGCGGAGGCGCCGCCGGAGCTCGCGGGAGGTGCGCCGGCGTTGCCCTGCGAGCACGCCGCGGTGAGGGCGAGGGATCCGATGGCGAAGACGGCCAGAGCGGACCGCGTTCGTGCTGACATTTCACTCCTGGTCTTAGAGATGTGCAGGGTGCGTGGCCGGGTCAATGTCTGATCCTCGGGTCGAAGGCGTCCCGGACCGAGTCACCCAGGAGGTTGAAGGCGATGACGAAGATGAGGAGCGCGATGCCGGGGAACATCAGGTAGGTGATGTCGGACTGGTAGACCTCGGTGCCGCGCAGGAACATGCGGCCCCAGTCGGGGACCGGCTCGATCATGCCGACGCCGAGGAAGGACAGCGCCGCCTCGGAGGTGACCAGCGCCGGCAGCAGCAGCGTCGACTGGATGAGGATCGGCGTCCACAGGTTGGGCAGCAGCTCCTTGAAGATGATCCGGGCCGGAGACGCGCCGGTGACCCGGGCGGCCTCCACGAACTCCCGCTCGCGCAGCGACAGCACGTTGCCGCGCAGCAGGCGGGCCAGCCCGGCCCAGCCGAACACGGTCAAGAAGATGATCAGCGCGGCGGCGCGCAGCCACACCGGGGTCTCCTCGTCCGGCTTGACCAGGAGGTTCTCCAGCACGGGCATGAAGGCGATGATGAACAGCGTCGAGGGGAAGGACAGCAGGACGTCGATGGCGCGGCCGATGAGGTAGTCGGTGCGCCCTCCCGCGTACCCGGCGACGATGCCCACCACGATGCCGAGCACCGTCGTGATGATCGTGGCGGCCAGGGCGATCAGCAGCGAGGTGCGGATGCCGTAGACGAGTTGCGTGAACACGTCGCGGCCGAGCCCGGGTTCGATGCCGAACCAGAACTGCGAGCTGATGCCGCCGTTCGGCAGGATCGGGAAGCCGTAGGCGTTGAGCAGCCCGGGGTTGTCCAGCCCGTAGGTCGTGTAGGGGTCCTTGCCGTACACCGCCGAGATCAGCGGCGCGCCGAGCGCGACCAGGACGAAGAACACGACGATGACGGCGGAGACCACGCCCGTCTTGTCGCGGCGGAAGCGCCGCCACATGAGCTGGGCCGGCGAGCGGCCCACGAGGGTGGTCTCGCCGGTGCCGGCGGTCGCGGCCTGGACGGCGTCCACGGGGTCGGAACCTTCGGTCCTTGCCGGAGAGGGGAGAGCCATTGTGCGGGTGCCACCCCAGAGATCTGATCGCAGTAAATCGTGACTAGAGGGAACTTTGGCAATTAATTAGCCGTTGGTCAATCTCCTGGCCGCCCGCTGAGGAGCTTTTTAACGTTCGTTGTGCAATGTCAATCAGGTTGTGTCCGCTACCCCATTGACCTGCGGTGATGGCGTACGACACACTATGGATCCCCTGTCGCGCACTGTGTCACGATTTTGTGACACAGCCATGACCTGGCCATGACGTGACCGTCCGCATAACAGGCGTCCCCCGCGAATGTGTCCGCTCCTGCGCGGTTCCCGGTGTGGACGGCGGAATCCGGGGTAACGCGTCACTTACGGGTTCTGCGGAGGTGTGCGCGATGGACCACGGGCTCTTCGGTCCGCAGTCGGTGACCTGGCGGGTGATGGGGGAGCCCGTCCAGTTCGTCGGCGGCTTCCGCGCGCTGCTCATGCAGGGCCTGCACCCGCGGGCGATGCGCGGCCTGGTGCAGAACTCCGCCCTGCTGGACCCCGACGAGGCGTGGGCGCGTTTCTGGCGCACCACCGAGTTCGTCCGGGTCCGCACCTACGGCACCACGGCCGAGGCCGGCAGGGCGGGCGCCCGGGTGCGCAGGATCCACGCCAGGCTGACCGCGCACGACCCCGACACCGGCGAGGACTTCCGGCTCGACGACCCCGACGCGCTGCGCTGGGTCCACGTCGGCGAGGTCGACTCCTACCTGACGGTGGCCCGCCGCGCGGGCGTGCGGCTCAGCGCCGAGGACGCCGACCGGTTCGTCGCCGAGCAGCGGCGTTCGGCCGCGCTCGTCGGGCTGGCCGAGGACGACGTGCCCGGCTCGGTGGCCGAGATGCGCGCCTACATCGAGGCCCGGCGCCCGGGCCTGTACCTGGTGCCCGAGGCGGCGCATCCGCTGCTGCTGTCGCTGAACGCCCCGGTGCCCGCGCGCCTTGCCGCGCTGAAGCCGGCCGTCCCGCTCATCACCCTGCTCGCGTTCGCCACGCTGCCGCGCTGGGCCCGGCGGCTGTACCGGCTGCCGGCGACCCCGCTGGAGGACGTGTGGGCGGGCGTGGCGCTCAAGGCGCTGTACCACGGCACGCGGGTGATCCCCGAGGGGCTGCGCTACAGCCCGGACGCCCGGCGCGCCCGGAAGCTGATGTCGGCGGCCTGACCCCGGGGGTACCCCACCTACCAAGCGCTTGTTGACCATAGGGGTTCTCGCGGGTTACGCCCGCTTTGCCGAGCGTGGCACACTGATAGCAGAGCAGCGTGCTCCGGGGTCGGTGAAATTCCGAACCGGCGGTGACAGTCCGCGACCCGGCCGAGTCCATCGGCCGGTTGACCTGGTGGAATTCCAGGACCGACGGTGAAAGTCCGGATGGGAGGAAGCGCGCGATGCGTCCGGCGATCCGTCGCCGTGCGCCTTCGTGGTGCCGTGCCGCACCCGATCACCCCGGGGCCCGCCGTGGCAAGAAAGCTACTGGCGAGTAGGAGGGGCCGGGTGGGCCGACCGTCGTATCCCGCGTGCCGCGCCGCAGAGCGCGCCGCGCCGTCCCATGCCGTGCACACCCCGGCGTGGGTCCCCCGTGCCGCGCGTGAGGCGCGGAAGAGGCGGACGTCCCGGTGGGTTGGTCCCTCACGCACGCCACTGAACGGCCCGCGCTCCGGCCCGCCGCCGGCCGCGTCGCACAAGGAGATCTGATGTTCACAGGAATCGTCGAGGAGCTCGGCGAGATCGCCGCGGTGGAGGCGCTGCCCGACGCGGCCCGCTTCTCCGTCCGCGGCCCGGCCGTCGCCCCCGGGGCCCGCCACGGAGAGTCGATCTCGGTCAACGGGGTCTGCCTGACCGTCGTCGCCGTCGAGGGCGAGACCTTCACCGCCGACGTGATGAAGGAGACCCTCGACCGCAGCTCGCTCGGCGCGCTCACCCCCGGCGACCCGGTCAACCTCGAACGGGCCGTGCGCGCCGACCAGCGGCTCGGCGGTCACATCGTCCAGGGCCACGTGGACGGCACCGGCGTCGTGCTCGCGCGCGAGCCCGCCGAGCACTGGGAGATCGTGCGGGTGTCCCTGCCCGCCGAGCTCGACCGGTACGTGGTCGAGAAGGGCTCGATCGCCGTCGACGGCGTCAGCCTCACCGTCGCCGCCGTGGAGCCCGGAGCGTTCGCCGTCAGCCTCATCCCCACCACCCTCGGGCTCACCACCCTCGGAACCAAGAAGCCCGGCGACCCGGTCAACCTCGAGGTCGACGTCATCGCCAAGTACGTCGAGAAGCTCCTCGCCCCCCGGGGACAGGGCGTGGCGTCATGAGCTGGACCGAGGCCGGCTTCGACCTGCTCGGCCAGCACGTGCTGTGGACCGACCTGGTCGGCAACATCTGCGCGCTGTCCACCGTCGTGCTCGCCATGAAGCGCACCATCTGGACCTGGCCGGTGCAGCTCGTCGGCTCGGTGCTGCTGTTCGTCGCCTCGGTCCAGGCCCACATCACCGGGAACGCGCTGAAGCAGGCGATGTTCGGCCTGCTGGCCCTCTACGGCTGGTTCCGCTGGATGCGCGGCACCAGGGACGGCGAGCCGCTGCCCGTGCGTCCCGGACGCACCCGCGAGCGGCTCACGCTGGTCGCGGTCATGGTGGCCGCGACGGCGCTGGTCGCCCTGTTCTTCTCGGTCACCGGCTGGTCGTGGGCGCCGCTCCCCGACGCCTACATCTTCGTCGGCAGCGCCATCGCGACCTACGCCCAGGGCAGGGCCCTGATCGACTTCTGGTGGATCTGGATCGCCGTCGACCTCGTCGGCGTGCCCCTGGCGTTCGGTTCCGGCCTGGTCGTCTCCGGCGTCGTCTACGGAATCTTCTTCGTCATGGTCCTGCTCGGGATCCGCGAATGGCGGCGGCAGTACAGCCGCGGACTGGAGGTGGCAACGGCATGAGCGACATCACGCTGGACCCGATCGAGCGGGCGATCGACGACATCGGCCGCGGCAGGCCGGTGGTCGTCGTCGACGACGAGAACCGCGAGAACGAGGGCGACATCATCTTCGCCGCCTCCAAGGCGACCCCGGAGCTGCTGGCCTTCACCATCCGCTACACCAGCGGCGTGATCTGCGTCCCCATGCTCGGGCGGGACCTGGACCGCCTCGGCCTGCCGCTCATGGTCCACCAGAACCGCGAGCGGCTGCGCACCGCCTACACCATCAGCGTGGACGCCCGCGACGGGGTGAGCACCGGCATCTCGGCCGCCGACCGCGCCAAGACCATCCGCACGCTGGCGGACTCGGCCACCGAGCCGTTCGAGCTGGCGCGGCCGGGTCACATCTTCCCGCTGCGCTACCACGAGGGCGGCGTGCTCGCCCGGCGCGGCCACACCGAGGCCGCCGTCGACCTCGCCCGGCTGGCCGGGCTCACCCCCGCAGGCGTGCTGGCCGAGATCGTCAACGACGACGGGACGATGGCGCGCCTGCCCGAGCTGCGGGTGTTCGCCGACGAGCACGACCTGGCGCTGGTGTCCATCGAGCAGCTCGCCGAGTACCGCCGCCGCACCGAGCGGGTGGTCCAGCGGGTCGCGGTCACCGAGATCCCCAACCGCTACGGCGTGTGGCGGGCCTACGGCTTCGCCAGCGGCATCGACGGCGGCGAGCACCTCGCCCTGGTGTACGGCGACCTCGGCGACGGGGAGAACATCCTGGTCCGCGCCCACAGCGAGTGCCTGACCGGGGACGTCCTTGGTTCGCTGCGCTGCGACTGCGGGGTGCAGCTCGACCACGCCATGCGCGCCGTCGCCGCCGAGGGCAGGGGAGTGATCGTCTACCTGCGCGGGCACGAGGGCCGCGGCATCGGCCTGCTGGCCAAGCTGCGGGCCTACAGCCTGCAGGACAACGGCAGCGACACCGTGGACGCCAACCTGGAGCTCGGCCTGCCGGTGGACGCCCGCGAGTTCTCCAACGCCGGCCAGATGCTGGCCGACCTCGGGGTCAAGTCGGTGCGCGTGCTGACCAACAACCCGGCCAAGCTGCGCGGGCTGGACGGCTACGGCATCAAGGTGCTCGGCCGCGAGGCCATGCCCGCCGCCGCCAACCAGTACAACATCAAGTACCTGACGGCCAAGCGCGACCGCCTCGGCCACCAGATCGAAGGCGTCCGATGAGCCGGCCCACGCCGGCCTCGGCGAGAGAGGAGCACCGGTGAGCGGTACCGGACGGCCCCAGGCCGCCCCCGTCGTCGCCGAGGGACTGCGGGTCGGCATCGTCGCGGCCCGCTGGCACCAGGAGATCACCGACCAGCTGGTGGCCCGCGCGGAGCAGGCGGCCAAGGAGTGCGGGGCCGAGTGGGTCACCGTCCGGGTCGCGGGCTCCCTGGAGGTCCCGGTCGTCGCCCAGGCCCTGGCGCGGCGCTGCGACGCGGTCGTCGCCCTCGGCGTGGTCGTCCGCGGCGAGACCGCCCACTTCCAGTACGTCTGCGACTCGGTCACATCCGGACTGACCCGGGTGTCCCTGGACGAGTCGACTCCGGTGGGCAACGGGGTGCTGACATGTGACAACCTTGATCAGGCCGTCGACCGGGCGGGCCTCCCCGGCAGCCATGAGGACAAGGGGTACGAGGCCACGGTCGCGGCGCTCGAGACAGCGATGGTGCTGCGTGACCTGAAGGGATGAGCGATTTGCCGCGCCGTTCAACCAGCCGACCGGCCCACCGGCCGACCTGCCCCCACCGCCGGACGGGCCGCCGTGCCTGACACCGAGCAGGCGCCGCCCCTGCCGATGACCTGGCGTCCGCGCCGGGCCATGATCCTGGCCTACGGGTTCGCCACGGTGATGGTCGTGGGGTCGCTCGTACTGGCCCTGGTGCTCCCGGCGCCGTTCAAGCTGCCCGACCGCATCGGCCTGGTGGCCTTCGGGTGCCTGGTCGGCTTCATCCTCCACCTGCTCGGCCGGCTGCGGGTGGAGGCCGACGACCGCGGCATCACCGTCGTCAACGCCGTGCGCGTCCACCGGTACGAGTGGCCCGAGGTGCTCGGCGTGACCATGCCCGAGGGCGAGCCGTGGCCCAAGCTCGACCTGGCCGACGGGTCCAGCGTCGGCGCCATGGGCATCCAGGGCGCCGAGAAGGCCCGCTCCCGCAAGGCCGTGGCCGAACTCCGCGCCCTCATCCACACCTACGGCGAAGCCCCCGACCGCGGCTGAAGAAGAGGGGGACATGCCGGAGGCCGGTGACCGGGACGGGGGGCGGGTTCGGGGCGCCTCGACGGTGGAGTCCAGGCAGGAGCTGTCAGGTTTCGGACCCGGGTGACAGGGTGCGCGTGTCGTCCGGGCGATCGCCGGAGCCCGGTGCGTCGCCGGCTCCGCCGGGGGGCTGGGCGGCGCGGGTGGCACGGGCGCTCAGTTCGCGCAGATACGCCGCTAGCTCGGGCGGCTCGTGCACCTCGAACTCGCAGCCCAGCATGAGCAGGCGCGCCGCCGTCCACTCCAGGGTGTCGGCCGGTCCGCGCAGGCGGCAGCTACGCTCGCCGATCGGTTCGACCTCTCCCGCGGCGGCGCCGAGCCGGCTTCTCACCTGGCCTGCCGGAAGGTGCAAGGTCGCCACCACCTGGTAGGTCGGCGCGAGCGAGTACATCTTGCCGCTGATGAACGCGGCCGCGTCCTGTTCGGGCGGCACACGGGCCGGGACCCGCACGCCGGTCGCCTGCGGCTCGCCGATGCGGTCGACGCGGAAGAAGCGCCAGTCGTCGCGGTCGTTGTCGTACGCCAGCAGATACCAGCGGCGCCCGGCCGCCACCAGGCGGTACGGCTCGGTCAGGCGCCTGGTCTCGGTGCCGTCGCCGGACCGGTAGGCGAAGCGCAGGCGTTCACGGTTGGTGGCGGCCGCGGCGAGCACCACCAGATTCCGCGGGTCGACGGGCGCCTCGCCTCCGGGTGGCATCGTCACGGTCGCCGCGGCGAGCACGCCTGCTCGGTGCCGCAGCCGGGACGGCAGGACCTGCTCCAGCTTGGCCAGAGCACGTACCGACGCCTCCTCGATGCCGGCCACCGGATGCGAGGCCGCGGTGCGCAGGCCCACGGCGATGGCCACCGCCTCCTCGTCGTCCAGCAGCAACGGCGGCATGGCCGTGCCCGCGGCGAGCCGATAGCCGCCCAGCGCGCCCATCGCCGCCCGCACCGGATATCCCAGCTCGCGCAGGCGGTCGATGTCGCGGCGGACGGTGCGGCGGCTGACCCCGAGGCGCCCGGCCAACTCGCTCCCCGGCCAGTCGCGCGGACTCTGCAGCAATGACAGCAGATCGAGCAGGCGTGCGGGCATGTCTCCCATGGCCTCCAGCATGCCCGGCCATGTAGGTCAGGATCCGGCCTACATGGCCTCTAGCGTCGATCCCGTCATCGCGGCACATCGGGAGAGAAGCATGAGCACCCACATCCGTCCCTTCCAGATCGACATCGCCCAGGCCGACCTGGACGACCTGCACCACCGGCTGGACCGCACCCGGTGGCCTCGCGAACTGCCCGGCGACGGATGGACTCGCGGCGTCCCCGTCACCTACCTCCGGGAACTGGCCCGCTACTGGCGCGAGGAGTACGACTGGCGCCCGCACGAGGCGCGACTGAACGGGTTCGCGCAGTTCATGACCGAGATCGACGGTCAGGAGATCCATTTCCTGCACGTGCGCTCAGCCGAGCCCGACGCTCTCCCGCTCATCCTCACGCACGGCTGGCCGAACTCCTTCGCGGAGTTCGCCCATCTCATCGGCCGGCTCACCGATCCCCACGCGCACGGCGGTGATCCCGCCGAAGCGTTCCATGTCGTCGTGCCCTCCCTGCCGGGCTTCGGCTTCTCCGCACCGCCGCGCGGGACAGGATGGACCGCGGCGCGCGTGGCGCGCGTCTGGACGGAGCTGATGCGCCGTCTCGGTTACGAGCGGTACGGCGCGCAGGGCGGAGATTTCGGCGCCTACGTCGCGCCGGAGGTGGCCAAGGCCGCTCCTGATCACGTGGCCGGCGTCTACGTCGTCAGCGGCCTCGGCTTCCCCACCGAGAAGGACCTTCCGGACATGACCGAGGAGGAGCGGGCGGCCTTCGCGTGGTTTCAGCGACAGGACTGGATGAACGGAGTCGACCACCACGCGCTGTTGCGCGCGGCGCCGCAGACCTTCGCCTACGGATGGCACGACTCCCCGATCGCGGCACTGGCCTGGATGACGCAGAAGTTCCACGAGTTCAACGCCTCCGGCAGGCCGCTCGAGCAGGTGATCGACCGCGACCTGTTCCTCACCAACGTGAGCCTGTACTGGTTCACCGGGACGTTCGGGACGTCGGCCTGGCCGTACTACGACAGCACCGGTTTCGGCTGGCCGGAGGGACAGATGGCCGTACCGACCGGCGTCTACAGCGGACCGCCCGGAATCCGCCGGCTCGCCGAACGCCACAACACCATCGTCCACTGGCCGCAGGACAACCCCGGCGGCCACCACTTCATCGCCATGGACCAGCCGGACCACCTCGCCGCCGACCTCCGCGCGTTCTTCGCCAAGGTCCGCTGACCGTCGCGGAACGGCCGCGTCGTCCTCGCCGGGCGCCGCGGCCCGGCCCGTGGCCCAGGCCGGGCACAAGGGGCCGGCCCGGGCCACCAGGAGACGGGCACATACGCGAGAGCCACGCGCTGAAGATCTGAAGCGGGCGGATACCCAGAGGAGGGAAGGAGGGGGGCAGACGGTGACGGGGGTGAGGGCGCGGTCGAGGGCGCCGCGGCGGTGGAGTTCGGGCAGGACGCCCTCGCCGAACCAGTAGGCCTCCTCCAGGTGCGGGTAGCCCGACAGGACGAACCCGGTGATGCCCAGGGCGGCGTACTCCTCGATGAGGCCGGCCACCTCGGCGTGGCTGCCCACCAGCGCGGTTCCCGCGCCGCCGCGCACCAGGCCGACTCCCGCCCACAGGTTCGGGTACACCTCCAGCTCGTGCGGATGCGGCCGTGGCCGCGCGAGAGCCCGTGGCCCCCGCCGATGATCGCCCTGCTGTCGCCGGAGGTGGGCAGGAACCAGTGGAACTTCAGGGTCATGGCTCAGGCGTCCTTCGTGACGATGTCGTTGAAACGGCGGTCGGTGTGGTCGGCGAAGGCGACCTTGCCCGGGATCAGCCCCTCGGCGGTGAAGGCGTCGGCCATCTCCTGCTCGGAGGCGATGGCGAAACCTACCAAGTCAATAGGTAATTCGCCGGGCGGGCCTGTCCGGGCAGGGGCGAGGGGCCCGGGTGGCGCGTAATCTGAGGGGGTGCGGCAAGAGACATCGCGGGCCCGCGAGATCGAGAGCCCCGCCATGCTGGCCGGCCTGCTCGGCGAGCGGGCGTACCTCGCCGACGAGGGGCTCGCGACCGCGTGCTTCCTCGCGCTGAGAATGGGCCGCCCCCTGTTCCTGGAAGGGGAGGCCGGCGTCGGCAAGACCGAACTGGCCAAGACCCTCGCCGCCGTGCTCGGCGCGCCGCTGATCCGCCTGCAGTGCTACGAGGGCCTCGACGCCGCCCAGGCGCTCTACGACTGGGACTTCGCCCGCCAGCTCCTGCACCTGAAGGCCGCCGAGGCCACCGGCGCGACCGGCGCGGGCGAGGCCGCCCGGCTGGAGGGCGAGCTGTACGACCGGCGCTTCCTGATCGCCCGCCCGCTGCTGCGGGCGCTGGAGACCCGGCCCAGCGTGCTCCTGGTCGACGAGGTCGACCGGGCCGACGACGAGTTCGAGGCGTTCCTGCTGGAGGTGCTGTCCGACTTCACCATCTCCATCCCCGAGCTCGGCACGGTCAGGGCCGAGACGCCGCCCGTAGTGGTCGTCACCTCCAACCGCACCCGCGACGTGCACGACGCGCTCAAGCGCCGGTGCCTGTACCACTGGCTGGAGCACCCGTCCTTCGACCGGGAGGTCGCCATCCTGCTCCGGCGGCTGCCCGACTGCACCGAGACCCTCGCCGGCCAGGTGGCCGCCGCGGCGGGGCGGCTGCGCGGCGCCGGCCTGCTCAAGCCGCCGGGCGTCGCCGAGACCCTCGACTGGACGCAGGCCCTGCTCACCCTCGGCGCCCGCGACCTGGACCCGGGGCTCGCCGCCGCGACGCTGGGCGCGGTGCTGAAGTACCGCGAGGACCAGCAGGCCGCCCTGGCGAACGGCCTGCTGCGCCATGCGTGAGGGCGGCTCCCGCCGCACCACCGCCGGAGCGCTGCCGGGCGAGGGGGTCGCCGCGACCATGACCGCCACCATGACGGCGACCATGACGGGGTTCGCCCGCACGCTGCGGGCGGCCGGCGTTCCCGCCGACCACGAGCGCACCCAGGCGTTCCTGCGCGCCGCGGGCCATCTCGGCGCCGGGGACCCGGGGAGCGTCTACTGGGCCGGCCGCCTGACCCTGTGCGCCGGCCCCGACGACCTGCCCCGCTACGACCGGTGCTTCGCCGCCTACTTCGGCGGCGAGCCCGCCCGCGCCGGCCGCGCGGCCCCGCCGGCGGTCACCGTCGTCCGGCACGTCGCCGCCGCGGACGGCGCAGGGACGCGCGAGCCCGGCGACCAGGAGGCCCTCGCGGCGACGGCCAGCCCCACCGAGGTGCTCAGACGCCGCGACGTCGCCCGCTTGACCGCGGCCGAGCGCGAGGAGATCAACCGCCTGCTCGCCCTGCTGCGCGCCCGCCGCGAGCAGCGCCGCTCCCGGCGGTTCACCCCGGCCGCCCGCGGCGTCCTGGACCCGCGCCGCACGATGCGCGAGACCCTGCGCAGAGGCGGCGAGATCGCCCGCCTGCGCCGCCGCGCGCCGCGCGCGACTCCCCGGCGCGTCGTCCTGCTGGTCGACGTCAGCGGGTCGATGGCCCCCTACGCCGACACGCTGCTGCGCTTCGCTCACGCGCTGGTGCGGTGCGAGCCGCGCGCCACCGAGGTCTTCAGCGTCGGCACCCGGCTCACGCGGGTCACCGGCGAGCTGCGCCGGCGCGACGCCGGCGCCGCGATGCTGCGCGTGTCCGAGGCGATCCCCGACTGGAGCGGCGGCACGCGCCTCGGCGAGGAGCTCAAGGAGTTCCTCGACCGCTGGTCCTGCGCCCGGGGCGCGGTCGTGGTCATCGCCTCCGACGGCTGGGAGCGGGGCGACCCCTCGCTGCTCGGCGCCCAGATGGCGCGGCTGTCGCGGCTCGCCCGCCGGGTGGTGTGGGTCAACCCGCACAAGGGCCGGGAGGGCTACCTGCCGCTGACCGGCGGCATGCGCGCGGCGTTGCCGCACGTCGGGGCGTTCGTCGCGGGGCATAGCCTGGCGGCGTTCGAGGAACTGGCGGAAAGGCTGTCGCATGCGTGACGTGCTGTCGCAGATCGTGCGGTGGTGGGAGGCCGGAGAGACGTTCGGCCTGGCGACGGTGGTCGGCACCTTCCGCAGCGCCCCGAGGCCGCCCGGCGCCGCCATGGCCGTCCTCGGCGAGGAGGCCGTCGGCAGCGTGTCCGGCGGCTGCGTGGAGGGCGCGGTGTACGAGCTGGCTCAGGAGGTGACCGCCACCGGCCGCCCGGTGCTCCAGCGGTACGGGGTCAGCGACGACGACGCCTTCTCCGTCGGGCTCACCTGCGGAGGGATCATCGACATCCTCGTCGAGCCGGTGTCGCGCCGGACCTTCCCCGAGCTGGGCGAGATCGCCGCGTCGGTGCGGCGGCACGAGCCGGTCGCGGTCGCCACCGTCATGTCCGGGCCCGGGCGGGTCGGCGCGCGCAGGGTCGCCTGGGACGGCCGGGCGTCGGGGTCGCTCGGGGCCGCCCGGCTGGACGCCGCCGTGGACGACGACGCGCGCGGCATGCTCGCCCAGGGCCTCACCGGCGTGCGCAGGTACGGCCCCGAGGGCGAGCGGCGGCTGGACGACCTGGCGGTGTTCGTCCACTCTTTCGCCCCTCCGCCGCGCATGCTGGTCTTCGGCGCGATCGACTTCGCCGCCGCCGTCGCGCGCCTCGGCAAGTTCCTCGGCTACCACGTCGTGGTCTGCGACGCCCGCCCGGTGTTCGCCACCGCCAAGCGCTTCCCCGAGGCCGACGAGGTCGTGGTGAAGTGGCCGCACGACTACCTGTCCACCGCGCAGGTCGACGAGCGCACCGTCATCTGCGTGCTCACCCACGACCCCAAGTTCGACGTGCCGCTGCTGGAGGTCGCGCTGCGCACCCCCGCCGGTTACGTCGGCGCCATGGGCTCGCGCCGCACCCACGAGGACCGCCTGGAACGGCTGCGCGAGTCGGGGGTGCCCGAGGCCGACCTGGCGCGGCTGCGCTCGCCCATCGGCCTGGACCTCGGCGCCCGCACCCCGGAGGAGACGGCGGTGTCCATCGCCGCCGAGCTGATCCAGCTCCGCTGGGGCGGCTCGGGGCGGGCGCTGACCGAGACCAGCGGCCGCATCCACGGCGCCGACCAGGGGGAGACCGGCGCCGCCGGCCCCCGCGAGGAGCGCCCGTGACCCCGGTCGCCGGCCTGCTGCTCGCCGCCGGCGGCGGCAGCCGCTTCGGCGCGCCGAAGGCCCTGGTGGAGTACGCGGGGGAGCGGCTCGCCGACCGCGGCGTGCGGCTGCTGCGCGACGGCGGATGCGACCCGGTGCTGGTGGTGCTGGGCGCGGCGCCCACAGGGGTCCCCGGCGCGGTCGAGGTGCACAACCCGCACTGGGCCACCGGCATGGGGTCGTCCCTGCGCGCCGGGCTGGCGGCGGTGCCCGGCGAGGCCGGGGCGGTGGTGGTGGCCCTGGCCGACCAGCCGCTGATCCGCCCGGAGGCCGTGCGCCGCCTGGTCGCCGCCTTCCGGGCCGGCGCGACGGTCGCGGTGGCCGCCTACGGCGGCGCGCCGCGCAACCCGGTGCTGATCGCGCGCGAGCACTTCGCCGAGGTCGGGGCGCTCGCCGAGGGCGACGTCGGCGCCCGGCCGTTCCTGCGGGCCCATCCCGAGCTGGTGACGCCGGTGCCCTGCGACGACGCCGGCGACCCCGCGGACGTCGACACCCCGGGCGATCTGGACGCGCTCGGCGCCCGCGACGGCTGATCCGGCGCGACCTGCGCCTTTCCCGGCCACCGGCGCGGGCAGTACGATCATGCCATCGGCGGAGAGGAGACGGGTGATGGTGGACGAGCAGCGTCCTTCCAAAGAGCTGGACGTGGGCCGCCCGAACGTCGCCCGGATGTACGACTACTACCTCGGCGGCAAGAACCACTTCCCCGCCGACCGCGCCGCCGCCGAGAAGGTGATCGAGATCTCGCAGGGGAAGGTGCGGGATGCGGTGCGCGAGAACCGCGACTTCCTCGGCAGGGCCGTCAGGTTCCTGGCCCGCGAGGTCGGGGTGCGCGGCTTCCTCGACCTCGGCGCCGGCCTGCCCACCCAGAGCAATGTGCACGAGGTGGCGCTGGCCGCCGCCCCGGACGCCCAGGTCGTCTACGTCGACAACGACCCCGTCGTTGCCACCCACGGCAGGGCGCTGCTCGCCACCAACCCGCGGGTGTCCTTCCTGGAGGCCGACCTGCGGCGCCCCGACGAGATCTTCTCGGCGCTGCCCGCCACCTTCGCCCTCGACCGCCCGGTCGGCGTGCTCATGGTGTCGTGCCTGCACTTCGTCCCCGACCATGAGGACCCCTGGGGCCTGGTCGCCGCCTACGCCCGGGCGCTGCCGAGCGGCAGCCACATCGTGATCTCGCATCTCGGCTCCGACGCGTTCCCCTCGGAGATGGCCGAGGGTCGCAAGGTCTACGGCGCGGCCAACGCCGTCCTGGAGGCCCGGCCGCGCGCGTCCATCCTGCGGCTGTTCGACGGGCTGCAGGTCATCGACCCCGGCGTCGTCCCGCTCAACGAGTGGCGGCCGTCCCCGGACGCCCTGCCGCTGGGCGACGCGTTCCTGCCGGTACTGGGCGGCGTCGGACGCGTCCCCTAGCGTCAACCTGGCGTCCGTTGCTTACGTCTCCTCGCGCTCTGATGTGCCCTGACGTCCCTGGGGTCCTCGGCGTGCCGTGGCCGCTTCCGGCCACGGCGCTGTTGGCCTTGGCCGCCGAAATAGGGGAACATCCTTCTGTTACCCACGAGTAGGAGGACCGGGATGCGCATCGGCATGGCACTGAACTACGCCGGGGGGTTCAAGGAGACCGTCGCCGAGCTGGCCGACTACGAGAGCGCCGGGCTCGACATCGTCTTCGTCGCCGAGGCCTACAGCTTCGACGCCGTGAGCCAGATGGGCTACATCGCCGCGAGAACCGAACGACTGCAGATCGCCTCCGGCATCCTGCCCATCTACTCGCGCACGCCCACGCTGCTCGCCATGACGGCGGCCGGCATGGACTACGTCTCCGACGGCCGTTTCGTGCTCGGCCTCGGCGCCTCGGGCCCGCAGGTGATCGAGGGCTTCCACGGCGTGCCCTACACCGCGCCGCTGGCCCGCACGCGCGAGGTGATCGAGATCTGCCGCAAGGTGTGGCGGCGCGAGAGGCTGACCTACGAGGGCCGCCACTACACCCTGCCGCTCCCCGCCGGGCAGGGCACCGGCCTGGGCAAACCGCTCAAGCTGATCAACCACCCGGTCCGGCCGCGCATCCCGATCGTGGTGGCGGCCATCGGCCCGAAGAACGTCGAGCTGACCGCCGAGCTGGCCGAGGGCTGGGAGCCGATCTTCTACGTCCCCGAGAAGGCCGCCGGCGTGTGGGGCGCGTCCCTGGCGGCGGGCAAGGCCAGACGCGACCCCGAACTGGGGGAGCTGGACGTCATCGCCCAGGCCACCCTGGCGATCGGCGACGACGTCTCGGGCTACCTGGAGTTCGGCAGGCCGATGGCGGCGCTCTACATCGGCGGCATGGGCGCCAAGGGCAAGAACTTCTACAACGACCTGGCGCGGCGCTACGGCTACGAGCGGGAGGCCGAGCGCATCCAGGACCTCTACCTCGAAGGCAAGAAGGACGAGGCCGCGGCCCAGGTGCCGATGGAACTGCTGGAGAAGATGTCGCTGGTCGGCCCCGAGGGCTTCGTCCGCGACCGCGTCGCGGCCCTGCGGGAGTCGGGGGTCACCACCATCAACGTCAACCCGGTCGCGGGCTCGCACAAGGAGCGCCTGGCGCTGATCGAGAAGATCAGGGAGCTGGCGGGCTGACCTGTCTCGCGGCGCGTCGCGCGGCGGCGTCGTCCGGTCCCCGTCCCAGGCCGGAGGCGCCCGCGCGGCCGTCCCCTTCGCTTCGGTCCTCAACATGCGCACGGCTGCATGTAACGCTCTGTAGCTGTTTGACAGGTAAACAGGTCTCTAATACAAATAGTTGGTAAAAGCTGAAAACTGGGGGCCTGTAGTGGTGGTGCAGGGGGACACCCGGGCGGACGCGCATGGCGAGTCGGGGGGCCGCCGGACCTACACTCATCGCGAGATCCTCAAGGTCATGTCCGGGCTGCTCATCGCCCTGATGACCTCGATGATCTCGACGTCTTTGGTCGGCAACGCGCTGCCCACCATCGTGGGCGAGTTCCGCGCGCAGGACGAGCTCGCCTGGGTCGCGAGCGCGCCGCTGCTGACGATGACCGCCTCCACGCCCCTGTGGGGCAGGCTGTCAGACCTGTTCGGGCGCAAGCGCATGTTCCAGCTCGCCCTGGTGGTGTTCATCGCCGCCTCCCTCCTGGCGGGCGCGTCGCAGAGCGTCGGCATGCTCGTCAGCGCCCGCGCCCTGCAGGGCATCGGCACCGGCGGCCTGTCGGCGCTGACCCAGGTGATCCTCGGCGACGTGGTGCTTCCGCGCGAGCGGGGCCGCTACTCCGGCTACATCGGCGCGGTCTTCGGCGTCTCCACGGTCGGCGGCCCGCTGCTCGGCGGGTTCATCGTGGACGCCCCGTGGCTCGGCTGGCGCTGGTGCTTCTACATCTGCGTCCCCTTCGCCCTGGTGGCCTTCGCCGTCATCCAGCGGGTGCTGCGCCACGACCGCGACCCCCGCGACGCCCGCGTCGACTGGTGGGGCGCCTTCGCCATCACCGGCGGGGCCAGCGCGCTGATGCTGCTGCTGTCGTTCGGCGGCGACGAGTTCGCGTGGAACTCCGGCTGGAGCTTCGGCCTGGGCGCCCTCGCGGCCGTGCTGGTCGCCCTGTCGGTCCTCGCCGAGCGCCGCGCCGCCGACCCCATCCTGCCGCCGCGCCTGTTCCGCGACCGCACCTTCGTCCTGGCCGGCGGCGCCTCCCTGCTCGTCGGCCTCGCCCTGTACGGCGCGATGACCTACCTGCCGCAGTACTTCCAGGTCGTCAAGGGCATGAGCCCCACCATGTCCGGCATCATGACCACGCCACTGGTGCTGAGCCTGCTGGTGTCGGCCGTGGTCTCCGGGCGCGTGGTCACCCGCACGGGCCGGTGGAAGATCTTCCCGGTGGCGGGCCTGCTGCTGATCTGCGCCGGCAGCGCTCTGCTGTCGCTGCTGCGCACCGACTCCAGCGGCTGGAGCATCGGCCTGGACACCGCCCTGCTCGGCACCGGGTTCGGCTTCAGCATGCAGATGCTCGTCCTGGCGGCCCAGAACGCCGCGCAGGCGCGCGACATGGCCGTGTCCACCTCCGGCGTCTCCTTCTTCCGCAACCTCGGCGGAGCGGTGGGCGTGGCGGCCCTGGGAGCCCTGCTCACCACCCGGGTGAGGGACGAGATCACGGCCATGGTGGCCTCCGGCCGCGTCCCGGTCCCGGCGGGCGCCGACCTCGGTCTCGGCACCCCCGACGCCATCAGGCGGCTGTCCCCGGCCCTGCAGCACATCGTCGTGGAATCCTTCACCGCCGCCATGCAGTCGGTGTTCCTTGCGTGCGTCCCGGCGGCCGTCATCGGCTTCGTCGCGGTGATCTACCTGCGCGAGCTGCCGCTGCGCTCCTCCCGCAACGCCCCGGCGAAGGCCGGCTGACCGTACAGTTCGGGACATGACCATCATGTACGAATCGCGGAGGGCCAGGGTCGCGGCCCTGCTGGCCGAGCGCGGGGTCACCGCCCTGCTGGTCACCCGCGGCGTCAACGTCCGCTACCTCACCGGCCTGGTCAGCTCGAACGCCGCCGTGCTCGTGCGCGCGGACGCCTCCGCGGTCCTCGCGACCGACTCCCGCTACATCGAGACCGCCCGCCGCGACTGCCCCGGCGTCGAGGTCGTCCAGGAGCGCGACGTGGCCGGCGCCCTGGCCTTGATGGCCGACCGGCCGGCCATCGAGGCCCACGACATGTCCGTGGCCCGCTACCGGCGGCTCGGCGGCGACCTGCCGCCGGTCGAGGGCCTGGTGGAGGCCGTGCGCGTCGTGAAGGACGAGCCGGAGATCCAGGCGCTGCGCACCGCGTGCGAGCTGACCGACCGCGCCTTCGCCGACGTGGTCGCCGCGATCGCCCCCGGCATGACCGAACGGCAGGTCGCCCGCGCCCTGGAGGCCCGCATGATGGAGCTCGGGGCCGACAAACCCGCCTTCGACACCATCGTGGCGAGCGGGCCGAACGGCGCCGTCCCCCACCACAGCCCCGGCGAGCGCCCCATCGAGCGCGGCGACCTGGTCACCATCGACTTCGGCGCCCTGTACGGCGGCTACCACGCCGACATGACCAGGACCGTCGCCGTCGGCCCGGTGGCCGGGTGGCAGCGAGAGCTGTACGACCTGGTCAGGGCGGCGCAACGCGCCGGGCGGCACGCGCTCGCGCCGGGCGCGGCCGCGGCCGAGGTGGACGCCGCCGCGCGCGAGGTGATCGACGCCGCCGGGCACGCCGCGCACTTCGGCCACGGTCTCGGGCACGGCGTGGGCCTGGAGATCCACGAGGACCCGTTCCTGCGTCCCGCCGGTGCCGGTAGACTTGACGATCGGGTTCCGATCACCGTCGAGCCCGGCGTCTACCTGCCAGGCAGGGGCGGCGTCCGCATCGAGGACACCCTCGTGACGCGCGCCGGCGGCCCGGAGCTCCTCACCCGCACCACCAAGGAGCTGCTGGTCCTGTGAGGCGGAACGGCGCTCAGTGTGACCATGACGACGCAGGAGAGTAACGAGTGGCGACGACCAACGACCTCAAGACCGGCCTGGTGCTCAAGCTCGAAGGCGGCGACCTCTGGAGCGTGGTGGATTTCCAGCACGTCAAGCCCGGCAAGGGCGGCGCCTTCGTCCGCACCAAGCTCAAGAACGTGCTCTCCGGCAAGGTCGTCGACAAGACCTTCAACGCCGGCGTGAAGGTCGAGGTGGCCAACGTCGACAAGCGCGAGATGCAGTTCTCCTACCTCGACGGCGACGACTACGTCTTCATGGACACCGAGACCTACGACATGCTGAACGTGCCGCGGGCGACCGTCGGTGACGCGGCCAACTACCTGCTGGAGAACACCCTGGCGACGGTGGCCGTCAACGAGGGCAACGTCCTGTACGTCGAGCTCCCGGCGGCCGTCGAGCTGCTCATCGCCCAGACCGAGCCCGGGCTGCAGGGCGACCGCTCGACCGGCGGCACCAAGCCCGCCACGCTCGAGACCGGCGCCGAGATCAAGGTGCCGCTGTTCATCACGACGGGTGAGAAGGTCAAGGTCGACACTCGCACCGGCGAGTACCTCGGCCGGGCCTGAGGTGTCGGCTCGGGGAAAGGCTCGCAGGCGCGCCCTTGACATCCTCTTCGAGGCGGAACTGCGTGACGAGCCGCCGGTCGGCGTGCTCGCCGAACGGGTGGAGCGCGCCGAGCCGCCCGTCAACGAGTACACCGCGACGCTGGTCGAAGGCGTGAGCCGCCACCGCTCGCGCATCGACGAGCTGATCTCGACCTACTCCGAGGGCTGGACCCTCGACCGCATGCCCGCCGTCGACCGCAACCTGCTGCGGGCCGGCACCTACGAGCTGCTGTGGGTCACCGACGTTCCCGAGGCGGTGGTCATCAGCGAGTGGGTGCACCTGGCCTCCGAGCTGTCCACCGACGAGTCGCCGCAGTTCGTCAACGGCCTGCTCGCCCGTTTCAAGCAGCTCAAGCCGTCTCTCGCCCTCTGAGGCCGGGCCGTGGCCCGCACGGCGTAGGCTGGGGCCGACCGACATGCTTTTAGGAGGCGAGCCGAAGTTGCGCACCGAAGGCGCCGCAGGCCAGGCGGCCACCTCTCCGGCGGTGCGCACCGCCGTGGTGTGGGACGTGCTGCTGGCCGCGCTGGCCGGCCGGGTCGGCGCCACCGGGCGCGAGCGGCTCGACATCGTCGACGCCGGCGGCGGCACGGGCGGGTTCGCCGTGCCGCTCGCCGTGCGGGGCCACGCCGTCACGGTGGTCGACCCCAGCCCCGACTCGCTGGCCGCCCTCGAACGCCGGGCGGCCGAGGCGGGGGTGAGCGTCAAGGGCATCCAGGGCGACGCCTCCGACCTGCGCGAGCTGCTCGAGCCGGGCTGCGCCGACCTGGTGCTGTGCCACAGCGTGCTGGAGTACGTCGAGGACCCCGCGAGCGCCCTGGAGGCCGTCGCCGCCGTGCTCAGGCCCGGCGGGGTGGTCAGCGTCCTTGCGGCCAACCCGGTCGCCACGGCGATCCACCGCTCCCTGTCGGGCCATTTCGACGAGGCCCGCCAGGCTCTGGCCGATCCGGCCGGCCGGTGGGGCGAGCACGACCCGACGCCACGGCGTTTCAGCGGCGAGGCGCTCGCCGGCCTGCTGGCGGCGGCCGGGTTCACCCCCGGTGAGGCCAGGGGCGTGCGCGTCTTCGCCGACCTGGTGCCGGGCCGGCTGCTGGACGGCGAGCCGGGGGCCGCGCGGGCGCTGATCGCGCTCGAACAGGCCGCCGCCGCCCACCCGGTGCTGCGCGACATCGCCACCCAGCTCCACTTCCTCGGGCACCGATGAGGGGCCTCTCTCGCCGGCGCGCCCGCCGGATGGAACGCCCGTTCGGATAGGATGACCTCGTGTCGCGCAAGCAGGTTCTGCGGTCCGAGCCGGGGCCGCACCACCAGGGCCCGGGCCGGGCCCCGCTGGCCGACGACACCGGCTGCCCGATCCTGCACGTCGACATGGACGCCTTCTTCGCCAGCGTCGAACTGCTCGAACGCCCCGAGCTGAAGGGCACCCCCGTGATCATCGGCGCCGCGGGCGCCCGGGGGGTCGTGCTCAGCGCCACCTACGAGGCGCGGCGGTTCGGGGTGCACTCGGCGATGCCGATGACCCGCGCCCGCCGCCTGTGCCCGCAGGCCGTGATCATCCCGCCCAGCCACGGCAAGTACTCCGAGGTCTCCAAGGGCGTGATGGAGATCTTCCACACCATCACCCCCGAGGTCGAGCCGATCGCCTCCGACGAGGCGTTCCTCGACGTGCGCGGGGCCGTGCGCCGGCTCGGGCCGCCCGCCGAGATCGCCGCGCTCATTCGCGCCCAGGTCGCCGAGCGTCACGGCATCACCTGCTCGGTCGGCGTCGCGAGCAGCAAATTCGTCGCCAAGCTCGCCTCCCGGCACTGCAAGCCCGATGGCCTGCTGGTCATCCCCGCCGACGGGGTCGTGGAGTTCCTCCACCCGCTGCCGGTCGCCGCCCTGTGGGGCGTCGGCGAGCGCACCGAGCAGGCCCTGGTGCGCCTCGGCATCAAGACGGTGGGTGATCTGGCCCACGTGCCCGCATCCACCCTCCAGCGCGAGTTCGGGGCCGTCGGGACCCATCTGGCGGCCCTCGCCTGGGGGCGCGACGAGCGCAGGGTCACCCCGCACGCCCCCGACAAGAGCATCGGCGCCGAAGAGACCTTCTCCCACGACGTGGACGACCCCGAGGCCATCCAGCGCGAGCTGCTGCGGCTGTCCGAGCGGGTCGCCGCCCGGCTGCGCGCGGGCGGCCACGTCGGCCGCACGGTGAGCGTCAAGCTCCGCCGCTCCGACTTCACGACGATCACCCGCTCGCGCACGCTCCGTGAGGCGACCGATGTGGCGAAAGAGATATATGCCACTGCCTGTGCGCTCTACCGGGCCGCCGGTCTGGAGCGCGTACGGCTCCGTCTGGTCGGCGTGCGGGTCGAGAACCTCCGTCCCGCGGGCACCGCGACGCATCAGCTCGGTCTCGGAGAACGGGAAACAGGCTGGCGGGAGGCCGAAATGGCGATGGACCGCGCCACGCGGAGGTTCGGCCCCGAGGCGGTCCGCCCGGCTTCGCTCGTTCGCCCTCGGTTCGATGGAATGGATCTATGACGTCACCTCCGGTTTGGTCTACGTTGGACGTTTTCTTTCGCCTACGTCTACAGCCTCGTATTCTGGGGATAACCGACCGCGAGGTCCGGACACCCTGTGGTGCCCGTTGCCGTCTTCCCCGACTAGGGGCCGTCCTTGGGAGGCGCCGTGCCGCTCTCTGAGCACGAGCAGCGCTTGCTCGACCAGATCGAGCAGGCCCTTTATGCCGAGGACCCGAAGTGGGCCAATACCGTTCGGATCAGTGATCCGCGCAACCACTACAAGCGCCGCCTGGTCAAAGCCGCCATCGGCTTCGTCCTTGGTGTCGTCCTGTTGATGGTCGGCGTCGTGGCACCCGACCTGATCCCGCTCAGTGTCGTCGGCTTTGTGGTCATGCTCGCCGCATGCATGTGGGGCCTGTCGTGCTGGAAACGCATGAACGGGTTCGGCGGTGAGACGAGGCCGGGCGCCACCGGAAAGCCGGACCGCCGGCGGGGCGCGAAGCCGAGTTTCATGGAGCGCATGGAAGAGCGCTGGCGCCGCAGGGGCGAAGAACGCTGATCCGCCGCGGCGGGCCCCCGTGATCCCACGGCGTCGGCCCGCCCCCCGGCGCGCTCCTCCCACCCCGGCGACCCGACGGCGACTTCTCACCCGCCCGAATCTCCGCACGCACGGTGACCGTCCCCTCCACCCACCGCGACTCCGCACCCGCGTGTCATCACCGGTGAGATCTTCGCTCGGAGAATCCTCGCCTCCGCGCGCACGACCGTGAAGGCCCCTACGTGGAGGGTGCGGCGTGAAGGCCCGCAGGTCCCCTGCGGGCCTTCGGTGACGGGGGTCGGGTCAGCGGCGGGAGCCGGTCAGCACCCGCTCCTCCACGAGGTCGGCGCCGGTGGGCTCGGCGACGTCGCGGCGTCGCGGCCACAGGCGCAGCGTCTCCAGCCGGTCGAACCCGTCGAGCACCTTCTCCCCGGCGTGCCTGAGCCGGCGCAGCGTGGAGGGCGGCAGCAGCGTGGCCCGCAGCCGCCGCCCGCGCGTGACCCCGGCGCGCAGGGCGTCCCGCACGCGCCGCAGATCGCCGTCCAGCGGGCGCACCGGCCCCGGCGTCCGCGCGTACCGCATGCGCTCCTCGGCCGCGGCGATGGCCGTGACCGAGGCGGCGGCGTCCTGGTCCAGCCCGCACTGCTCGGCGACCCTGCGCGCCAGGGCGCGCGGGCTCTCGCTCGCCTCGTGGCCCAGCCCGAGGTCGTACAGCGTGTCGATCAGCTCCTGCCAGGACCCGTGCACGGCCTCGCCCAGGTGGGCCGCCGGCGCCGGGACCCGCCCCTGCGTCCGCACCTGCGACGGTCCGGCCATGCCCGCCCGCCTCTCCGGCGGTGCGGCGGTGCCCGCCGGTACCTCCGGCGAGGTGGCGTCCAAGGCGAGCCCGCCGACGCCGGCCCTCGCCCAGGCGCGCCGGCGCCGGCGGCGCACCACCGTCCGCGCGGCGGCCGGGATGAGCCCGATGAGCAGCAGGATGCCCACGCCGATGCCGATCTTGCCGGCCAGGGGCACACCGGGGTCCACGGCCACCGGGTCCACCGGCAGGCCGGTGTCGGGGTCGCGGGGGGTGCGCCCGCGGGCCCCGAGCGCGCCGGCCGGGTCACTGGTCTCGGTCCCGTCGCTCGGCCCGGCGCTCGGGACGTCCCCGGGGGCCGCGGCGTCGACCGGCGGGCGGCTGTAGTCGGGGACGCGCGCGGTGGCCTGTCCGAGGCCGCCGGCCGGGGTGGGCTCGAACCGCAGCCAGCCGGCCCCCTGGAAGTACAGCTCGGGCCAGGCGTGCAGGTCGTGGGTGCGCACCTGCCAGGTCCCGCCGATGAAGCTGCCGCCGGTGTAGCCGATGCCGACGCGCGCGGGGATGCCGAGGACGCGGGCCATCACCGCCATGGCCGCGGCGAACTGCTCGCAGTAGCCGGCGCGGTTGCGCAGGAAGTCGGCCAGCGCGTCGTTGCCGTTGCCCTGGGTGGCCAGGCTGTAGACGAAGTCGCCGCCGGTGAACCACGACTGCAGCTTGACCGCCATCTCGTAGGGCGTGTCGGTGTCGGAGACCCGCTCGTGGGCCAGCGCGCGGATCTGCCGCGGCAGATCCGGGGGGAGGGCGAGGTAGCGTGTCAGGATCTCGGGATCGGAGGCGGGGAGCATCGCCCGCAGGTCCTCGGCGGGCGGCTGCGGCTCCTGCCCGGTGACGCTGTAGGTCTGCCCGCCGGCCGTGTCGCGCGTGGAGAACACCATCAGGCTGCTCTGGTCGGCGCGCCAGTCGCCGTCGACCCGCACCGTGGAGGACGGGTAGGGCAGGGGCAGGAAGCTGAGCCCCTCCACGTCGTCGCTGACGGTGATCCGGGTGCTGAACGGCTTGAGCGGGACCAGCGTCGACAGGCCGGGCGGCGGGGGCATCGGCCCCTCCGAGACGCGGTCCTCGGGCCGCCCCTTGGGCTGCGACATCGTCCACTGCGCGCCGTCGAAGGTGTCCAGGGCGTACATGCGCAGGTAGCGCGGGACGTTGTCGTTGTTGCTGTAGGTCAGCACCGTGGCGTTCGCCGGCTGGGTGAGCTGGCCGCGCAGGCTGGCGATCGGGTTGGGGATGGTGATCGTGTTGCCGCCCCTGCCGTCGCCCGACCCCACGCCGAAGCCGAACAGCGGGCTCGGCTCCAGCGTCGGCAGCAGCGCGGGCAGCAGGATGGCCAGGGCGATCGCCGCGAAGCCGATGCGCTTGCCGGTCACCGACAGCGGGGCGGTGTCCACCTGCGCGCGGGCGCCGGTGCCGCGCGAGCGGCGCACCAGGACGGCGCGACCCCAGTGACTGAGGCGCTCGCGCCCGTCGGCGGTGAGCAACCCCACGTACCCGAGGGCCCCGATGATGAACGCCGGCCAGCCGATCGGGTCGGTCAGCACCGCCGCCGGGACGGTGAACAGGGCCAGCAGCGGCAGCCCGGCCAGCGCCGCCCGGCGCAGTCGCACGGCCGTCAGGTCGACCAGCACGGCGATCAGGCCGATGCCGCCCACCGCGAGCAGCGCGATCGGCGGTTGGTCGGGCACGGGCGCCGCGTAGTGCTGGATGTCCGACAGCCCCTGCCCGAGCAGCCCGGCCAGGGAGAGGGCGGAGTCCTTGGTGGGGAGGATCCAGGCCCAGTTGTCGTCGCGGGTGAACACCACCGTGAGGTAGACCCCGAGCACGAGCAACTCGGCCGGGGGGCCGAGCCATCGCGGCGTGGTGTGGCGCGCGGTGAGCACGGAGGCGGCGACGATCACGATGATCGCGCCCATGCCCGCCCAGAACCAGGTGCCCCCGCGGAACAGCGGGTAGAGGGTGAGGGCTGCCGCGGCCGTGGCCAGGCCCGCCGCGATCGGAAGTCTCATGCGGCGTCTCCTGCCGTCATCGGTTCCGGCGGGCCGGCGTACCGGCCGCTCTGGCCGGCCTCCTGCCAGACGGCCGCCAGGGAGGTGCCCGCGGGCAGCCGCACGACGCGCCAGCCCGACCCGGCCAGCACGGCCCGCGCCGTCTCGAACGACTCGTCCACCTGCGGATGGTGGGCGGGGGTCTGCTGCCAGCCGCGCACGTCGAGCATGACCGCGACGCCGGTGACGCCGCCGGTGCGCAGCCGGGCGAGCGCCTGGGCCTCCTCGGCGTCCAGGTCGCCGAGGACGGCGACGATGAGGCCGTCACCGCCGCCCTGGCGCAGCGCGGTGACGCCGGACTCCAGCGAGCGGGCGGTGCTCTGCCGCACGACGGCGAGCGCGTCCAGCAGGGCGTGGCCGCCCCCGGAGTCGGGCAGGTGCTGGGCGCCCTGGTCGGTGACCAGCCGCAGGCCGAGGCCCTCACGGGCCAGCTGCATCCCGATCGAGGCGGCGGCCGAGACGCCCACCTCGAAGGATGAGCGCGGGCCCTCGCCGCGGTGGGCGTGCCTGCGGGTGTCCAGCAGCAACGCGCCACGGCTCTGCCACTGCTGCTCCTCGCGGCGGACCATCAGCTCGCCGTACCGCGCGGTCGAGCGCCAGTGCACCCGGCGCAGGTCGTCGCCCTGGCGGTACTCGCGCGGGCCGATGTCGTCGTCGCCGGCCGCCGCCACGCTGGTGCTGCGGCTGTCGCCGCCGCCGGTCAGCTCGCCCGACAGGCGCACGTGGGGGAGCGGCACGACCTCGGGGATGACCATCAGCGTGTCGGTCGCCGTGAACGCGCGGGTCAGCTCGACCAGGCCGAACGGGTCGGCGATGCGCACCGACAGGGGCCCGATGGGGAACCGGCCCCGAAGGTCGGAGCGGACCTTGTAGTCGATCTCCCGGACGCCCTGCGATTCCACCCGGTCGAGGACGAACCGGGGACGGGTGCCGACGGCGTAGGGGACGGTGTCCTCGATCAGCAGCAGCCCGGTGGGCAGCCGCGTGACGTTCTCCAGCCGCACGGTGACCGTGCTGTCGGAGCCGACCTCGACCCTCGCGGGGTCCAGCCGCCGCGCGCAGCTCAGGCGGTAGCGGGTGCGGGCCACGACCAGGGCGGCGATCAGCGGCAACGCGATGATGAGCACGCTCACCCGCAGCAGGTCGTGCTCGCCGAGGAAGAAGGCGCACAGCAGGGCCGCGGCGCCCGAGGCCAGGAACGAGCGGCCGCGCGAGGTGAGCGCCCGGAGCCCCGCCATCACCGTTCCGGCCCCTCCCCGCCGTACCCCCTCTCCCGGCTGTCCGGCACCGGGACGCGGTGGACCAGCTCGGCCAGGACGTGCTCGGGACGCCGGCGCCGGCCCTGGGCCTCCAGGCTCGGGAGCAGGCGATGGGCCAGCACCGGGACGGCCAGCTCCTGCAGGTCGTCGGGGATGACGTAGTCGCGCCCGGCGAGCGCGGCGTGGGCGCGGGCGGCGCGCACCAGGTGGAGGGTCGCGCGCGGCGAGGCGCCGAGCCGCAGGTCGGGGGACTGGCGGGTGGCGGACACCAGGTCGATGGCGTACTTCTTGACCGGCTGGGAGACGTAGACGGCGCGCACGGCGTCGATGAGGGCCTGCACCTCCGCGGTCGTGGCGACCGGCTCCAGCTTGTCCAGCGGCGAGGAGGCGCCGTGGGAGTCGAGCATCTTCAGCTCGGCGGCGGCCTCGGGGTAGCCCATCGCGATGCGGGCGGTGAAGCGGTCGCGCTGCGCCTCGGGGAGGGGGTAGGTGCCCTCCATCTCGATCGGGTTCTGGGTCGCGATGACCATGAACGGCGCCTCGAGGTGGTAGGTGACGCCGTCGACGGTGACCTGGTGCTCCTCCATGCATTCCAGCAGCGCCGACTGGGTCTTGGGGGAGGCGCGGTTGATCTCGTCGCCGACGACGATGTTGGCGAAGACCGGGCCGGGCTTGAACTCGAACTCGCGGGACTGCTGGTTGAAGGCGCTGACGCCCGTGATGTCGCTGGGAAGCAGGTCGGGGGTGAACTGGACGCGGCGCACGGGGCAGGCGATCGAGCGGGCCAGCGCCTTGGCCAGCATGGTCTTGCCGACGCCCGGCACGTCCTCGATGAGCAGGTGCCCTTCGGCGAGGAGCACCGTGAGGGTGAGCCGGACGACGTCGTCCTTGCCCTCGATGACCGATTCGATCGCCTCACGGATCCGGTGCGCCGTGGCGACCAGACCTTCCAGCTCCTGTCCGACATCGTGGGTTATTCCCACCGGGCCTCCATGAGGGTGTGGCAGCCCCACGCCTGGATCGTTTCGCGGGGGGCTTTGCTTTCCTTTTCCATTGTGCGTACCGACACTACGGTGCCGTGCGTTCCAGGGCGACTATCCGTCATTTTCGGGATGAACAGCCCTAGTGTTCTTCTCCGCGGTCGCGTTCAGGTGCCGCCGATGTGCGAATCCCGTGACACTGCGCCGCGTCCGGGGCCTCGCTTTCCCCGCCCCGTGCGGCGGCCGGCCGACCGCCGCGCTTCCCGCCGACCCGCCTCGCCTGGGGCGCTGCACTATTCCCCACCCGCCTCGCCGGGGGCGCTCCACTTTCCTCCACCGGCGCCGGGTGCCGGCGGCACCACTTTTCCCCACTCGCGCCGCCGGTGTCGGGGGCTCTCCCTTTCCCCGCCGCCGTGCGCACCGCGGCCCGTCCTCCCCGGCCCGGAAAGGAGGCGGGCGCATGCCGGTTCGAGTGGTGTCAAGAAGGCGGTGCGACACGCCCGGGGCGTGTGCGGCGACGTGAGGCGCTCCACTTCGCTCCACCGCTGCTGACCTGCGCAAACGCCGGGCGTATATCGGCGCGGCGGGGTCTGGATCAGTTGACGGTGGGGAGAAGTGGAGTATGGTGGTGCGCAGTGGAGGGGCTGGGGTAGTAGCGACCAGTCTTTCCACGTGGCACGGGAGGTGGGGCCGATGTTCCTCGGCACCCATCAACCGCGTCTGGACGAGAAAGGACGACTGTTCCTGCCGGCGAAGTACCGTGAGGAGCTGGCGGAGGGTCTTGTGATCACCAAGGGCCAGGAGCGGTGCCTCTACGTCTTTCCCGTAGAGGAGTTCCAGCGCATCACCGAGGCGCTGCGCACCGCGCCCGTGACAGCCAAGGCCGTCCGCGATTACAGTCGTGTCTTCTTCGCCAGTGCTTCCGACGAGACGCCCGACAAACAGGGGCGGATCACCATTCCCCAGAGCCTGCGCGAGTACGCGGGCCTCCGCCGAGACTGTGTGGTCATCGGGGCCAACACCCGGCTGGAGATCTGGGACGCGACGGCCTGGGACACCTATCTGGCCGACCAAGAGCAGGCGTTCTCCGAGCTGTCGGAGGAGGTGCTGCCAGGAGTTCTTTGACACTAGGTCGACTCGTCGGTGAAAACGTCGTTCGGCGAGGTCTCCACCCGCTCCCATGGTGCCGGGAAGGTTCCCGGTCACCGCAGCGCCGCCGCCAGCTGATGCACCTTCCCCGGTGTCAGGTGGCGGGGCGCGAAGAGGGGACGCGGATGGGGACCTGGCCGGGCGAGCCGTTCAGTGGCGCGGGGGCGTGGCCCTCCGGCGAGGTGACCGAAAGCAAGGCCGCGAATCCGCGAGCAGGACGTGTCCGGGGGCCATGGACACGACCGAGGCGGCAAAAGGGGGTTAGACCATGCATGTCCACGATCACGCCGAGCCGGGCGGTCACGTCCCGGTGATGCTTCAGCGCGTCCTCGAACTGCTCGCGCCCGCGCTCGAAGGTCCGAGCCCCGTGCTGGTGGACGCCAACCTCGGGCTGGGCGGGCACGCCGAGGCGCTGCTCGCCGCGCACCCGGGCCTGCACCTGATCGGCATCGACCGCGATCCGACCGCCATCGAGCGCTCCACCGCGCGCCTCGCGCCGTACGCCGCGCGCACCACCCTGGTGCGGGCCGTCTCCGACGAGCTTCCCGAGGTGCTTGCGCGCGCCGGCCATCCCCGCGTCGACGGCGCTCTGTTCGACCTCGGGGTGTCCTCCCCGCAGCTCGACGAGGCCGGCCGCGGGTTCGCCTACTCCTATGACGCCCCGCTGGACATGCGCATGGACCCCGAGCAGGCGCTCACCGCCGACGGCGTGGTCAACACCTACTCCGAGGGGGAGTTGACGCGCATCCTCCGCGACTACGGCGAAGAGCGTTTCGCCGCCCGCGTCGCGCGGTTCATCGTCCGCGAGCGGGAGGCCGAGCCGATCACCTCCACCAAGCGGCTGGCGGAGATCGTCCGCGAGGCGATCCCCGCCGCCACCCGCCGTACCGGCGGAAACCCCGCTAAAAGAACGTTCCAGGCGTTACGCATCGAGGTGAACGGGGAGTTGTCCGCTCTCGAAGGAGCGCTCCCCGCGGCACTCGACGCACTGAAGGTCGGAGGGCGCGTGGTCGTGCTCTCCTACCACTCACTGGAGGACCGGCTGTGCAAGCAGGTCCTCACGGCGCGAACCAGGGACACCAGCCCTCCGGGGCTGCCCGTCCCGCTGCCGGCCCACCAGCCGCGGTTCCGTCTGGTGACGAGGGGAGCCGAGCTCCCAGACGAGGAGGAGGTGGCGCGCAACCCGCGCGCCGCCTCGGCGAGGTTGCGGGCGGCAGAGAGGATCCGGGAGCCGGAATGAGCATCGACAAGGAGACAACGCAGACCGACGGCGGCACGGCGACCGCCGTCGGCGAACGCCCCGTGCGCGCGGCGCGCGGCGCCCGTGTGGCCCCCGCGCCGGCCCGGCCCGACCGCACCGTCCGGCGCGCGGCGCCG
>NZ_JBHTCG010000026.1:0-124747 GCF_042665155.1 Sphaerisporangium rhizosphaerae | reverse complement strand
TCAACGCCCTCGTCATCATCGCCCTCATCCCCCTGGCACTACGCGGAGTCCGCTACCGCCCCTCCAGCGCCTCCCAACTCCTGTCCCGCAACCTCTACATCTACGGCCTGGGCGGCATCATCGTCCCCTTCATCGGCATCAAACTCATCGACCTGCTGGTCCAGTTCCTTCCGGGGATGTCCTGATGCAACGCCTGCCAAGCTGGATCAACCGGCACCTGGCCGCCCTGCGCGCCCTGCTGGTGCTCACCGTGATCACCGGAGTGATCTACCCGCTGGTGGCGACCGGAGTCGCCCAGGCCGTCTTCCACGACGGCGCCAACGGCTCGATCGTCCACGACAAGGCCGGCAAGGACGTCGGCAGCGCCCTGCTGGGACAGAGCTTCACCGACGCCGACGGCGCCCCGGTGCGCAAGTACTTCCAGTCCCGCCCGTCGGCGGCCGGTGACGGATACGACCCGACGTCCACGGCCGCGAGCAACCTCGGCCCGGAGGACGTCCTGGACGTCCTGCCGGTGCCGGGCGCCAAGGACGACGAGGGCGCCCCCGACACCGGGAAGCAGAGCCTGCTCACCCAGGTGTGCGCCCGCAGCAAGGCCGTCGGCGAGCTGGAAGGGGTCAGCGGCGCACGCCCCTACTGCACCCCCGACGGCGTCGGCGCCGTCCTGAAGGTCTTCCCCGCCACCGGCGCCCCCACCCGCGCCGTCAGCGTCAACCAGGCCTGCCCCGCCACCCCCTTCATCACCACCTACCAGGGCGTGAAGGTCGAATGCGGCAAGCCCGGCGACGACCACGCCACCGGCCGCACCGTCACCGTCCGCGGCACCACCACCGCCGCCCTCGTCCCCCCCGACGCCGTCACCGCCAGCGGCTCCGGGCTCGACCCCGACATCAGCCCGGCCTATGCCGAGCTGCAGGCACCTCGCGTCGCCAGGGAACGCGGGCTCGGGCTCGACAAGGTCAGGGCCCTCATCGAGCGGAACACCACGGGACGGGGCCTCGGCTTCATGGGCGAGCCCGCGGTGAACGTCCTCTCGCTCAACCTGGCCCTCGACCGCCTCTAGGCGCGACCCGATGAACCCTCCCCGCGGGCGGCCGCGCATCCGCCTCGGCGCCCCCGGTGCCGGCGAGCCCTGCGCGACGCTCCGCCGGGGACGGACCCGGCGTCCGCGGGGCTCAGGGGGTCTTCGCGGCCCGCACCCCGGCCCGCGAGGCGAGCTGATCGCGCAGGTGTGTCAGGCGGGAGATCTCCGCGTCGAGGACGGCGAGCCGGCGCTCGACCACACCGCTCGAAGCGGTGCATCCGGGGGCGCCGCGCGCCGGGAGCCTGCCGCCTTCGAGCAGGTGCAGGCGGTCGGCGCAGCGGCTCACGTCCTCGATGGTCAGCCCGAGCGACAGCAGCTCGCGGATGACGCGCACCCGGTCCACGTCGCGCTGCCCGTACTCCCGCTGCCGCCCTGGCTCAGGTGCGCCGCGGGGTCGGGCAGCGCGTCGCCCAGCGGCGTGAACCCGCCCTCGGGCACGACCGCGTACTCGCGCCAGCCCAGCCAGTGCGAGACCAGGTCGCCCGGGCGCACCCCGCTGTCCGCGGGCGCCGACACGACCTCCCCGACCGCCGCGCCGAACAGCGTGTCGCCGGGACGCAGCGGCGGGAAGGGCGCGTCCCGCACGCTCCCGCCGATCAGTGTGCGGAGGGCGGCGAAGACGTGGAAGAACCGGTTGCGGACCAGCACCTGGCCTTCGCCCGGCGCCGGGACCGGCACCTCGGCGACCACGAAGTGATCCGGCTCGGGCAGGCCACCGGTCGCGACGGCGAGCCGGACTTCTCTGGACACCTGCGGCAGGTGCGGCATGGGACGCTCCTCAAGGTCGACGGTCGACAAGGCGTCGAGACCCTAACCCCTCACCCGCAGGTCAAGGGCAACCCCGAGGAGACGCCCGTCGGCGTGGACGCACCGCCGGCCCCGCGTCCCACCGGAGCCGGGACGCGGGCCGTGGATCACCGCGGCGAGATCGGCGCGGGGCGGCGCAGGCCGTTCAGCACGGCGAGCCGGTCGGCGCCGGGTGGCGCAGGCCGTTCACCGTGGCGAGCCGGTCGGCTCTGGGCGGCGCAGGCCGTCCAGCACGTCGGCGAGGCCGGTCTCCAGGTAGGACAGGTCGTCGGTGGCCTGCAACAGGGTGGCGCCACCGCAGACCGTGGTGAGGATCGTCGTCGCCGCGCGGCCGGCGTCGACGGAGGGCGCGATCTCGCCGGAGTCCTTCAGCGCCTGGACCCCGTCCGCGAGCTGGGCGTGCCATCTGTCGTACATGCCGGTGACGATGGTGCGGGTCGCGGGGTTGGAGAGGCCGAGCTGCGCCGTGAGCGCCGAAAGCGGGCAGCGCCGCCGTTGCGCGTCGTACTTCTCGACCACCCGCGTGCGCCACGCCTCCCACTTCTCCCACGTGGTGAGGTCGCCCAGCATGGGCTGCTGGTCGGCGAGCACCTGCTCGGCCTCGTAGGCGGCCACGGCCAGCAGCAGATCGGCCTTGCCGTCGGGGAAGTAGTGGAACAGCTGGCTCTTGCTCGTCGCGGTGACGGCGCGGATGTCGTCCAGCCCGACGTTGGCCGGCCCGCGTTCACGGACCAGTTCGACGGCGCCGTGGATGATGCGCGCCCGGGTGGCGGTCCCCTTCGCCGTCAGCGCTCGCTCGGCGCGCTGGACGGCGGGAGATCCTCGTGACATGCGCCAATGGTAAAGGATGCCCCATCTGCTCCCTCGGACCCGGACGAAGCGGGGCCTGTCCAGGGGAAGCCCGGAGTTATCCCCAGTGTCCACAGGTTCGCACACAGGTTCGAACGCGTCCAGCCGTGCGTGTCGCGGCCGCGCGGGGACCGGTCAGCTTCGATCAACAACGATCGGTACCATGGCTGTCTCTGGGGAGGGGGAGCCATGACAGAGTCCGCCGGGGGGCCCTCGCCCGCCCCGCTGCCGTACGAGCGCCGCGCCCAGGTGGTCGACCTGCTGCGCCGGCGCGGCGTGGTGCGCGCCGACGAACTGGCCGCCGAGCTGGACGTCTCGGTCATCACCATCCGGCGGGACATCGCCCTGCTGGCCTCCCAGGGGGTCATCCGCCGGGTCCGCGGCGGGGCCGTCATGGAAGGCGCGGACGAGCGGGACGCACCGGTGGTCCCGCAGCCCGCGACCCTGGCCGGGCGGCGGCTCACGGTCGGCGTGGTGGTGCCGTCGCTGACCTACTACTACCCCGACGTGATCCGCGGCGTGCGCGAGGCCGCCGCGGCGGCCTCCGCGCGGGTCGTGCTGCGGGGCGCCACCTACCAGGCCGACGACGAGCGGCGTCAGCTCGCCTGGCTGGTGGAGTCGATGGAGGTGGACGGCCTGCTGGTCGCGCCGACCACCACCGGCGAGGAGGGCGAGGCGCTGGTGCGCTGGCTGCAGTCCGCCGAGGTGCCGGTGGTGCTGCTCGAGCGCGCCGCCACGGTCGGGCCGCTCCGCGAGGCGATGGAGTCGGTGGTCAGCGACCACGCGCTCGGCGCCGCCATGGCCGTGCGGCACCTGGCCACGCTCGGCCACCGGCGGGTCGGGCTGCTCACCCCCGCGCAGAGCCCGACGACCGCGCACGTGCGGCGGGGGTGGCGGCAGGCGTGCGAGGAGCTCGGCCTGGACCTGACGGACGTGCCGGACGTGAACGCGGCCGGGGACGCCGGGCGGGCCGCCGTGCTGGACGAGGTGCTCGACGCCTGCCTCGCCTCGGAGACGACGGCCATGCTGGTCCACTCCGACCCCGAGACGATGTCGCTGGTGGAACGCTGCCAGCTGCGCGGCGTCCGGGTGCCCGGCGACCTCAGCCTGGTCGCCTACGACGACGAGGTCGCCGAGCTGTGCGATCCGCCGCTGACGGCGGTGCGCCCGCCGAAGGCGGCCGTCGGCCGGGCGGCGTTCGAGCTGCTCGCGGCCCGCCTGGCCGGCGGCGGCGCCGAGCGCCCGGCCCACCGCGTCGTCATCGCGCCCCGCCTGATGGTGCGCTCCTCCTCGTCGGCTCCGCGCTGACCTCACCCGCCGCGAGGTCCACGACGTCCCGGACGCCGTCGGGCCAGCTCAGCCGCACCGACGCCGGGCCGTCCCACGACAGGGCGGGCGTCCCGGCGGGCTCGCCCCGGCCGAGGTAGACCAGAGCCTGGTACCACCGGCCGGCCCGCGCGGCCGCGGGCGTGGCGCACCAGGGCACGAGCGTCCACGGTGCCAGCGGCGAGGAGTCCTCGGCGCGGACCACTCCGGAGGCCTCCAGCCCCGGGCCGCCGAGCACGCGCGAGCACAACCGGCTCCGGCCGGCCGCCTCGTCGGGCCCGTCCGCGGGCAGGGGCCAGCCGCCGACGCGCAGCGGGCCGTCCCACGGCGTCCCCTCGGCGGGCGACAGCCGTACCAGCCGGGCCTCCCATGGACCGCGCACGACCGAGACCACCTCGATCCACGGCCCAAGGCGCACCGGTCCCGAGCGTCCGTGCCCGTGGTCCGGGCCGTCGGTCTCGGGGGTGACCCAGTGGGCCCGCCAGCGCGAGGCGCCGACCGGCGTCCCGGAGGGCAGGCCGCGGGCGGGCAGAGCCTGGAACCCCGTGCGGTGGCTGGGCGTCCCGTCCGCGTCGAGCAGCACCACCGACTGGTCCAGCGGGCGGGCCGCGTGCTCCCCGGCCAGGACGGGCGCGGTGGCCGTCGAGTACCCGAGGCGCGCGTACAGCGGCGAGTCGGTCAGGTGAGAGCCGGGGAAGGAGTGGTCGGCGCCGTGGTTGACCACCCGCACGACCCCGTCGGCCCGGGTGCCGCCGACCAGCCATCCGGGGGCGCGGAGCACCCGGTGGAAGTCGCCGGACTCCACCGGCAGCGGCTCCTCGACCGCCGTCCACACCGGGTGGCCGGCCGGCAGGGCGAGCCCGAACAGCCCTTTGGAGGCCCAGTACGGGGAGCCGGGCCCGGAGTAGGACTGGGCGATCGGCCGCCACGGACCGTGCCAGCCGAGGCTCAGCACGCCGTCGCCGTCGGGAGCGCCGTGGTCGGCGAAGTGGCGGGCGACGCCGGAGGCCGCGCGGCGCAGCAGCCCGGGCGAGGGCCGCCCGAGCCCGGCCCGCGCGCCTACCCAGAACTGCGCGGCCACGGCGAACCGGTAGGTCAGGCTGCGTCCCTGGATCAGCGGCGAGCCGTCGGCGCCCACCAGGTGCAACGCGTCGTCCAGGTAGCGTTCCAGCCGCCGCAGGTACACCGGCCGGCGGGAGTCCGCGCGCTCGTCGCCCGCGGCCATCTCGGTCCACAGCAACGGGTAGAACTGCAGCGCCCACCCTGCGTAGTGGTCGTAGGAGCGCTCGGCGCCGTCGGCGTACCAGCCGTCCTCGCGGGCGAAGCCGTCGGACAGCGCGAGCCCGGCGTCGATGTCCTCCCGCGAGCACGGCCCGCCGACCGAAGCGAGGAACTGCTCGACGACGATCTGGAACCACACCCAGTTGATCGGCGGGTAGTCCGCGCCGATCGCAGGGGCGAGGTAGTCGACGACCTGCTCCCGGACGACCGGGCCGAGGCGGTCCCACAACCACGGCCGGGTCAGGTGGAGCACCATGGCGATGGACGCGGCCTCCACCTTGGCCTGGCCGTGCTCCTCCAGCCGTACCCAGCGGTCGGGCGAGTGGGGGTCGGTGCCCGCGGCGAGACCTTCGGCGTACCACTCCATCAGTCCCAGCGGGTCACGGCCGTCCTCGCCGGCCACCCGGAACCCGGCGGCCAGGAAGGTGCGGGCGAAGCCCTCCAGCGCGTCGACGTCGGCCCCGTAGCCGCCGGGCGGGCCGGGAAAGGCGATGCGCGCGTGCGAGGGCGAGGCGTACCGCCGGGCCGACAGCAGCAGGTGGTCGGCGAGGGCCGCCCAGTGGTCCCTGGTCCATCCGGTGTAGGGGGACAACTCGCGGTCGTCGAACTCCCGCCAGGGGTTCATGGACGCCTCCTCGGCACCTCGTGCGCATATCGATCAGAAGTGATCAGAAGTTGTGATTTCTTGTGCATAACACACCGTTGACATGATTGTCATGACCGGACATGATCGGCGCACTGGTAAGCGCTTCCCAGACGAAGGGAACCCGCGCGTGACCGACCGACGACGCCCGCAGGCCCTGCTGGTCATGGACCCCGCCCACTACCGGGTGCAGTTCCACGAGCCACAGCTCCGGCGGCTGCGCGAGCTGGTCGAACTCGGCGAGCCCGCCCTGACCGACGACCTGGACGCCGCCCGCGCGCGGCGCCGGCTGCGCGAGGTGGAGGTGCTGGTGACCTCGTGGGGCTGCCCCCCGCTGACGGCCGAGCGCCTCGCCGACGCGCCCCGGCTGCGAGCGGTCTTCCACTGCGCCGGCACCGTCCGCTCGTTCGTCACCGACGAGGTCTGGCGCCGCGGCATCCTGGTGACCAACGCCGCCGACGAGAACGCGATCCCGGTGGCCGAGTTCACCCTCGCCGCCGTCATCTTCGCCGGCAAGAAGGCGCCCTTCCTCGCCCAGGACGCCCGCCGGCACCGCGACGACTGGTCCTACGCCGCCCGCCGCGGCGAACTGTCCAACCGCGGCCGCACCGTCGGCGTCGTCGGCTTCTCCCGCGTGGGGCGCCGCGTCGTGGAACGGCTGCGCGACCTGGAGCTCGACGTGCTGGTCGCCGACCCCTACGCCTCCCCCGCCGAGGTGCGGGCGGCCGGCGCCCGCCCGGTGGAGCTGCCGGAGCTGCTGCGCCGCTGCGACGTGCTCACGCTGCACGTCCCCGCACTGCCCTCCACCCGCCACCTCATCGGAGCGGAGGAGCTGGCGCGGCTGCGCGACGGCGTGACCGTCATCAACACCGCCCGCGGCGCCGTCCTGGACACCGCCGCCCTGGAACGCGAGTGCGCGGCCGGCCGGCTGGACGCGATCCTCGACGTCACCGACCCCGAGCCGCTGCCGGCCGGATCGGTGCTGTACGACCTGCCCAACGTCATGATCACCCCACACGTCGCCGGGTCGCTCGGAGCGGAGACCCGGCGGATGAGCGAGAGCGCGCTCGACGAGATCGAGCGCTACCTGACCGGCCGGCCGCCCCGGGCCGCCGTCACCCCCGCCGCGTTCGCGACAGGCGCCTAGAGCCCCGCACCGGCTCGACCGAGAGGAGACCCGGATCGATGAGCACAGCCACCACCTCAGCAAGGCCCGGCGGCGCGCGGCGACGTCTCGCGGGATGGCTGGCCGCCGTGGCCGCGCTCGCCCTCCCCCTCGCCGCCTGCGGCTCCGGCGGCGGTCAGGAGAGCGGCGACGGCAAGGTCACGCTCACCGTCGCCGGATGGAGCCTCGCCAAGAACACCGAGTTCGGCGCGCTCTTCGACGCCTTCCAGAAGGCCAATCCCGGCATCACGGTCAAGCCGCTGGACATCCCCGCCGACGACTATTCCGAGAAGGTCACCACCATGCTCGCCGGCGGCGACCGGACCGACGTGCTGGCGATGAAGACGCTCACCGACTACGCGCGCCACGCGAGCCGCGGCCAGCTCCTGGAGGTCACCGACCTGGCCAAGGCCCCCGACGGCGCCAAGCTCGCGGGCCTGCCCGCCTACGACCTCCAGGGCAAGTACTACGCGCTGCCGTTCCGCCACGACTTCTGGCTGCTCTACTACAACAAGAAGTACTTCAAGGAGGCCGGCCTGCCGCAGCCCGAGGCCCTCACCTGGGACCAGTACGCCTCGCTCGCGCGGCGGCTCACCAAGGGCGACGGCGCCAAGAAGGTCTACGGCGCCTACCACCACACCTGGCGGTCGGTCGTCCAGGCCATCGCGGCGGCCCAGACCGGCGGCGACCAGCTCGGCGGCGACTACGGCTTCTTCGCCGACCAGTACAAGATGGCCCTGGCGCTGCAGAAGGAGGGCGTGGTGCTCGACTTCGGCACCGCCACCTCCCAGCACTCCGACTATCGCACCATGTTCGAGACCGGGGCGGCGGCGATGATGCCGATGGGCACCTGGTACGCCGCGGGCGTCATCCAGGCGAAGAAGAAGGGCGCCACCGACGTCGACTGGGGCCTGGCCCCCCTGCCGCAACGCCCCGGCGCCACCGGCGTGACCACCTTCGGCGCGCCGACCGCCTTCGCCGTCAACAGCAGGTCCGAGCACGCCGACGCGGCCAGGAAGTTCGTCGCGTTCGCCGCGAGCCGGGCGGGCGCGCAGGCCATCGTCAAGGTCGGCGTCGTGCCGGCGCTGCAGGCCCCGGAGATCACCGACGCCTACTTCTCCCTCGACGGCATGCCGTCCGACGCGCTGTCGAAGAAGGCGTTCGCGCCGGACAAGGTCGTGCTGGAGATGCCGGTCAGCGACAAGAGCTCCGACGTCGACACCATCCTCAACGAGGAGCACCAGCTCATCATGGTCGGCGAGAAGTCCGTCGACGACGGCCTGCGCGCCATGAACGACCGGGTGAAGACCGAAGTCCTGAACTGACCCGGTGACGGCCCATGCCCGGCCGGCCTCCGGTCACCCTCCGATGTGCCCGCCGGACCCGCACGAAGGACCGCAATGATCCACGCAACGACGCGGCCCCCGCCCGTGGCGCCGCACGACCCGCCAGGGCCGGCGGCCGCCCGGCGACGGCCCTGGCGGGGCACGGTGGTGGGGTGGAGCTTCATCCTGCCCAACTTCATCGGCTTCGCCGTGTTCACGCTGGTGCCGGTGCTGGCGGCGTTCGCGCTCGCCTTCATGGACTGGGACTCCTACGGCGCGCCCGAGTGGGTGGGGCTGTCGAACTTCCGGCGGCTGCTCGGCGACCAGACCGTGCGGGTGGCCCTGCTGAACACCCTGTACTACGCCGCCGGCCACATCCCGCTGACGCTGGTGGCGGCGCTGGCGATGGCGCTGGCGCTGAACAGCAAGGTGCGCGGGACGCGGTTCTTCCGCACCGTGGCGTTCCTGCCCTACATCACCTCGCTGGTCGCCGTCGCGGTCGTGTGGAACATGCTGTTCAGCCCGGACGCGGGCCCGGTCAACCAGCTCCTCCAGGCGCTGGGCGTGGCCGAGCCGCCCCGGTGGGTGGCCAGCACCACCTGGGCGATGCCCGCCGTGATCGCCACCAGCGTGTGGCGGGACATGGGCTACTACATGGTGCTCTACCTGGCGGGGCTGCAGACGATCCCGGTGGAGTACCACGAGGCCGCCAAGGTCGACGGGGCGAACGCCTGGCACCGCTTCTGGAGCATCACCCTGCCGTGCCTGCGGCCCACGACGTTCTTCGTCCTGGTCATGCTGACGATCCAGAGCTTCAAGGTGCTGGACCTGATCGTGGTGATGACCAAGGGCGGGCCGGGACGCAGCACGCTGGTGCTGTCGCAGCTGGTGTACCGGGAGGGGATCGTCGAGGGCCACTTCGGGTACTCCTCGGCCATCGCGCTCGTGCTCTTCGCGATCGTGCTCACCGTGACCGTGGTCCAGTTCCGGTTCAACGAGCGGAGGCGAGTGCGATGACCCTGCCGGACGGCCTCCCCACGGCGACGGCCGCGCCCGATCGGCCCGGGGCGGACGACGGCGCCGCGCGGCGACCGGCGCGCACGGCCGGCGACGGCGCGCGGCCCGGCCCGCTGCGCGCGGCGCTGGCGTACGCCGCCCTCGCCGCCGTGGCGCTGCTGGTGCTCGTCCCGTTCGGGTTGATGGTGTCGGCGTCGCTGAAGCGCGACAACGAGGTGTTCACCATCCCGCTCGAGTGGATCCCCCGCGAGCCGCGCTGGTCGAACTTCGCCGAGATCTGGGACCGCGTCCCGATGCTGACCTACCTCGGCAACTCGGTGCTGCTGTCGGCCGCCATCACCGTCCTGCAGGTGCTGACCGGCAGCTTCGCCGCCTACGGCTTCGCCAAGGTGCGCTTCCCCGGCCGCGACGCGCTCTTCCTGGCCTACATCGCGACCATCGCCGTGCCGTGGCAGGCCTACATGGTGCCGCAGTACATCATGATGCGGCGGGCCGAGCTGACCGACACCTACTGGTCGATCATCCTGATCCAGGCGTTCGGCGCGTTCGGCGTCTTCCTGATGCGCCAGTACTACACCTCGATCCCCGACGAGCTGTGCGAGGCCGCGCGCATCGACGGGCTGAGCGAGTACGGCATCTACCGGCGCGTCATGCTGCCGCTGTCCAAGCCGGCGCTCGCCAGCCTGGCCCTGCTCACCTTCGTCACCACCTGGAACGACTACATGGGGCCGTTCATCTACCTGACCAGCAACGAGCTGTGGACCGTGCAGCTCGGCCTGCGCTCGTTCGTCGGCCAGTACGAGTCGGAGTACGCGATGATCATGACGGGCGCGGTGCTGTCGGTGCTGCCCATCCTGGTGCTCTTCCTGTTCGGGCAGCGCTACTTCATCCGCGGCATCGCCACGAGCGGGCTGAAGGGGTGAGCACGATGCGCAGGCTGCTACGGCCGGCCCGGCAGGCCACCTACGACACGGTGTTCGCCGGCGTGTACACCGCGCTGATGACCAACCTCCTGCTGGCCGTCGCCTGCGCGCCGCTGGTCATCGCGCTGGCGCTGGTAGGCGACCCGTTCGCGTCCTGGCCGTTGTTCGCCATGCTGTCGCCGGTGTGCGCGCCGGCGCTGGCCGGGGCGTTCGGCTGCTTCGCCGGGATCGGCGAGGGGTCCGCGCGGGTGGCCGGCACGTTCTGGCGCACCTACCGCCGGGCGGCGCCCACGGCGCTGGCCGCCTGGACGGCCGGGCTCGCCGCCGTCGGCGTGCTGGCCGTGGACGTCGCCGCGGTCGCGGGCACGCCGTGGAGCCCGGCGCTCGTGCCGTTCTTCGTGACCGCGGCCGTCCTGGTCATGGCGGCCGTCGTCGCCGTGCTGGTGCTGGCGGCCGAGCCGCCGCCCGGCCGGTTCGCGCGCACGCGCGACGCCGTCCTGCCGTGCCTGTACCTGGTGGCGCGGCGCTGGTACCTCGCCGCCGCCTCGGTCGCCGTGCTCGCCCTGGCGGCGGCCGTCGTGCTGGCCAGGCCGGTCGCCGGCGGCCTGGTGCTGTGCTCGCCCCTGCTGTACGCCGGGTGGGCCACCACGCGCTTCGTCGTCGCCCCCCTGCTGCCCGCCGGGCGGGTGGCGGCATGAGCGGCGGCGGGCCGCCGCTCACGGCGGGGGTGTGCAGCGTCACCTACCGGGCGCTGTCCGCCGACCGCGTCATCACGCTGGCCGCGCGGGCCGGGCTCGCCCAGATCGAATGGGGCCAGGACGCCCACATCCCGCTCGGCGACGAGGCGGAGGCGGCCCGCGTGGCCGAGGCCACCCGCGCCGCCGGCCTGGAGGTGCCGTCCCTCGGGTCGTACTACCGCGCGGGCGCCATCGCCGACCCGCGGGAGGACCGGCGGGTGTGGCGGCGGGTGCTGGCCGCGGCCCGCGCCCTCGGCGCCCGGCGCGTGCGGGTGTGGGCCGGCGACCGGGCCTCGGCGGACGCCGGGCCGGCCGGACGCCGCAGGACGCTGGACGCGCTGAAGCGGTGCGTCGACAGCGCCGGTGACCTCACCGTCGCCACCGAGTACCACTCGGGCACGCTCACCGACGACGCCGGCTCGGCCAGGGCGATGCTGGACGAGGTCCCGGGGCTGCGCACGTACTGGCAGCCGCCCAACGGGATGCCCGACGAGCGGGCGCTGGACGGGCTGCGCGCCGTGCTCGACCGCGTGGACGCGGTGCACGTGTTCAGCTGGTGGCCGACGCCGCGGGAGCGGTGGCCGCTGGACCACCGGGCGGCGCTGTGGCGGGAGGTCGCGGGCCTGCTCGCCTCGACGGGCCGGCCGATGTCCGCCCTGCTGGAGTTCGTGCCCGGCGACGACCCGGGGATGCTCGCCGGGGAGGCGAGGAGCCTGCGCCGCTACCTGTCCGGCGCCGAGGCCGGCCGGCCGCGGTGACGGGCGGCGGCCAGGAGGTAGGCGTCGCGCAGGCCGTCCACGAGCGTCCGGGAATCGTAGGCGGCGGCCGCCGCGGAGGCGAGCCCGGCCCAGGTGGCGCGCACCTCGGGGTCCTCCAGGCCGCCGAGCAGCTCGGCGAACTCCGGCACCGTCCGCGCGTGCAGGTAGGCGTCCTTCAGCCAGTCGCGGTAGCACGGCAGGTCCGGCACCACCACGGGCAGCGCGGCGGTGGCGGCCTCCAGCGTGGCCAGTCCGAAGGTCTCGTGCTTGGACGGCAGGAAGAACACATCGGCCGCCGCGCAGTACGCGAAGACCTCCTCCCGGGGGACCAGGCCGGTGAACGTCACGTTGCCGGGGGCGGTCTCGCGCAGGCGCGTCAGGTCGTGCCGGGCCTCGGACAGCATGCCGAACTGCATGCCGCCCACCCAGACGAACCGCACGTGCGGCAGGGCGCGGGCGCAGGCCACGAACTCCTCCACGCCCTTCCTCGGCTGCACCTGCCCGACGCCGAGCACGACCATGCGGCCGTCCCAGCCGAACCCTCGCCTCAGTTCCTCGCGGCGGGCGACCAGCGGGCGGACGCGGGCCTCGTCGATGGCGTTGCTCATCAGGACGATCGGACCTCGCACGCCGAGCCGCTCCAGCTCCGCGGTCGTGGCCTTGCTGACCGACAGCACGATCGTGGCCAGGTCGAACACGCCGCGCATGTAGCGCTCGACCAGTCCGCGTACGAGGTGGGCGCCCTTGATGCTGCCGATGAGCGTCTCGGGGGTGACGTGGGCGCTGATGAGCGCCGGACCGCGATGAACCATCATCCGCAGCGCCGCGAACGGGCCCATGGTGTGCACGTGAAGGACCACGTCTTTACGGCAGGCACGCAATCCGGAAACCCTCCGGAAATCCGGCATTCGCTTTATCGCGCGCAGGCTCTCCTCGAAGACACTGTGCACTCCGTGGCCCCGGACGGTGAAAGACGACTCGGACACGACGCTCACCGGAATGGGATCAGGGGCGCGTTGTGCCTGGTGAGAGGGGGTGCCAGTGGGCGAGTCCGCCACCTGTCCCAGCGGGGGGAGTATGACGGAACCCATTTCACGGCGTCGACGAACACGGCGAATACGCTTACCGATCACGGCCACGCGCTCATGGTAGGACAAAGGCCACGAAAAAACCACGGGCAAATGGAGAACGAGAGATTCGCAAAAAGCCTCCCATCCGTCAATTAAAAGCGTGATCGTGTTAACCCTGAACCTCTAGCACGCCACTCGGCACAGCCGCTGGAGAAATCTCGCCGCATGCCGCGAACCCGCCTGCCGCTGCGCCATCCCGTCGGGCCATCGCCGCCCGCATGGGTCACCGAGAGCGGGTGACATGCGGCAGAGCCGATCGAGTGCTCCTCGATCGGAGTGACGCACACTCGCACCCGGTCGTTCCCTGGACCTCGCCAGGCGGGGCGTCTCTCGATCGGCTGTCGACGCGCTCGACCCGTGTCCGGCGCCCGGTTTCCGCGCGTCTCTGAAACTTTCGGACGGCGGCGCCGTCCTTCGCTCGTCGTCTCAGCGCACTTCTGTGAGCATCAGAGGTGTCATCAGCGACGTTCCGATGCCTATACTTCTGCGGCGAATAACGGTTTGGCAGCTCTGCCTCCCGACCGTTGATCTCGATGTCCACCGCCCCTTACTGTCCACGTAGCCGACACGTTTCGGAAACGGACTCGAAACTTTTCGGAAAGGTTCGTATGAGCCGTTCGCGCTGCCGGTCTCCGGACTCGTGCCGTCCGGGGTGATGCGTGGCATCACGCCGGAGCCGTAGGAGGCCATGGCCGTCGATGGCGCCCCCCGAGGCGACTTTCCTCCCGATCGCCTCCGTCTGATCAAGACGGACCGCCGGCCACGGTGATGCTCTGCATGGTCCCCATCCTTCTCGTGTATCTGTTCGCCCGTCGTGCCCCGGCAAAGGGGCTGAGGGGCGTCGGAGGAAAGTGACCCCAATCGTGTCCGTTGAGACAGACCCCGCCACCCCCCTCTGGCAGGACCCCGCTCAGGACGCCGAGACCCGTGTCGAGGCCCTGATCGCGGAGATGACCGTCGAGGAGAAGGTCGCGCAGCTCTTCGGTGTCTGGGTCGGCGCGTCCCGCGAGGGCGGGGAGGTCGCGCCGCACCAGCACGAGATGGACGACGCCATCGACCTGGACGTCCTGCTGCCCAACGGCCTCGGACAGCTGACACGGCCCTTCGGCACGGCACCGGTCGACCCGGCCGTCGGCGCGCTGTCCCTGCTGAGGACCCAGCAGCGCATCACCGGCGCCAACCGGTTCGCCATCCCCGCCCTGGCCCACGAGGAGTGCCTGGCCGGCTTCGCCACCTGGGGCGCCACCGCCTACCCGGTGCCGCTGTCGTGGGGCGCCACGTTCGACCCCGCGCTGGTCCGGCGGATGGCGGGCGCCATCGGCGGCGACATGCGGTCCGTCGGCGTCCACCAGGGCCTTGCCCCCGTGCTGGACGTGGTGCGCGACGCCCGCTGGGGGCGCGTCGAGGAGACCATCGGGGAAGACCCCTACCTGGTCGGCACCATCGCCACCGCCTACATCCAGGGCCTCGAGTCGGCGGGCATCATCGCCACGCTCAAGCACTTCGCCGGATACTCCGCCTCGGTGGCCGGCCGCAACCTGGCCCCGGTGGCGATGGGCCCCCGCGAGCGCGCCGATGTCATCCTGGTGCCGTTCGAGATGGCCGTGCGCGAGAGCGGCGTCCGCTCGGTCATGCACGCCTACACCGACACCGACGGGATGCCCGCCGTCGCCGACGAGTGGCTGCTGACGACCCTGCTGCGCGACACCTGGGGGTTCGAGGGCACGGTCGTCGCCGACTACTTCGGCATCGCCTTCCTCAAGACGCTGCACGGCATGGCGGGCGACTGGGCCGAGGCCGCGGGCACCGCCCTGGCCGCCGGCGTGGACGTGGAGCTCCCGACCGTCAAGACCTTCGGGCGGCCCCTGGTGGAGGCGATCGCGGCCGGGCGGGTCCCCGAGGCGCTGATCGACCGGGCGCTGCGCCGCGTGCTGGTGCAGAAGGCGCGGCTCGGCCTGCTCGACCCCGGATGGAACCCGGTGCCGCCCGGGCTCGCGGGGGCCGACCTGAGCGACGCCGAGGCGCTGCGCGGGTCGATCGACCTGGACTCGCCGGCCAACCGGGACATCGCGCGGCGCATCGCCGAGCAGGCCATCGTCCTGCTGGGCAACGACGGGACGCTGCCGCTGCGGCGGCCGGAGAGGATCGCGGTCGTCGGGCCCAACGCCGACGACCCGCTGGCCGTCCTCGGCTGCTACTCCTTCCCCCTGCACGTCCTGGTCCACCACCCCGACGTGCCCACCGGCATCGGGCTGCCCACGCTGCGCGAGGCGCTGGCCGCCGAGTTCCCCGGCGCCGAGATCGTCACCGCGCCCGGCGCAACCGTGGACGGGCCGGACACCGGCGGCTTCGCCGAGGCGGTCGAGCTGGCGCGCGGCGCCGACGTCGTGGTGGCGGCGCTCGGCGACCGGGCCGGCCTGTTCGGCCGGGGCACCAGCGGCGAGGGGTGCGACGCCGAGTCCGCGGCGCTGCCCGGCGTCCAGCAGCAACTGCTCGACGCCCTGATCGCCACGGGGAGGCCGGTCGTCACCACCCTGCTGGCCGGCCGGCCGTACGCGCTGGGCGGAGCCGTGGAGGGGGCCGCGGCGATCGTCCAGTCGTTCTTCCCGGGCCAGGAGGGCACCTCCGCGATCGCCGGGGTGCTCAGCGGGCGGATTAACCCGTCGGGCCGCCTGCCGGTGAGCATCCCGCGCCGGCCGGGCGTGCACCCCTCCACCTACCTGTCGGCGCGGCTCGCGCACGCCACCGAGGTGTCCAACATCGACCCGACGCCCGCGTTCGGCTTCGGCCACGGCCTGTCGTACACGACGTTCGAGTGGTCGGACCTGTCCGGAGACGGCGCGCGCATCGGGACGGACGGCGAGGTGACCCTGGAATTCACCGTGCGCAACGCCGGCGACCGCGAGGGCACCGAGGTGGTACAGCTCTACCTGCACGACCCCGTCGCCACGGTGGTGCAGCCGGTCCAGCGCCTGATCGGATACGCCCGGGTGCCGCTCGCGCCGGGGGAGGCGAGCCGCGTGCGGGTGACCGTGCCCGCCGACCTGGCCTCCTTCACCGGCCGCCAGGGCCGGCGGATCGTCGAGCCCGGAGAGCTGGAACTGCGGCTGGCCGCCTCCAGCACCGACCCGCGCCTCGTCGCGGCGGTCACGCTGACCGGGCCGGTCCGCGAGGTGGACCACACGCGCCACCTGCATGCAACGTTCACGGTGGCCGAGCCGGGCGCCTGAGCGCCGGCGGCGTCGAGGGCCGCTCCGACCTGGCGTCCCATGCGGGGCATCCGGGCGGGGCGGCCCTCGTGCCTTTCCGGGAGGCCGCCATCTCTATGGGAGCGCTCCCATTTCCCGTAGCTTACGTTCGGATCATCTGTCGCGAAGGAGCACGTCGTGCGGAAATGGTTATCCATGGCCTCCCTGGCCATGCTGCTTCCCCTGACGGCCACGCCGGTCGCCGAGGCCTCCGGACCCGGCCGCGATGCCGGTCAGAGCGCCGGTCAGGGCGCCGTCCAGAGCGCCGGGCGGTGGGGGCCCGGAACCTGCGCCGGCAAGACCCTGCTGTTCTGCGAGGACTTCCAGAACCTGCCCATCGGCGGCGCCGCCAGCCTCGCGTGGGGCGTCGACACCAAGCACGGCGCCCTCACCGTCGAACACGTTCCCGGCGGACGGGCCGGGCAGAAGGCGCTGCACGTGCGCACCGAGGGCAACGGGCGGGCCTTCCTGAAGGTGGACGACTTCGCCCCGCCGGGGAACGGCTTCTACGGCCGGGTGCGGCTGCGCGTGAAGGCGTTCCCCGTGGCGCCCGACTGGGCGCACTACACCCTCATCGAGACGACCGGCGCCGGCCCCGAGGTCGTCCGCCCGCTCGGCGGCCAGTACGTCCCCGTGGTCGGCGGCGGCACCGCGCTCTGGGGAGTCGGCGCCGACGGCGGCCCCACCGGCGACTGGACGAACTGGCGCGAGACCGCCCCGTCCCGCGCGGGCGTGTGGCAGTGCGTGGAGTGGCGGATGGACGCCACCGACAACCGCATCTCGACCTGGTTCGACGGGGTGCCGCGGCCCGAGCTGAGCGCCTCCACTCACGAGCACGGGGGCAACGACGTGGACTTCGTCTTCCCCCGCTTCGACACCGTCAAGCTCGGCTGGCAGCTCTACCAGGCGAACCCGTCCCCGGGGTCGTACGAGGTGTGGCTCGACGACATCGCGCTGAGCACCCAGCGCCTGGGCTGCTCCGGCTGACCACGGCCCCCCGGACCACATCCGACGACCTCGGGCCGCGTCGGCCTGACCCACGCCCTCGACCGGCCGGCTCCGGCACGGCCGGTCGAGCGCGCGGCGCCGGCCGGTGGCGGGTCAGCGCGTGAGGGAGCGGACCAGCTCGCGGGTCTGCTCCCGGCGGTCCCAGGCGATCAGCGCGAACACCACGCCCATGCCGATCGGCATCAGCGCCCAGACGGGGTCGATGACCAGGATCTGGGTCAGGGCCGCGCCGATCATCAGGCCGACGAGCCCGGTCGCGGCCGCCCCGGCCAGGCGGGGGACCAGCAGCCCGACGCCGCCGGCCAGCTCGACGGCGCCGGTCACGTACCGGAACCACTGGCCCCAGCCGATCTGGGCGAAGGTCTCCACCGCGTCCTTCTGGCCGGCGAACTTCGGCAGCGCCGAGGCCACGATCAGGAACAGCCCGAAGAGGACCTGGAAGGCCCACAGGACCCTGCGCAGGACGCGGGGGCGGGCGGTGGCGGCGGTGCCGGGGGTGAGGGGGGTGGCGGCCATGATGGGAGTCCTTCCGTGTGCGGTGTGTCGCGGTGCGGTGTTCCGCTCTCACCCGGGCGTCGAGCGGGGCCACCGCGCATCGACACGGGCCGCGAGATTTCTTCTCTGATTTTTCGCCGCCCGCGTTCTGATCTCTGCCGTCCGCTCCTTGTCAGGAATCGCCTGACGCGATACGTTCCTCGATATCCGTCAGGAGATGCCTGACACGAGGGCGGGAGGATCGGCGATGGCCACGATCATCGACACGACGCCGACGGTGCGGTGCTCGTTCTGCGGCAAGGGCCGCGCCGAGGTCACACGGATCGTCGCGGGCGCGGGCGTCTTCATCTGCGACGAATGCGTGGGCCTGTGCCTCACGATCATCGAGACGGTCGACGAGCCCGGGGAGCCGCGCATCCCGGCGTGGGATGCCATGACGGACCAGCAGATCCTCGAGCACCTGCCCCGCGTCGCCGCCGTCGGCAAGCAGGTCGAGGAGAACCTTCGCGACTGGGTGCTGCGCCTGCGCGAACGCAAGGTCACCTGGGCGAGCATCGGAGCGGCGCTCGGCATGACCCGGCAGTCCGCCTGGGAGCGCTTCTCGGGCGAGGAGTGACCGCCGTGCGGCGCCGGAGGCCGGGCGGCCCCGCCGGGCATATGATCGCCCCCGGAGGTGGCGCATGAAGAACGCGGAGTGGGACCGCCGCTACGAGGCGAGCGGGTTGCTCTGGACCGCCGAGCCCAACCGTTTCGTGGTCGAGCACCTCTCCGGTCTGCGCCCCGGCCGCGGCCTGGACCTCGGCGCCGGCGAGGGCCGCAATGCCGTGTGGCTCGCCGAACGCGGATGGCGGATGACCGGCGTCGACTTCTCCGCCGCGGGGCTGGCCAAGGCCCGGCGGATGGCCGGCGAGCGCGAGGTGGCCGTCGAGTGGGTGATGGCCGACCTGTGCGAGTACCGTCCCGAGCCCATGGCCTACGACCTGGTGCTCATCGCCTACCTGCACCTGCCGCCGGACGACCTGGCTCCCGTGCTCAGCAGGGCCGCGGGCGCGGTGGCGCCCGGCGGCCGCCTGCTGATCGTCGGACACGACGTCACCAACCTCGAGGAGGGCGTGGGCGGCCCGCGCGACGCCGCCGTCCTCTACACGCCCGAGTCGGTCGTCGCGTCGCTGGCGCCGCTGGCCGTCGTGCGCGCCGGCCGCGTCCGCCGTCCGGTGCCCACCGACGACGGCGTGCGGGACGCCATCGACACCCTGGTCATCGCCGGACGCGACCTCCCGGACGGGGCGCGGGGGCCGGGAGCCTGAGGCGGGCACCGGCGCCTGCGGCACAATCCTCTATCGTTGGTTACGGCATATAACGAGCGCGAGCATGCCGACGGCGTCGAGAGGGTGATTCGCATGGCGGTCCGCGACGGCACACCGCGGCAGCGCTACCGGGACCAGGTGCGCGCCGAGATCAAACAGGCCGCCCTCGTCCAGATCGCGTCCGGCGGAGCGGCGGCGCTCAGCCTGAATGCAGTGGCCAAGCAGCTCGGCGTCACAGGCCCCGCGCTCTACAAGTACTTCCGCAACCGCGACGACCTGCTGACCGAGCTGATCAGCGACGGTTACGACTCGGCCGCGGCGGCGGTGCGGGCGGCGGCCGGCGCGGCGGCCGGGCGGTCCCCCCGCGAACGCCTGCACGCTCTGGCCGCCGCCTACCGCGAGTGGGCCGTGACCGCGCCGCACCTGTACCACCTGCTCGCCGGGACGCCGTCCCCCGACTACGCCGCCCCGCCCGAGACGCTCGACCGGGCCAGGGCCGCGCTCGGCCCCTTCCTCGCCGTGGTCGCGCACGGGGTCCGCCCGCCGGAGGCCGAGGGGCTCACGGCCCAGATGGAGCGGTGGGCCGCCGAGAACGCGCCGGTCGCCGCATGGGTGCGGGCGCACGCCCCCGAGGGCGACCCCGCCACCGCGCTGGCCGGGGCCGTCGTCGTCTGGTCCCGCCTGCACGGCGTCGTGAGCCTGGAGGTCCAGGGTCAGTTCGACGGCATGGGGCACCGGCCCGCCACCCTCATGGAGGCCGAGATCGAGGCGTTCGCCACGGCCTGGAACCTGCCCTGACCCCCGTTTCCTCCACGGCCGCCTCCGGGTACGACGCGTTCGCACCCCACCGCGGCCGGCGATCCGGCGGCGGCGAGAACGACGGGCTCGGCCCCTCTCCGGCCGCCGGGCTCGGCGCCTCTCCGGCCGCCGGGCTCGGCGGGTGGTCCGACCGCCGGTCCGGCGACCAGGGGACGACACCCGGCCGCCGGGTTCAGCGTTCCTCGACCATCTCGGCGGCCGGGCGGCGGACGCTGACGCCTTCCCGGGGGACGCGGCCCAGCCTCATGATCATCTGAGGGTGCTCTCCCGAGCACACCTGGTGGCGCAGGAACTCCCGCAACTCGGGCATCTCCAGCGCCTGGGTGTGGAAGGCGGCGTGGACCCCGTGGGCCGAGGCGTGCAGCAGGACACGCTGCAGCGCCTGACCGGCGGCCAGCCAGTCCTCGGGGGTGTCGCCCGCCGTGGTGAGCACGGCGACCAGCCCCGTGGCGTTCGCCGCCGGATCGCCGGCCTCGCCGCCCCACCCGTGGCCGTGGGCGTAGTCACGCTGCGCGAACCGCTGCGGATGCGTGTGCGGCGGCGTGCTCGGGTACGCCTCCGCCACCACCCCGTCGCGCCGGGTGCTCCCCGGGGGCCGGCTCCAGCGGATCAGCTCCAGGGTGAACAGGCGGTCCTGCGACTGCGCCTCCTGGGCCGCGTTGGTGATGGCGCCGAGCAGGCGGACGGCGGGCCCCGACCGGACCGGCGTGAGCCGCGCGCCCTCCATGCCCGCCTCGCGCACCAGCGCGTCCGCCAAAGCCTCGGGCACCGCCTCCTCGGTGAACCCGCCCCGGTGCGTGCGGCGCCGTTCGACCTGCCCGTACAACGCGCGGGCCGCCTCGTCGGGCGCCGGGCCCGGCCGCGGCCGCACCCTGGCCAGCAGGGAGGGACGGTCCGGGTCGGGCAGGAGCCGCACCTCGGGGGTGTAACCGAGGGCGTGCAGCGCGATCCGCACGTCCAGCAGCGCGGCGCCGCAGCTGATCAGCATCTGGCGGCCCGCCGGGTCGGCGACCGGCAGGAGCCTGTCGCGGTCGGCCCGCAGGCTGATCTCCTCGCCCGTCACGGTGAAGGACCACGGCTGGGTGTTGTGCACCGACGGCGCGTGGACGGCCGCCTCCACCGCGGCCCTGACCGCCTCCGCCACGGTGCCGGCCGGCGTGCGAGTGTCCATGGCTCTCCCTCCCTTCGGCACGCCGGTGCTCCGGCGGCCGGGAACGGCGGCGTTCGCCCCACTGTCGTCCTCCCCCTGGCGGGGCCGGGTACCCGGGGCAGTGGTCCCAGCCCTTGGGGCCGAAAGGCCCATGTGCCCGCCGCGTCCGGGCGGCGCCGCGTTCCGCCGCGTCCCGCGTTCCGCCGCGTCCCGGGTGCCGCCGCGTCCCGGGCGCACGGCGGGCACGGGTGACCCGCCCGGCCGGGCCATCGCGCGGGTCACCGGCGTGGTGGACGTGGTGGGCGGGCTCGCCTGGGACGAGGATGACAGTGCCACGCGGATGTCCCGGCGGGCCGGGTCCCGGTGACCCGGCGAAAGACGGGCAGCGGCGCGGACCGGCCGGGTCGTCCGGCACGACGAAGGAGAAGAACATGTTCGGGCTTGTCACCGTCGCGGTCGACGGTTCCCCCTCCGCCCTCGCAGCGGTCGACTGGGCGGCCGACGACGCCGCGCGCGCGGGGGGCGCCCTGCGCATCGTGCACGTCCGCGAGCCGTGGGCCAACGAGTACCCCTTCCACCGCGTGGAGGGGTTCGACCAGTCGCTCACCGACTACTGCGAGGGCGTGCTGGCGAAGGCCGCCGAGCGGGCCGGAGAACGGGCGCCCGGCCTCGCCGTGACCACCGAGCTGGTCACCGGCGCCGTCGTGGAGCGGCTGCTGGACGAGTCGGGCCGGGCCGACGCCATCGTGCTCGGCAGCCGCGGCATGGGCGGCTTCACCGGGCTCATGGTCGGATCGGTGGGCGTCGCCCTCGCCGGCCACGCCGCCGGACCGGTCGTGGTCGTCCGCGACCTGCCGCGCGAGCGGTTCGGCGAGATCGCCGTGGGCGTCGACGGGTCGCCGCACTCCGAGGCCGCCCTGGAGTTCGCCTTCGAGCAGGCGCGGCGGCGCGAGGCGCGCGTCCACGCGGTGTACGCCTGGGCGGTTCCGGTGTTCTCGCCGCTCGCGGCCGGCTACACCGACGTGATGCGGGACGTCTTCGAGTCCGGGACGCAGCGCCTCAGGCAGTGGCTCGCGCCGTGGCGGGAGCGCTACCCCGAGGTGCCGGTGGCGGAGTCGGCCGTGTGCGGGCATCCGACCCCCGCCCTGGTGGAGGCCTCGGAGAAGGCCGACCTGCTCGTCGCCGGGTCGCGCGGGCTCGGCGGGTTCCGGGGGGCGGTGCTGGGCTCGGTCGGCCACGGCGCCCTGCACGGGTCCCACTGCCCCGTCGCGGTCGTCCGTCCCCGCGAAGAGGCCGCCGCACCGGGGAAAGATCCGGCCTGACCGGCCGAGCCCGTACACCGGCTCGTCCCGAACTCACGCGGACCGCGGGGAAAGGTGCCGTCCGGAATGCCGTGACCTGCGGAAAGCTCCGGCCTAGTGCCTCCGGGCCGGAGCTCTCCGCACGTCCGGCACCCGCCGGGCGGGCCGGCGGCCGGTCATCCGGCCGGCCGCGCCGCTCAGTCGGCCGTCAGCGCGTCGACCAGGTCGCCCACCGGCGAGTCGGGCAGGGCGCGGGCGACGTCGGCCAGCGCGACGATCCCGACCAGCTCGTGGCCGTCGATGACCGGCAGGCGGCGCACCTGGTGCGAGGCCATGGTCCTGAGGATCTCCTTGGCGTCGTCGTCGGCGCCGATGGTGACGGCCTCGCCCTGGGCCAGCTCGCCGGCCGTGCAGTCCTTGGGCGACCTGTCCTTGGCGAGCACCTTGACCACGATGTCGCGGTCGGTCAGCATGCCTTTCAGCCGGTTGTCGGCGCCGCAGATGGGGAGCGAGCCGACGTCGAGGCGGGCCATCTTCTCCGCCGCGTCGAAGACCGTCTCGTCCGCGAGCACGCATTCGGCGTGGGGGGTCATGATCTCTCGTGCGGTCGGCATCCTGCTCTCCTTGCCTCGAGTACGGGATCGGTCTTCGGCTGCCCCCGCATCGGGCACCGAAACCGTCACCCTGCGGTGTCCCGCTCGTAGAGCTCGGCGAGGGAGGACAGCTCCGCCAAGCGCGCGGACAGCCGTATCGGGCCGGCGTCCGGGAGCGGCGAGGCCAGTTGCGGCCAGGCGACGTACCTGCTGCCCCGGTGGAGGCGGCGGATGATCGTCCTGACCAGCGCCGGCGCCTGGCCCCCCGGGCCGCGCTCGTACCCGAACAGCTGCCCGGTGTGCCGGGGGACCACGATGAGGCCGGAGACCTGGAAGGCGTTCTGCACCCCTTCCAGCAGGGGGCCGTCCTGGGTGAGCTGGACGTCGGCCACCTGCCCGACCGGCGCGCCGTCGGCGTCGAGGACCCGGCGGCCGAGGAGCGACGCGAGGCGGATGCGACGCCCGTCCTCCGGCTCGGGGGAGGGACGCGGGGCGGGCGGCTCCTCGTCGCCGCCGTCCTGCGCCTCGCCGCCGCCGTCGCTGCCGGGAATGGGCGCGATGAGGTGCTCGCGCACCCAGCGTTCGAGGGCCGCCTCCGGGGGATCCCCGCTCACCTGGACGGCGCTGCCGATCTCCGACACCAGCGCCATCGGGATGCGCTGCGGCGCCGGACGCTCCTCCGGCCGGAACAGCTCCGTGGTGGCGACGATCAGCCGGCCGGCCACGCCGCCGATCCTCGGCCCGAGCGCGAGCGGCCCGCTGAGGATCGCGGTCGCGTACGGGCGGCCGTCCTCACCGGCCGCCAGCTCCACGTCGTCCACCTTGCACACCAGGCGGCCGTCGCCGGCGTGCACCACCTGGCGGTCCAGCAGGTGGAGCTGGGCGTGCAGGGTCCTGGCCTTCTGGCTCATTGTCCCGCCTTCGTCGCGAGCATCAGCGGGATCGCCGCCACGGCGACCACGACGAGCAGCACCATGTAGACCGTGCCGAGCGCGTTGGAGAACCGGCCGTTGACCTGGTCGCCCATGTAGTCGGGATCGTTGCTGATCATCAGCACCGGCAGGTAGGTCAGCGGGAGCGCGGCGGCCGAGAAGACCAGCGAGTACTCGGTCACCTTGATCGGGTCCACGGTGGTGAGCACCAGGGCGGCCGCCACGATCGTCACCACCAGCACCACCGCGTGGAACCGCGACGCCTGCCGCGGCCGCACGTACTTGCCCCACTGCCAGCCGAAGTACTGGCTGAGCGTGTAGCCCGACGACAGGGCCGTCTCCAGCGTCGCGCCGAACGTGGCCGCGAAGATCCCGAAGATGACCAGCGCCAGCCCGACCTGGCCGAGGCCGAGCCCGACGGGCAGCACCATCTGGCCCAGGGTGTCCACCTGCGCGTGCACCGGCAGGAACACCGTGGCCGCGCATCCGGCGATCGCCAGCGACAGGAAGCCGCCGAGGGGGAACCCGACGAAGACGTTGGCCCGGGAGGTGACCAGGTCCTTGCGCGTCCAGCGCTCCTCGACGCCGCCCGAGGAGAAGAAGAACACCTCGTAGGGCGTCATGGCCCCGCCGAGCAGCGCGATCGCGTAGTACCAGTACGTCGGCACGCCCTCGTCGGACGGCGGGTGGGTCACCTGGTGGGCCAGCCGCCCCCAGTCGGGGCCGAGCAGCCACAGCCCCACCGCGAAGACGACCAGCGCCAGCCCGGCCAGGCCGAAGATCCGCTCCATCGTCTCGAACTTGACCCGCCACATCACCAGCCAGGCCACCAGCGCCACGCCGGGCACCCACAGCAGGTAGTTGACGCCGGTGGCCAGTTCCAGCGCCAGCGAGGCGCCGCCGATCTCCGCGGCCAGCGTCAGCACGTTGATGAAGAAGGAGGCGCCGAGGTTGACCAGGCCGGCGCGCGGGCCGAGCCGCTCGCGCACCAGGTCGAAGACCGGGCGCTGGGAGGCGGCCGCGATGCGCCCGGACATCTCGGCGAACAGGCAGATGCCGATGACGCCGACGATCACCACCCAGGCCAGCGACATGCCGAACCGGGCGCCGACCAGGGCGTTGGCCACCAGGTCCCCGATGTCGACGAACCCGCCGAAGGCGGTCAGGATGCCCAGGGTCACGGCGAACAGCTTCTTCACCGGTGGGCCTCCTCGATCTCCCGCAGCCGCCCGGCGAGTTCCCCGAGCCTGCGGTCGGCCCCGCGCGGGTCGCGCAACCCGTCCCGTCTGACCTCGATGAGCAGGCCCTGGACCTCCTCCTCCGCCTGCGAGGTGAGGTCGGTGACCCGCGTGCGCAGCCGGTCGGCGGCGTCGGAGGGCGGCTGCACCCCGCCGAACTGGTCGTTCACGCTGCCGAGGTCGCCGGACGCCTCGGTGAGCACCGTCTTGAGGTACGGGGTGGTGAGCCGGTCGTGGTCCCTGACCGCGAGCCGCACCAGCTCCACGCTGGACGCGGCGGCCTGGGCGGTGGCGCCCGCCTTGAGCCCGTAGTCGTGGTCGTCCCAGGCCGGGCTGACGCACGCGGTGGCGAGGACCGCGAGCAGCGCCGCCTGCGGGAGGGCGCGCGCGAGTCGGCGCCTCCCCGGGCGCGGCACGGGACCCGGCGGCGCGGGGGGCCTCATGACCTGCCCCGCAGCAGGAAGTACCCGAGCAGCCCCAGGAGCGCCAGCAGCTGGCTCCACGCCAGCAGCAACACCAGTCCCTCATCGACCACGGGTTCCCCTCTGCCCGCCGCGAACGGCCCTAGTCGTGGAAGGGCGCGGGAACGCCGGTCAGGACGGGGTCACTTGAGCGGGTCGTGGCCCCAGTTCATGAGCGAGTGGCGCCATCGGGAGTCCCGGACGTCGTGGGAGGGGCGCTGCGCGAGGTGGCGGTGGACGTAGCCGGTGACCTTCCGCATGTGGGCGTAGTCGTCCTCGGAGAGGTCCCCGGCCTTCTTGCGGAGGATCTCCGCGATGCGGCGGCCGGAGGCGTGCCCGGTGGACTCCCCGCCGCCCGATTTGTCCCCGGCGGCCTGGGACTGCGGGGTGTCCAGCCACCGCTCGATCTCCTTGGGCGTCATGTTGACCGCCTCGCCGAACTCCGCGGCGACGCGGTGCTCGTCCTTCGCCATCTCAGCGCTTCTTCCGCAGGGCCGACGCCTTGTGGACGGCGGTCCTGCCGCTCTTGTCGCTGCGCACCAGGTACTGCGGCTCCTCCTCCGAGGCGTCCACGACACGGCCGGCTCGCTCGGTGCGTTCGGTGATCTTCTCTTCGACCGTCCCTGAGGCGGTGGATCCGTGGCTCTTCCAGGTGACCGCGTCACCGACGGCCACGTCACGGGGTTGCGTCGTTCTGGCCATAGGGAAGATGTGCCCGCCATCGAATGGGACATTCGACTCAATAACCCCCGAATGGCGGGCATGCCTCCCCGAGAGATCAGGAGCGCAGGGTCCACCGCGGGCCCTGCGGGGTGTCCTCGACCAGGACGCCCCCCTCGGCCAGCGCGTCCCGCACCGCGTCGGCCGTGTCGTAGGCCCCCTCCTTGCGCAGCCTTCCCCGCAGGGCGACCAGCGGGTCGACCAACGGCGCGAGCCGGTCGTGCGGGGAGCTCAGGTCGGCCAGGCCGCCGAGCCGCGCGACCAGGTGGCGCAGCACCGCGCGGGCCTGGTCCACTCCGCCCTCGTCCTCCTCGGTGTCGGCGGCCCACCGGGTGATCTCGCCCTCCAGCTCCAGGACGGCCTCGCTCAGCGCGCCGGCGTCGCCGGACGCGGCGGCGGCGTCGAACCGCGACTCGCACCGCTGCACCGACTCGGCCAGCGTGGCGCTGGAGGACTCCTCCTCGGACGCCTGGGCGACCGGCGCGGCGGGGACGAACCCCGAGACGCCCTTGGCCAGTTCGCGCAGCTCCGCCAGTGCCAGGGTGCTGCCGGTGGGGAACTCGGTCTGCGCGCCCTGGCGGCGGACGGTCAGCGCGCCGCGTCCGCGCACCGTGACGGTCTCGGCCCGCAGGTCGATCTCGACGGCCGTGTGCTCGTCGATGCCGAGCACCGCGACCTCGTCGGGTAACTCGCGCTCCATCTGCGACAGCCGCCGCTCACCCAGATAGCAGAAACGCGTGTCGTGCGTGCCGCCCTCGGTGTTGTCGTAGTGCGGGATCACCACGACCGGCAGCCCCAGCGACGACAGGATGTCGACCCCGTCACGCCAGTGCGGCTCGGCGCCCACCTTGTAGATCTCATAGACGGGCACGGCCGCCACCCCCACCGTGCACGCCGCCGCGGAGGCCAGCACCGTGGCGCCGCTGCGGGAGCCCACCCGGGCCTTCAGGGCGGCGCCGACCTCCGTCCCCCGCCAATGATCGAGCGCGTAGGTCGGGCTGCCCGGCCCGGAGAAGACCCAGTCGGCCTCGATCAGCGCGCCCGAGCCCGACGCGACCTCCACCTTCACCCCGACGCTGTCGGCGAAGTAACGCCGGGCGCGGGCGGAGATGTCGGCCGCGTTCTCCTGGAACGCGTAGGGCGTGTCCAGCAACAGGGCCCGGGGTCCCCGGCCGAATCTGCCGACCACGGAACGGTGGACCTCCACCATGGTCGGGGCCGTCTCCCCCGATCCCATGAGCACCAGCACTCCCGGTCTCTCCGGCATCGCACTCGCCTCCTCATGCACGAGTCCAAGCCAGCACATATGCGGCACTTACGGCAATAGCAAAGATGCGATGCGTGGTGACCGCTCCTGCATACTCGTTGCAATAGCCCTGATGGGGGGCGCCCACGGGTGGGCCGATGACGGGATTGGAAACGCATGCTGACACAAGAGATCGGCACTTCCACGGCGACGGTGATGGTCGAGACCCTCGCATTGCGGGCGGATTCCTCCGGCGGCTGGTCCTACCGCCGGCTGGTCACCACGCCTCTGCCCGGCGAGAACCCCGACCAGGCCGCCCGCCGTGCCGCCGGGGTGAGCGCCGAGCAGCTGAGCGTGACCGTCCACTCGACGAGCTGGCGGTACGAGCCGAGCGGCGAGGTCGTGCTGACGTACGCGGTGTGCCCGGACCCGTGGACGCACCTGCCCGCCGTGCGGTTGCCCTACATGCGCGTGGCGAGAGGAGGCGCGCCGGCCACTCCCACGCCTGACGACATGACCGTGGCGAACGTCGTCGCGCACGGCATCCGGCATTTGGCGTACCTGAAGGTGACCGACCCGGTGGTGCGCGCCACTCTGGAGGTGGTGCCCGAGATCGCCGCGGCGCTCGACCGGTTGTGCCCGATCTCCAGCCTGGGGGTGACCGTGCCGCAGAGCATCTTCCTCTGACCGGCCGACCCCCTTCCCCTCCTCCTTCCCCCGGCCGGAGACCGGCCCGTCGTGCGCTCGTCTCCGACCGGCGGAACGGTCTGCGCGCGCCCCTGACGAACTGAAAGTTTCAGCTCCGCCTCCCACCCCCCACCGCCGGGGCGCGAGCCCGGCGCGGCGCCGTGCCGGCGTCTTGCGATGTCGCGGGACGGTCGCGCGCCCGCGCCGGGGCCGGCGCGGGCGCGCCGCGCCGTCCGGCGCACGCCCCATGCTGTACATCCGAACGCGACCCGCCCACCATGAGAGCGCTCCCCGACCGTCGGACTCAGCGGCGTCCGCCGTGCGACTTAACCGGTTAATGGCCTCCCATGAAAGGCGATCGATGAGAAAGCGACTCCGAACGGCGGCGACGGCGACGGCCGCCCTGCTCGCGCTCCTGGTCTCGATGCTCGCCGCCGCACCGCCCGCGGGCGCCGCGGCCGGACTGCACGTGAGCGGCAGGAACATCGTCGAGGCGAACGGCGGCACCTTCGTCCTGCGGGGCGTCAGCCACGCGCACACCTGGTACGCGAGCCAGACCACCTCCTCGCTCGCGGGCATCAAGTCCCTCGGCGCGAACGCGGTGCGCGTCGTGCTGAGCGGCGGGCGCTGGACGGCCAACGGCGCGAGCGACGTGGCGAACGTCATCGCGCAGTGCAAGGCGAACCGGTTGATCTGCATCCTGGAGAACCACGACACCACCGGTTACGGCGAGCAGAGCGGCGCCGTCACGCTCGACGCGGCGGTCGACTACTGGATCAGCGTCAAGAGCGCCCTGGTCGGCCAGGAGGACTACGTCATCCTCAACATCGGCAACGAGCCGTACGGCAACAACAACGTCAGCGGCTGGACCCAGGCGACCTCGAATGCGATCAGCCGCCTGCGCGGCAGCGGCTTCCAGCACCTGATCATGGTGGACGCGCCCAACTGGGGCCAGGACTGGCAGTTCGTCATGCGGGACACCGCCGCCACCGTGGCCGCCGCCGACTCCCAGCGCAACACCGTGTTCTCCATCCACATGTACGGGGTCTTCGACACCGCCGCGGAGATCAACGCCTACTTCGACGCCTTCCGGACGGCCGGGCTGCCGCTGGTCGTCGGCGAGTTCGGCAACATGCACTCCGACGGCGACCCCGACGAGGACACGATCATGGCGCAGGCCCAGTCGCGCGGCATCGGCTACCTCGGCTGGTCGTGGAGCGGCAACAGCGGCGGCGTCGAGTACCTCGACATGGTCACGAACTTCAACCCCAGTGCACTGACGTCCTGGGGTCAGCGCATCTTCAACGGCGCCAACGGCATCAAGCAGACGGCCAGGCAGGCGTCGATCTTCGGCGGCGGCGACCCCTCCGACACGACGCCGCCGAGCACGCCGGGCGCCCCGGCGGCCTCCGCCGTGACCTCCTCGGGCGCCACGCTCACCTGGACCGCCTCGACCGACTCCGGCGGCTCCGGCCTGGCCGGCTACGACGTCTACCGCGAGCAGGGCAGCACCGATCCGCGGCTCGGCCAGACGACCACCAACTCCATCACCCTCACCGGGCTGAGCGCGAGCACGCGGTACCAGGTCTACGTGCGGGCCCGTGACGGCGCGGGGAACCTCTCCGGCGACTCCGCCCTGGTGACCTTCACCACCACGGCGGGAAGCGGCGGCACCGGCGGATGCAGCGTCACGGCGACCACGCAGGGCCAGTGGGGCAACGGCTACGTCATCCAGCCGATCACGGTCACCAACACCGGCACCGCCGCCATCAAGGGATGGACGGTGACCTTCACCCTGCCCTCCGGCCACACCGTCACCGGGTCGTGGGGCGCGACCGTGAGCACCAGCGGGCAGACGGTGACCGCCCGCAACGCCTCCTACAACGGCGCGCTCGGGCCGGGCGCCGGAACGACGTTCGGCTTCCAGGGCGGCCGTCCCGACGGCACCACCTCGGTGCCGTCCGGATACACCTGCGCCGCGAGCTGAGCCGCGTCCCTCGCGGGAGTACGGCCCCCGGCCGTACTCCCGCACCTGCCGGTGGACCCGAGGCGTTCCGGCATCCGGGGACTTCCGGCATCGAGGGAGTTCCGGCATCCAGGGAGTTCCGCTCCGCATATGACCTCTTTGCTGGCCCTTGTCGGTAGATGTCCGTGTCGCCATCGGCGGTGGGGAAGGTCTTCATTGCCGACCGCGGAGAACCGAGCCACCGCGGCGACGACACGGGGGGAACCGCAATGGCCAAGAGCAAGACCATGCCTGAGCTGATGGACGAGAGCGACGTGGTGGGACTGCTGATCCGCCAGCACGCGGAGATCAGGGACATGTTCGACGAGGTGGAGCAGGCCACCGGCGAGACGCGGGCCGAGGCGTTCCAGAACCTGGTGCGCCTGCTGGCCGTCCACGAGACCGCCGAGGAGGAGGTCGTCCACCCCTACGCCAGGCGCGCGCTCGACGGCGGCGACGCCATCGTCGACGAGCGGCTGCGCGAGGAGAACGAGGCCAAGCAACTGCTCACCCTCATGGAGGAGCGGGGGACCGACGACCCCTCGTTCCCCTCGCACCTGCAGAAGCTGCGCATCGCCGTCGAGGAGCACGCCCGGGCCGAGGAGCGCTACGAGTTCGCCCAGCTCGTCCGGGAGACCAACTCGGCCGAGCGGCGGGCGATGGCGCTCGGCGTCAAGGCCGCCGAGGCGCTCGCCCCGACGCACCCGCACCCGGGCGTGGAGTCGGCCACCAAGAACGTCCTGGTCGGAACGCCGACGGCCATGTTCGACCGCGTCCGGGACGTGGTCCGCCAGGCGATGGGCAAGAAGAACACCTGACCGCCGACCGCACACGCCACCGCCCGCCCGGTCCTTGGAAGGCCGGGCGGGCGGTGCCGCGCCGCGCGGGCGCCGGTCGGGTCCTGTCCGTCCCCTGTCAGTGGGCGGGACGGCGCATGCTGGGCACGGGATGCGGGCCCTCGGTCTCCATCCGGTAGTCCTGCCCGAACTTCGCCGTGGTCTCCTCCAGCACCTGGTCGCTGGGCGCCGGCTCGCCGCCGTGCAACCGGTCCTGGAAGCGCTGGAACCGCTCGTGCGCGTCGCGCACGTACCCCGTCCCGAGCGTGGTGAGGTCGATCTGCGTGGCGAGGATCTCGCGAATGTAGATCTTGTTCGGCTCGAAGGTCACCGGCTCCGGGAAGCTCGGCGCCAGGATCTCGGCCGGCTCGCGGCCCTGGTGGCGGCGCATCAGGTCGCAGGCGATGCGCAGGTGCTCCAGCTCCATGGCCAGATGCAGCTCCCAGATCGACTTCAGCCGGTCGTCGGACTCGGTCTCCATGAACGAGTGGTACATGTAGCACTCGTTGTACTCATGGTTGACCAGCATCTCCCACCAGGTCTCGTTCGGATCGAGCAGCGACTCGTAGTGGGTGACGTGCTCTTCTTCGATGAGCCCGATCTCCTGGTAGAGCCTGCGGGCGATCTCCTCCATGTACTCCGGCCCGACGTTCATGTAGAAGTTCATGGTCTGCTGCTCGGCGGCCATGATCGTCAGGGTGTGCAGCTTGGAGATCGGGCTCGCGGTGTCCTTGTCGTAGTGGTCGCGGACGTTGTCGATCGGGTGCCGGTGGTGCAGGGGCGTGGGCCGCCCGGGCATGACCTCGGTCAGCGCGTCCACGATCTTCTCGGCTTTGCGGTGCTCGATCAGCTCGTACAGGTTGGCGTACCGGTACAGGTGGTCGAAGTCCTCCAGCATGCCGAACTCGAACGCCTGCTTGAGGTAGGGGTCGGGCTCCATCCGGGCGACCCAGGCGGTCAGGTCGACGGCCACCTGCTCGTAGGCGATCGTGGTCTCCAGCACCGAGGCCAGGCCGGGCAGCAGCCAGTTCACGGCCTTCTGCTGCTGCTGCTCGATGTAGCGCACCTCGGCGAGCTGCCGCCGCACGTCCAGATCGGGGCAGTGCCGGGCGAAGTGGTGGCTGAACATGATCGCTTCGACCTCGATGCCGTTCATGGTGATGACCCGGCAGCGGGCGTAGGGATCGGAATGGTCCGGGTCGAGCTGGGGGACGTTGAGTTCCCGCCAGTTGCGCAGTTGCCGGTCCAGCGGGATTCCCTGCTGTTCCAGAGGGTTGAAAGTCATTGATATGACTCCTTTGTCCTATTTCGGCGGGCGAGGACCATGTACCCGAGCCGAACGGACCACAACCGATTCACCGAACGCCGATATCCGCCCCCTGTCGAGACTTGTTGCCAGGTTTGCGGTCCGTTGCCGATGATCGGCGTGTTGGAAATTTGCGCGCTATTGACGATGAGCGATATTCATCGGCATTGACGGTCATCAACCGGAAATGCGGCATTCACTCTAGACGGCCTCCGCCGCCTGTCCTATGCCTCGCAGGACGCGCGAAAGACGCTGCTCCGCCAGGAAGTGCCCCAATCCGATGACCAGCGCCAGCGGCCATTCGATGATGTTGAAGGCCGAGAGCAGGCCCAGCGCCGCGTAGAAGGCCAGCCGGTCCGGCGGCGGCAGGACCACCCGCCCGATCAGCGGCAGCGTCACCGCCGGCCGCGAAGCGGGGGCCCGATGGCGCCGCGCGGGCGCGGCGGCCTCGTCCCGCGGCCCCTCCCCCTTGGCGCCGCCCGACCCCGACGCGGCGCCCCGGGCGCCGGTCGCCCGCGCCGCGGCCCCCCGGGCACCACCCGACCCCGACGCCGCACCCCGGGAGCCACTTGACCCCGACGCGGCACTCCGGACGGCGCCCGGCCCCGACGCGGCACTCCGGACGGCGCCTCGCCGGGGCTCCGCCTTCCGCGCGGCGGGGCGCGCGGAATCCTCGGGGCCGGTCTCGGCGCGTCCGCGCTCGGCGTCCTTCGGGGCGGCGGTCGTCTTCTGCGCCATGGCGGCCTCCGTCAGTCAGAGATGTAGTGCCCATCCCCTCCGACGTCGGCGGATAACGCCCGCCGACCGCCGCTTTACCGGGAGTTTCCCGGCATACGGAGCACAGGCGACGCGGCCAGGCCGACGCCCGTCCTGTGCGCGCCCGCCCGCTGGGGTCACCCCTGCGCCTGGGACGGGGTCCCCCGCCCTCCGCGCCCATGACGTACCGTCCTTTCATGTGCCGGAGCATCAAGACACTTCGCGAGCCCTACACCAGTGACGTCACCGACGACGACGTGAAGGCCGCCGCGTTGCAGTACGTCCGCAAGATCTCAGGGTTCCGCGCCCCGTCGGCGCGCAACACCGAGGCGTTCGAGCGCGCCGTCGAGGCGGTCGCCGCGGCGACCAGCAGCCTGCTGGACGAGCTCCAGCTCAAGCCACCGGCCCGCGAACACCCCTGAGCCAGCCCCCGACCCGTCGGCACGGTGACCACATGCCTTCACCGGGCATGGCTCTCCAGGCTGAAGTCACCGGCCCGCGAACGCCCCCGAGCCGAGCCGCCGGCCGCCTCGCCCGTCGTCGGCCTACTCGGCCTGCTCTTCCTGTCGGGCCTCATGGGTCTGGCGCGTCTCCCGGGCCCCGCCGTCCTGCCGGTCCTCCCGGTCCTGGGCCGGCACGGCGCAGGTCAACGTGCCCGCGCCCTTCCCGTCCCCGTCCGGAGCCGTCCCGCTCACCCTGGTGTCCTTCTCCGCGCGGAGGATCTCGGCCTTCTCCCCGGGCTCCGGCGCCCGGGCGGCCGACGGCACGCTCTCGCCATCGGGAACCGTGGTCAGCGTCCTGGTGGCGTCGGGCGTGGCCAGGGGCGTGCCGCCGCCATCCGGCACGACCGGCGCCGTGGTCGCCCCCTCCGGCGCGTCACCGGCGGGCGGAGCGCCCTTCTCCGGCGCGTCGCCGTGGGGCGGGGTGGCCGTCTCGGGCGCCTGGCCGGTCGGCGGCAGGGCGGGGACCGCGGGCGCCGCGGGCGCCGCGTCGCCGGGCTTCAGCTCCTTGAGTCCCGTGCCGTCGTCGAGGTAGACCTTGCCGTCCTTGCGCACCAGCGTCATCGTGTGCCCGCAGACGCGGGTCGCATGGAGCACCACGGGCTCGTCGCCGGAGGCGTTGTCGGCGTTCGCGGCGGCGGTGAGCGTGGCGGCCAGGGCCACCCCGAGCACCCCGGCGGACAGCACCACGCGCAGGCGCTTGTCGATCATGAGCTTCTCCTAGTGACCGGCCGGCCCCTCGCGGGCCGGCCTCGCGGGTCCGACGGAGAAAGACCCTGCCGACGGTCACCTGAAGCCACCCTGAAGCCGGCCGAAATGATCTTAAGCCGCCTTTCAGGTGGCGTCCGGCACCCTTGACCCATGCGCGTGCTACTGGTCGAGGACGAGCGCCGCCTGGCGGCCCTGGTCAAGAACGGCCTGGCGAACGAGGGCTTCGCCGTCGACGTCGCCCACGACGGGCCCGAGGGCCTGTGGATGGCGGCCGAAAATGCCTACGACGCGATCGTGCTCGACGTGATGCTGCCCCGGCTGAACGGGTACGCGGTCTGCCGGCGCCTGCGCGACGGGGGCGACTGGACGCCGATCATGATGCTGACGGCCAAGGACGGCGAGTACGACGAGGCCGAGGCGCTGGACAACGGGGCCGACGACTTCCTGTCCAAGCCGTTCTCCTACGTCGTGCTGCTGGCCCGGCTGCGTGCCCTGGTGCGGCGGGGCGGCCGGGAGCGGCCGGTCGCGCTGACGGTCGGCGACCTGGTGGTCGATCCTGCCGGGATGCGGTGCAGCCGCGCCGGGGTGGACATCGCCCTCACTCCCAAGGAGTTCGCGGTGCTGCACGGCCTCGCCCGGCGGCCCGGCGAGGTGGTCTCCAAGGCCGAGCTGCTGCGGCAGGCGTGGGACTTCGCCTACGAGGGCGATCCGAGCATCGTGGAGGTCTACATCAGCGCGCTGCGCCGCAAGGTCGACACCCCGTTCGGCCGTTCTTCCCTGGTCACCGTGCGGGGCGCCGGCTACCGCCTCGACGGGCGACGCTGATGCGGTGGTCGGTCCGGCTGCGCGCGACCGTGGCCGCGACCCTCATCGTCGCGGCCGCCCTCGCGGCGGCGGCCGTCGCGCTGACCACGATCCTGCGCGCCGACCTGGAGCGCAGCGCGAACGCGGAGGCCGCGCAACGGGCCGGGGTGGCGGCGAGCCGCCTGGCCGTCGCCCCCATGCCGGCGGTCCCCGAGTCCGACGCGAAGAGAGCCGCATCGCCCGGTCCGGCGGAAACGGCCGGTACATCCGGCGCCGCGAAGACGGCCGGTACATCCGGCCCCGCGAAGACGGCCGGTACATCCGGCCCCGCGAAAACGGCCGGCTCCCCCAGCCCTGCGAAGACGGCCGGTTCCCCCGGCCCCGCGAAGACACCCGGTGTTCCCGGCTCGGCGAAGGGCGCCGCGCTGACGATCACCAAGGAGGGCGTGTCCGGCGCGCCGAGCGAGGCCTCCCTGCGGACGGTGCCCGACCCGGACGTCCATATCGGGCTCCCGGCCGAGGCCCCGGGCCCCGGCTGGGGCGCCGGGGCGTACACGACGGCCAGCACCGTCGTGGAGACCGGCGCGGGACCGGTGACCGTCATGGCACGCAGTTCGCTGGGCCCGGCGCGTGAGGCGCTGGCCGTGCTGAACCGGCTGCTGGTCTTCGGCATCCCGGTCCTGTTGCTTCTGGTGGCCGCGATGACCTGGTTCTTCGTGGGCCGGGCGCTGGTGCCGGTGTCCGCCATACGGGCCCGGCTGGCCGACATCACCGCGCGCGACCTGCACCGGCGCGTACCCGTGCCGGCGGCGCGGGACGAGGTCGCGGCGCTCGCCCGCACCGTGAACGCCACCCTCGACCGCCTGGAGAGGGCCGTCGAGCAGCACAGGCGCTTCGTCGCCGACGCGGCCCACGAGCTGCGCAGCCCGATCGCGACGCTGCGCACCCGTCTGGAGCTGGCCCCCGCCGGCGAGACGGCCGTCGAGGCGCTGTGCGACGTGCGGCGGCTGCAGTCGCTGGCCGCCGACCTGCTGCTGCTGGCGGCGCTGGACGCCGGGGCGCCGCCGAGGGCCGACGAGGTGGATCTCGGGCAGGTGGCGGCGGAGGAGTCGCTGCGTCCGCGCCCGCGGGCGGGCATTCGCGTCGAGCTGGACGTCCAGCCGGACGTGGTGGTGCGCGGCTCCCGCCCGCACCTCGCGCGGATGATCGTCAATCTGGTGGACAACGCCGTGCGGCACGCGACGTCGTCGGTGCAGGTCCGCGTGGCCGCCGAGAGGGCGGACGGGGACGGTGCCGTGCTGGAGGTGCGCGACGACGGGCCCGGCATTCCCGTGGAGGACCGCGACGCCGTCTTCGACCGTTTCACCAGGCTCGACGAGGCCCGCACGAGGGACGCGGGCGGGTCGGGCCTCGGCCTGGCGATCGTCCGGGAGATCGTCGCCCTGCACGGCGGCGCCGTGGCCGTCACCGAGAGCGGGGGCGGCGGCGCGTGCTTCACCGCCCGCCTGCCCGCGCATCGACGAACTTCCACCAACGACTGATAGCAAGCTGCCCGCCTGAGCATGATTTATCGTCTCAAAGCATTATCGGAGGGCTTCCAGGCGGACCGGTCGTGGAAAGTCGAGGGCCTGTATCGAATCGGTCCCGGCCGGCTGATCCCCGAGTAAAGTTCGATTCATGAGCCCTTCAGAGACCTCCCGGCTAGAATTGCGCTCGGGCAGGCTCGATCCGGCTTTCCGACGCCGGAGGGCGTCCAGTTCGTTGTAGTTGTGAGGTTGTCGAGGTGCTTTCTGGCATAAGCGGTAAATGGTGGAGATTATCCCATTTCACCGTAACTCAAGATTCTTTCGTGACCCGGGTTCCCCGCGAACGCCGGCTCACTTCCGATTCGCCGGCTGCCCCGGCCCGTCGTCTCCGTCGCCGCACCGTTCACGGCTGTGGCCATCGCGTAAGGCCAGAACGCTGTTCGCCCTTTCGCCGCCTTGTTACAGTTACCGCGGAGCACCGGGAAGCCTGGTCGGCACACCACCGAGAAGGACCTATTCCACGGAGGCATCCTGTGACGAACGGTCGGCAGCGAGAACGAACCGTCACGGCAGCGGGACGCCGCCTATGAGCGCGGTCAGTCGCAGAACGCAGCGGCTCATGGGCGCGCTGCCTTTCGCCTCCCTGGGCATCGTCGCCGCGGTCGACGTCCTCTCCGGGCCCGACCTCAACTACCTCTCCCTGCTGGCCGTCGGCTCCGCGTTCGCCAGCCTGGTGGGCGGCGTGCGGCGCACGGTCCTGATCGGCGTCGTGGCGCTGATCCTCTCGCTGCTCCTCGCGCTGTACGCGGGGGTCCTCGGCGACCGCCAGAGCAACATGAGCCTGATCTCCATCGCCGGGGTCACCGCGGCGAGCATCCTGGCCACGGTAGGGCGGCAGCGCCGCGAGCGCGAGCTGGCGACCGTCCGCTCCGTGGCCGAGGTCGCGCAGCGCGTGCTGCTCAGGCCGGTCCCCCGGCTGGCGGGCCACCTCCGCGCGGCCGTCTCCTACACCTCGGCGAACGCCGAGGCGCGCATCGGCGGCGACCTCTACGAGGTGGTCACCGGCCCCGGCGGGGTGCGCGCCATCGTCGGCGACGTTCAGGGCAAGGGCTTGGAGGCCGTCGAGACGGCGGCGCTGGTGCTCGGCGCCTTCCGCGAGGCGGCCCACGACGAGGCCGACCTGCGCGGCGTCAGCGGCCGGCTGGAGAAGGCGCTCAACCGGCGCCTGTCGGGCGAGGAGTTCGTCACCGCCATCCTGGTGGACGCCGACCCCTGCGGGCGGCTCACCCTGCTCAACTACGGCCATCCGCCGCCGCTCATCCTGCGCGCCAACGGCGAGATCACGCTGGCGGAGCCGGACGACACCGCCCCGCCACTGGGGCTGGCGGTGCTGGAGGTCGACGGCCCGAACCCCCACCAGGTCGACTTCGCGCCGGGCGACCAGATCCTGCTCTACACCGACGGGGTGATCGAGGCCCGCGACCGCGCGGGCCGCTTCTACCCGCTCACCGAACGGGCGTTCCTGCTCAAGGACGACGACCCTGAGGCCGCGCTGGAGGCCCTGCGGCTCGACCTGGTCGCCCACGTCGACGCGCCGCTCCACGACGACGCCGCGATGCTGCTGCTCCGCTGCCGCGACGGCTGAGACGAGTGCGCTGACGGTGGGCGGCACTCCGGTCAGCCGGGCAGGCGCCGGTCGGGCGGCTCGTCGCCGGGCGCGTCGGGGTGGGGGTGGAGCGGCGGCCCGGGGTGACCGGGGGGCGGGGCGGCCGTGGTGGTGCGCAGAATGGCCTGCTGGAGGGCGCGGGCGAGGTCGGCGGAGGTCACCATGCCGACGACGTGACCCGCGTCGGCGACCACGGCCACCAGTTCCCCGCCGAGGGACGACAGCCCGAGGATGCGGCCGGCGTCGTCGTCCGGGCCGAGCACGCGGTCGGGGGACAGCGGCCTGCACACGCTCGCCACCCGGCTGTCGTGGCGCTGCCGCGCAGGGATGGCCGTCAGCCTCTCCAGCGACAGGGTGCCCGCCGGGCTCCCCGCGAAGTCGACCACCGGGAACACCGTCTGCCGCGAGCGCAGCGCCACGTTGCCCACGAAGTCGTCGAGATCACCCCAGGCGGGGGCGAGGTCGGGCGAGGGGGTCATGACATCGCGCACCCGCCACCCGGCGAGCCCCCGGTGGGCCGCGCGGGCGATGTTCTCGCTGCGCGCGGCCCCCGCGAGGAACCACCCGATCAGCATCGTCCACAGGCCGCCGGTCCAGGCCAGCAGGAGCAGCTCCGCCCCGCCGATCGCGATCAGCGCCATGCCGAGCGCCTGCCCCGCACGGGCTGCCGAGCAGTCGGCCCGCAGGCGGTCGCCGTGCCGGCGCCACAGGATGGCGTGCAGCACCCGGCCGCCGTCCAGCGGAGCCCCGGGCAGCATGTTGAACACCGCCAGCACGGCGTTCATCAGCGCGAGCCACCGCACGGCCGGGACGAGCACGGCCGGGCCCTGCAACGGCAGCGACGCCAGGAAGAACAGTCCCGACAGCGCCAGGCTGGCGAGCGGCCCCGACGCCGACACCTGCAGCTCGTCCTTCGGGGTCTTCGCCTCCTCCCCGGCGAACTCGGTGACGCCGCCGAGCAGCCACAGGGTGATCGACCGCACGGGGATGCCCCGGCGGCGGGCTACCAGGGCGTGCGCCAGCTCATGGGCAAGCAGAGTGCCGAGGAACACCACGGAGGTGACCACGGCGACCGTCCAGTACTGCACCGGGGGCAGTCCGGGGACGGCCTCGGGCAGGACCGAGCCGGCCAGGGCCCAGCCGATCAGCGCGATGATCGCCAGCGTGGACCAGTGGGCGCCCACCGGGATGCCGGCCACGCGACCGAGCCGGAGGCTCTGCTTCATCCGCCTCGCCTCCCCTTTCCTCGCCGGAGGCCGCCGCTCATCGGTCCCGGCCCTCCTCCGCCGGCCGAACGGTCCGTGAGCACACGACCGCGACCGGGCTGTAGGCGTGGTGGAGCACGCCGTGGCTGACCGAGCCGAGCACGGCCGAGCCGAGGCCGCCCCTTCCTCGCGACCCGACGACGAGCAGGTCGGCCTCGGTCGACGCCCTGCACAGCGCCTCGATCGGGTGGGCCTGGACGACCGAGTCGCGCACCCGCACGTGCGGGAACTTCTCCCGCCAGGGCGACAGCTGCTCCTGCGCGGCGCGCGCGCCGAACTCGTAGACCCTCTCCAGGTCGGCGCCGTAGGCCCCGAACATCGGCAGCATGGAGTCCACCTGCCAGGCGTAGACGGCGCGGAGCGCCGCCCGCCGCCGGGCGGCCTCCTCGAAGGCGTACTCCAGTGCCGCCTCCGACTCCGGCGAGGCGTCGTGGCCCACGACGATCTCGCCGTACGCGGCGGCCTCGGTGTGCCTGACGACCACCACCGGGCAGCCGGCGCGCCCGGCGACGCCCATCGACACCGAGCCGAGGACCAGGCCGAGGAATCCGCCCAGGCCCCGGCTGCCGACGACCAGCGCCTCGGCGTCCTTGGCGGCGATCAGCAGTTGCTCGCGGACGGTGCCGGTGAGCGTGGCCGTCTCCACCGCGAGCGCGGGCGCCCGCTCGGCGGCCTCCCGCGCGGCATCGGCGAGTACATCGCCCGACAGCTCCGACAAAGAGTCACGGAATCCCGGAGGGGTGGCCAGCGGCTGGTCGAAGACCCACGGGTCGACGACGTGGACGACGCGCAGGCCCCGCCGGCGCCGTACGGCGTCCTCGGCGGCCCAGCGCACGGCCGCCAGCGAGGGGGGCGAACCGTCGACGCCGACGACCACGGACCGGTTCACGGCGTCACCGCTCTCACGGCTGCCGTGGCCGCCGCCACCGCTGGTGGGCGCCCGCCCATGCCTGGTCCCATTCGGCGTAGCGACGGCGGTCGAGCAGCCACCGGAACAGCGCGAGGTTGGTGAACAGGACTCCGCAGGCCGCGAACAGCACGCCGAGACCGGCGACGACCGTGTCGGCGACGGTCTGCGCGTGCGTCCGGGGAGCGGCGACCGGACGACCCGAGGTGTCGACCCACATCTCCAGAGTGGAGCCGGACTTCGCCTGGGCGGGAACGGCCAGGGTCTCGGTGTGCGGACGGCCGTCCGGGGTGTACCAGCGGACCTTGGCCTTGATGCCGAGCACGGCGCCCTGGGAGGAGACCGTGCTGGTGCTGGCGGCGTCCTCCATCAGGACGGCGGTGACCTGCTTGCGCTGGACCGGCTCCAGGCGTTCGGCGGCCACGCCGCGCTGGTAGACCAGATGGGCGGCGATGGCGGCCGGCCACACGCTGATCAGCAGCGCCAGCAGTGTGACGAGCACGGCGATGGCCTCGATGCGGTCGGATCGGCGGCGTAATGGGTTGTGATCGAACCGATATCGGCGGGCACACCTCACCGTCCACCTGGCCAAGGATCGCATGGGGCACCTCCCTGTCAGGGAATCTGCTTTCCAGACTCGGCCATGACCGAGCGACCTGGCAGGGTCTTACGGCGCCTGTGCGATGGGACGTTCGGCCCTGCCGCCACCTGCCCGCCACCTGCGCTTTCACCCGCTTAGTGACGCCATATACCCAAAATACGACGACCACCGGCAGATCGGTATCCGGGTGCCGGAACGCGGCGGGAGGCCGTCCGCCGTGCCGTGGGCGACGGGGTTACGGGCGGACGGAGATCGCGGCCTTGTTCCCGATTCCGGCCTGTGGTCTGGGTGACCCATGGGAAGATTGCGAAAGTTGGAAAAAGTGTGAAGTTTCCGGACAGGCCGCTGTCGGAGCTGCTATGCAGGTGCGCGGCCAGGTTCTAGAGCAGAGAGGTTCGATATGGACCGCGACGGCAACCCGAGATCCCATGATGAGGATCCTCTGAAGCAGACCGGTCCCTTCAGCATCGAGTGGGCCGCGGAGGCGGAGCGTCCCGGCGGCGACGTGCTGTCCGACGGATGGACGCCCGGGCAGGAGCCCGTCCGCCCGCACAACGACGATCCCGCGCGGCCCGAGCGCCCCGACTACGAGCGGAGCGAGGCTCCCGAGGGCCACGACCGCGCCGAGGGCCACGAGAAGCCCGGCGAGTACACCGAGGGCTACCCCGCGATCGAGGACCACGAGCGGCCGGAAGGCTACGAGCGGCCCGAAGGCTACGCCCGCCCGGACGGGGAGGACTGGGACCCCGACGGCGAGCAGGGCCCCGCGACCGAGGAGCGCCGCGGGTTCCTCGGCTCCGGCTGGACGGGCGACGCCGACCTCGAGGAGGAGAAGGGCAGCAAGAACAAGGGCCTCATCCTCGCCATGGTCGCGATCGTGGTGCTCGCCGTCGCCGGGGGCTGGATCGTCTCCTCCTCGGTCGGCTCCAAGTCCGAGGCGGCGTGCGCGGCCCCCGCCGACTGCACCCCCGCCGGCCAGAAGGCGCCCGCCACCGACAGCACGGCCGCCGCCACGCCCACCGACGAGGCCACCGGCGCCGCGGGTCCCGACGAGACCGCGGAGCCGACGCTGACGCCCAGCGCCTCGCCGTCGACCGCGCCCACGACGGCCGCCCGCCCGCGGACGCCGCCGGAGCCGACGCCCCGGCCGACGCCGACCCGCACCCGGCACACCTCGGCCCCGCCCGCGCCGAAGCCGACCGAGCGTGAGCAGGAGCCGGAGGACGACCCGCAGGTCCAGGACGACAAGCCGACGGCCTCGCCGACGACCTCCGCTCCCACGCAGGCTCCGCCCACCACGCAGGCGCCCGTGCCGAGCCCCACCGAGACCAAGAAGACCGGCCTGCTGGACTGGCTGTTCTAGTTCCCGGACGCCGGCCGGGCCTCCCCCGGCCGGCCACGCCGTCGTCCACGGACACGCCGTCGTCAAAGACACGCCGTCGTCCACGGACGCGGTCCCGCCAGGGCTCAGGAGGAGCGTCGCCACGCCCTTCGCGCCGCCCAGGCGGCCGCCCCGGCGGCCAGCACCCCGGCCCCGGCCAGCACCGACGGCAGAGGCAGGCTGAAGGCGAGCAGCAGGCAGCCCGCCAGCCCGATCACCGGCACCGCCCTCGGCGGGCGGCCCTCGTCCGCTGACAGCGTGAGCGCCGAGGCGTTCGCGATCGCGTAGTACACCAGCACGCCGAACGAGGAGAAGCCGATCGCGCCGCGGACGTCGGCCGTCCCGGCGACGACGGCCACCACCGCGCCCACGGCCAGCGCGGCGCGGTGCGGCACGCGGAAGCGCGGGTGCACGGCGTCCAGCGGGCGGGGCAGGTGCCCGTCCCTGGCCATCGCGAGCACGGTGCGCGAGACGCCGAGGACCAGCGCCAGCAGCGACCCGAGCGCCGCCGTGGCCGCCCCCACCGTGACCAGCGCGACCAGCCCGCCGGCCCCCGCGGCGCGGACGGCGTCCGCGACGGGCGCGGCCGAGCGCGCCAGACCCCCGGGGCCGAGCGTCGCGAGCAGGGCGAAGGCCACGGCGGCGTAGACGACCAGGGTCACGCCGAGGGCCACGGGGATGGCCCGCGGGATGGTGCGCGCCGGGTCGCGCACCTCCTCGCCGAGGGTCGCGATGCGGGCGTAGCCGGCGAAGGCGAAGAACAGCAGCCCGGCCGCCTGGAGCACCCCGCCGGCCGTCGCCCCGGCGGAGGCGACCGGCGCGGGCCGGCCGCCGGTGAGACAGGCGGCCACGGCGACGGCCAGCACCACCAGGACGACCGCCACGATCAGCCGGGTCACCCACGCCGCCTTGTGCACGCCGGCGTAGTCGACCGCCGTGATCGCCGCCACGGCCGCCACCGCCACCAGGTGCTCGTGCCCGGGCCAGGCGTAGGCGCCCACGGTCAGCGCCATCGCCGCGCAGCTCGCGGTCTTGCCGACCACGAAGCCCCAGCCGGCGAGGTACCCCCAGAACTCGCCCAGACGCTCGCGGCCGTACACGTACGTGCCACCCGAGGCGGGGTGGCGGGCGGCGAGCCGGGCCGAGGAGGTGGCGTTGCAGTAGGCCACCAGCGCCGCGAGCGCGAGCGCCGGGAGCAGCCCGGACCCGGCCGCCGCGGCGGCGGGGCCGAAGGCCGCGAACACCCCCGCGCCGATCATGGAGCCGAGGCCGATGACGACGGCGTCGCCGGTGCCGAGCCGTCGCGCGAGCGTGCCGGGGGCCCCGTCCGCGGGGTCGGGGGAAGGCGACCGCGTCATGGCCACACTCTAAAGGCGCCGCGGATCCCGGCGCAGCGCCCGGGTCACCGCCAGGTCGCGCGGATCTCCGCCAGGTCCCGCAGGTCACCGCCAGTTCCGCTGAGCACCGCTGCGTCCCGCAGGTCACGGCCCGATCCCACAGGTCACGGCGGGTCACGGCCGGATCGCGCAGTTCACGGCCGGCCCCGCAGGTCACGGCCGGGTCGCGTGGGTCATGGCCGGGTCGCGTGGGTCATGGCCGGGTCGCGTGGGTCTGGGGCGGGGCGTCCTGGGACGCGAGGCGCCGGCCGGCCCGTCGCCGCCAGGCGGTCATGAGGACGATCAGCAGCGCGATCGTGACCGCGGCGGGCCCGGCGCCGAGGAGGGCGCCCGCGCTCTGGTCGGCGGCGCGGTCGGGCGCCCAGGAAATGGCGAGGGCGGCGTACCAGTCCGGCCCCTGCGGGGGGCCCGCGAGGAACAGCAGCGCCGTCCAGACCTGGACGACCAGCGCGCCCGCGAGCATGCGGACGCGGGCCGCCGCGCCGATCGCCCGGGGCAGCGGGTCGAGTCCGAGGGCCACCGAGAAGAACCACGTCCCGCTCAGCGCCATGACGGCCATGGCGGTCAGGCGGACGGCGAGGCTCGACTGCGCCTGGTCGAACAGGCCGGTGACGTACAGCACGAAGTAGGGCGCCGCGTACACGGCCGTGGCGGCGGCCGGGTGGGTCAGCGCCGTCGCCACGGGGCCGTTCACCCCGCGGCCCAGCAGCGGCGCGGCCTCCCTGAACGGCACCAGAGGCGCCCCGAGGGCGAGCAGGGCCGGGCCGACGGTGCCGACGAGCGCGTACTGCAGGGCGTGCACGGAGAACAGCGCGGGACCGTAGGCGGACACCCCGCCCGCGACGCCGTACAGCAGGACCAGCACGCCCGCCAGCGCCGCCGCCGTGCGGCCGGCCGGCCACCCCTCTCCGCGGCGGTTCAGCCGCCACACGCCGACGAGGTAGGCCGCGGCCACGCCGGCCACGGCGAGGATCAGCAGCGGGTCGGGACGGGTCTCGCTGAGCAGCCGCCACGGGGAGAACGGCGGCAGCGAGTAGCCGAGCAGTTCGTGCTGGCCGTGCGGGGCGTCGGCGCGCGGCGGCGGGGTGCGCGACAGGCCGACCGCGAGCGCGATCGTGCAGGCCATCACCCCGACCTCCGCGGTCGCCAGCCGCAGGAACCTCCCCCCGGCCGGCGCCTGCTCCCCGTCGGACCGCTCCCCGTCGGACCGCTCACCATCGGCCTTTTCGCCGTCGGTCTGCTCAGCGTCGAGTTGCTCAGCGTCGGGCTGTTCGCCGTCGGCCTGCTCAGCGACGGACCGCGCAGCGACGGACCGCTCACCGCCGGGCTCCGCCTCCAGGGCGGCGATGGTGCCGCGGCGGTGGGTCCAGCCGAACCAGCCGAGCACCCCCAGTGCCGCGATCTTGGCCAGGACCAGCAGGCCGTACCGGGTCTCCCAGAACTGGGCCGCGCCGCCGAGCCGGATCCAGGCGTTGACCAGCCCGGAGAAGCCGACGACGACGAAGCAGCACAGCGCGACCGCGCTGAACCGCCGCACCGCGACGACGCGTGCGGCCCCGGTGGCCCGCGAACGGCGCAGGTGCGCGACCAGGGCGAACAGGCCGCCGACCCACAGCGTCACCCCGCCGATGTGCGCCATGAGGCTGGAGACGGCGATGTTGTGGTCGGCGGCCGACGCGGAGTGCCCGACGTAGGCCGGCGGCAGGACGGCGAACAGCGCCACGGCGAGGAGCAGGACGCCGGCGCGCGAGCCGAGGCGCAGCGTGCTCCCCACCGCCACGACCACGGCCAGCAGCATCACCAGCAGGAACGCCTGCCCCTGCGGCACCTCCATGCTGTAGGTGGTCAGGAAGCCCGACTCCAGCGCCTGCCCGATCGGCAGTCCGAGCAGATCGGACATGGTGAGGATCTGGGTGAGCGCCGCGGTGAGGGCCCAGCCGAGCGCCCAGGGCCCGGCGGCGCGGGTGACGGCGCGCCTTTCGCCCGGGTCGCCGGTCAGCGCCGTGGCCGCGAACAGCGTGCCGACCGTCGCGACCGCGCACACGTCGAGCAGCACCCGGACGACCGGCAGGCCCGCGGTGGTCAGCGGGCCTGGCGAGGGAAGGCCGGGGATCTGCTGCGGGGGCCAGCCGCCGCCGGACACCAGTGCCGCGAACAGCACGGCGAGCGCCGCGACGGTCACCGCCGTGGTCACGACCACGATCGAGCGCCGGGGAGAGGCCATCGTCCTGCTTCCTCATCGTCGGAACCGCGCTACATCGCCGGAACCGCACTACCGCTGTTGCCCGCGCGTGATCGAGTATGTCCGGGTTTCCCGGCCATGGCGAGGTTTCTGGTCAAGGCTCATTGACCGGCTTTGTCGGCGCCCCGCCGGGACTTGACGCACTGGTTAGCGGGCGGCGGCGTTTACCGGCCCTCGCACCGGACAGGTGCACTAGCGGGACAGACCCACAGTGAAGGGGGCCGGATCATGGGCGCTGACGACAAGATCTCGAACAAGGCGGAGCAGCTCAAGGGCAAGATCAAGCAGGGCGTCGGCGACGCGACCGACGACGAGGAGCTCAGGGCCGAAGGCGAGGCCGACGAGGCCAAGGGCAACCTGAAGCAGGCCGGGGAGCGAGTGAAGGACGCCGCGAAGGACGTCAAGGACGCCTTCAAGGACTGACCGCTCCCGCCGGCGCCGCGGCGCGGACCCGCCCGGTGGAAGGCAGGTACGCGCCGCGGGGCCGGCGGCGCCTTGGAAGCGGCCGGGTCCCCGCGGCGCGACGCCGTGAAGCCGGCCCCCGAGACCGGTGGCGGGGCGGATCAGGTCGCGCGGAGCAGCTTGGTGACCATGTCCTCCTTGTACCGGTTGGCCTCGGCGAGGGTGGCGCCCTCGCGCAGCGCCGTGACCACGTTCTCCTCGGCGTCGGCGTACATGTAGGAGTCGGCGAAGACGTCGGTCGAGGGCAGGGCGACCACGCCCGAGCCGTCCATGACGATGGTGGCGCTCTCGTCCACCGTCACGCCTCCGATCTCCACGGGACCGCCGAGGGCGGCGACGTGCACGTCCGGGCCCGGGCCGGCCGTCGCCTCGTACAGCGCCCACACGGGCAGGCCGAGGTCGCGATAGGCGTTGACGTCGCGCACCCCGCCCTCCACGAGCAGGCCGCGCGCTCCCCGGGCCAGCGCGGCCCGGGTCATGATCTCGTCCCACACGGCGCCGGCCGCGGCCTGGGCGCCGGCCACGACGATCACCCGGCCGTCCAGGCACTCGTCCATGACCGCGCGCAGCGGTTCCAGGCCGTGCTCGCCCGGTCCCGGGGCGAGCCGCACGGTACGGGGCCGGCCGAGCAGCCCCGGCGCCCGGTGGACGGGGCGCAGCGGCGGGCTCAGCCAGCCCGTCTGGCCCCGCAGTTGCAATACGTCCGCGATCGCGGTGGTAGGCGGAACCACAGTATCGATCACCTCTTATGGTGGATTTCCGGATCTTGCCGACTGAGATGGGCGTGGCACGCCCCTCGGGTGCGGTGTCAGACCTGCCGGAACGGGCGACGCCGGGGCGGGCCGCGCACGCACGGCGCGATACGGGCGATGCGCATGGCACTCCTTCTCGTGCGCGGGACCGGCCCCGCGGGCCGGGCCGCGTCGGACGATCGTGGACCGTGCTGGAATCCAGCTCTAGTGAAGCGCTTCACTCCGCGCTCGTCCGCCGTTCGGCGCAAAGCCGCGCGGCGGACCGCCACCGGCGGACGGCGAAGCCCGCCGTCAGCCGGCCCAGAGTGTGCGTACTTCCTCGAACACCTTCTGATCGTGCGAGATCTCCACAACGTTGCCGTCGGGATCGGTCAGGGCGCAGACGTAGCCCACGGGAGGCGGCAGTCGCATCGGCTCCCAGTGCAGGCAGCCGAGCTCGCGCGCCCGGCGGGCGATCTCGTCGACGTCCTCGCGGGTGGGCACCTCCATGCCGAGATGCGCGAACGGCGCCAGTTGCGGCTGCCGGCGGCCCCTGTCCTTGGCGAACTCCACCAGGACCAGCACGAACGGCGTCTCCACCTGCTTGTCGTTGGACAGCCAGGCGTTGCGCCCGTCCTTGTCCTCGTGCCTGGCGGCCACCACGAGCGGGGTCATGGTCGTGTAGAACTCGATGGCCTTGTCGAGGTCGCCGCTGGGCAGGGCGATGTGCGTCCAGCGTGCCTCGGTGAGCTTCTTGCCGAGCACCATTGCCTCCTTCGGCCGTTCGCCTCGGCCTCCGGCGGCCGGCCACGGCGGGCCGTCGTGCGCGCCGGGCGGCGGCCTTGCTCTCCTGCCTGGTATCTGCCCCGTATCGCCATCGCCGACGGCCCTCACCGGTCCCTCCGCGCCCCTGCGCCCAACGGCCCCGATGTCGCTCGCCTGCGCGTAGTATCCGGTCGGCGCGCCGCCGTGCCCAGGGGAGGCCGGCCGCCGGTTCGCCCGGCCGCCGCCGGCCCTCGGCGGTCGCGGGCGCCGGGCCCGGCGTTCCCAGCACGGAGCCGTGCCGGTACGGTTCCGGCCAGAGCCGGACATGGCGTGGAGTCCGAGCCACGGAAGGAGCGGCTCCACGGGAGGGCGACACCGTGATCGTCGATTGGATCTTCCTGCTGGGCGCGCTGGCGCTGGTCATCGCCAACGGCGTCTTCGTCGCGGCGGAGTTCTCGCTGGTGACCGTCGAGCGGAGCGAGGTGCAGCGGCTCGCCGCGGCGGGCGACCGGGGTGCCCAGGGCATCCTGGCGGCGGTGCGCCGCCTGTCCTTCCAGCTCTCCGGCGCCCAGCTCGGCATCACGATCACCTCGCTGCTGCTCGGCGTCATCGCCGAGCCCGCGATCTCGCATCTGCTGCGCCCGCTCGTCGAGCTGGTCCCCGGCCTGCCCGCCCGGGCCGCCGAGAGCGTGGCCGCGCTGCTCGGCCTGCTCGTCGCCACGGTGAGCCAGATGGTGCTCGGAGAGCTGGTGCCCAAGAACGCCGCCTTCTCCCGTCCCATGGCCATGGCCCGCGTCTCGGTGCCCGTGCAGCGGGCGTTCTCCGCGGTGTTCGCCCCGCTGATCAAGGGATGCAACGCGGTCGCGAACGCGCTGGTGCGCGCGCTCGGGGCGGAGCCGCAGGACGAGCTGGCCTCGGCCCGGTCCCCCGACGAGCTGAGCCTGCTGATGAGCCAGTCCGCGGAGGCCGGCGCCCTGCCGGGCACCACCGCCGCCATGCTGCGCCGCGCGCTGAGCTTCGGCGACCGCACCGCCGCCGAGGCCATGACCCCGCGCACCGACTGCGTGACCGTGACCGACACCGGCACCGTCGCCGAGTTCCTGACCCTGGCCCGGCGCGAGCGCCACCTGCGGCTGCCGGTGTCCGGCGGCGAGATGGACGACATCGTGGGCGTCGCCTCGGTCGTGGACGCCTTCGCCGTGCCCGAGTCCGAGCGGGCCGCGACCCTGGTGGCGGCGATCCGGCGGGCTCCCCTGCTGGTCCCCGAGACGCTCGACCTGGAGACCGTCCAGGAACGCCTGTTCTCGGCCCACCGGGAGATGGCGGTCGTCGTGGACGAGTACGGCGGCTTCGCCGGCATCGTCACCGTGGAGGACCTGGCGGAGGAGCTGATCGGCGACATCGCCGACGAGTACGACCTGCCCGAGGAGGGCTCGGACGAGCCCACGGGCGCCCTGCTCGCGCCCGGGCGCTCCATCGCCGTCCCCGCGTTGCTGCGCGCCCACGAGGTGGAGGAGCGCACCGGCTTCCAGATGCCGGAGGGGCCCTACGAGACGCTCGCCGGGCTGCTGATCAGCAGGCTCGGCCGCCTGCCCGACCCGGGGGACAGCGTGGTGGTGGACGGCTGGACGCTCAGGGCCGACACCGTGCGCCGGCACCGCATCGAGCAGATCACGCTGACCGCCCCGGACGCGGAGGAGGACCGATGACCATTCTGGACGCCCTGGCCATCGTGGTCCTGCTGACGGTCAACGGGTTCTTCGTCGGCGCCGAGTTCGCGCTGATCTCCGCGCGCCGTACCCAGATCGAGCCGGCCGCCAAGGAGGGCTCCCGGCGGGCGCGGGCGGTACTGGCCGCCATGGACGCCGTGCCGCTGATGCTCGCCGCCGCGCAGCTCGGCGTGACCCTCGCCTCGCTGGCTCTGGGCGCCGTCGGGGAGCCGGTCCTCGCGCACGCGCTGGAGCCGCTGTTCGCCGCGCTCGGGCTGCCGCCCGGCCTGGTCCACCCGACGGCGTTCGCCCTGGCCATGATCATCGTGGTGTCCGCGCACGTGATCATCGGCGAGATGGTGCCGAAGAACCTCGCCCTGTCGGGCCCCGACCGCGCCGCCCTGTGGCTGGTGCCCACCCTGCGCGTCGTCGCCCGCGCGACCCGGCCGCTGCTCGTCGTGGTGAACGCCATCGCGGCGGGCGTGCTGCGGGCGCTGCGCATCCCGCGCACCGAGGAGGTGCGGTCGGTCTTCACCTCCGACGAGATGCCCGCGCTGATCCAGGAGTCGCACCGGCACCGGCTGCTGGACCGGGACGAGCACGACCGCATGATCGCCGCCCTGGCCCTGTACGCCCGGCCGGTGGAGTCGGTCATGGTGCCGATCGGCGAGGTGGTCAGCGTGCCGGCCACCACCCGGGCGGCCGAACTCGAGCAGTACGCCGGCCGGTACGGCCACTCGCGCTTCCCGGTGAGCGGGGCGGCCGGGCGGCTGGGCGGCTACCTCCACGTCCTGGACGCGCTCAACGGCCACGCGCCGGACGAGCCGCTGCCGGTCCGCGAACTCCCGCACGTCGGCCGCCGGACGACCATGGCGGACGTGCTGGCGACGATGCGCCGGCGCCGGGCGCAGCTCGCCGCGATCACCTCCGACGACGGCACGGTGGCCGGCATCGTCACCCTGGAGAACGTCATCACCGGCCTGCTGCACCACGCCCACGAAAAGCCACCCGGCTGACGACCGAGCCCCGCGCACGGGGTGACCTGACCGTCACGGGCGGTCCGCCGGGCGGGCGCCGGCCACGGGTGTCCCGACCGTGACGGGCGGTCCGCCGGGCGGGCGCCGCCCGCGGGTGACCGCGCGGTGACGGGCGGGCCACGACGTGCCGCTCATGGGGTGAAGACTCCCGGGGGCGGGTTAGACCCGCGGGCATCGCGGGTAGCCAGCCGCGAATGCAGGTCGCGACCCTCCCGCCGCCCCCGCCCACCACGCGTCCGACCCCGCGTCGCACGCGGCAGTCCTGGCTGGACGCCCTTCGCGGGTTCGCCGCGCTGGTGGTGGTCTTCGAGCACTCGCTGGACCCGCTGCTCCCGGAGATCCGCGGGGTGATCAGCCCCTGGTTCGACTTCGGGCAGTACGGTGTCCTGGTGTTCTTCCTGGTCAGCGGCTATGTCGTACCGATCTCGCTGGAGCGGCGCGGCGACGTCCGGGCCTTCTGGATCACGCGTGTGTTCCGCCTGTACCCGCTGTGGGCGCTCGCCGCCGCGGCGGGCGCGGCCTTCGCGGTCGCCGGGGTCTACACCACACTGCCCGGCCAGATCGCCGACCGGCCGTGGGCCGCCGCGCTCGCGCACCTCACGATGCTGCAGGACCTGCTGCAGGTGCCGGGCGTCGTCAACGTCTTCTGGACGCTGTCCTACGAGATGGCCTTCTACCTGCTGGTGACGGCGATGTTCGTGCTGGGCGCGCGCGGGACCGGGACCCGGGCCTCGCTGGCGTTCGCGGTGGGCGCGCCGATCGCGGGCGCGCTCGTGCCCGCCGGGCTGCTGTCACGGGGGCTCGGCGTGGAGGCGGTCGTGGCCGTCGCCGCGGCGGTCCTGGCCGGCGGGTTCGCCGCCGTGCTGGCCGGGCGCCCTGAAGTGCGGCGGCACGGGGCCGTGGCCCTCGCCGTCCTGGCCGTGGCGCTGCTCGCCCTCAACAGCAGGGTGGGCGCCTGGCAGAGCCTGGCGATCATGGCGACGATGTTCGGCGGCACGGCGCTGCACCACATGGAGCGCTCGGCCGCCCTGCGCGCGCGGTGGGGCTGGGCGATCTGCCTGGTGCCGGTGCTGGCGGTCGCCACCGCGGTGTGGCTCGGGCCCGGCTGGGGCATGCCGGAGGCCGATCAGCAGGCGTTCAAGTGGAGCTGGTCGACCGCCATGATCGGGGCCTGGCTGACCTTTGCCGCCGGTCTCGCCCTGCGCCGGCGCGCCATTCCGCCCGTGCTCGCCTGGCTGGGCCTGGTCAGCTACTCGATCTATCTGCTGCACCCTCTGGCGCTCCAGGTCGTCCGGCGGATCACCGTCGATCCCTCGGCGATGTCGCTCGGCGTGCGGCTGGCCTGGGAGGCGGCGCTGTTCGCCGCCGTGGTCGCCTGTGCGGCCCTGGGCCACCGCTTCGTCGAGCGTCCGGCCCAGATGCTGGGCCGCCGACTCGCCGCCGAACGGCCGGTCAAAATAGCTCAAAACCGATGATTTCCTGCGAATACTGCGACACGTCACCACAAAGATGACGGCCATGGCTAGACTGGCTCGCGGCTTGCCGGGCGGGTGGATCCGGCGCCTGTAGTCGGCGTGTGGCCAGAGGCCACCAGCCCTGGCCATTCCGTGGGGACAATGAACGGCGGGCTTGTCGATGTGCGCCCTACCCATCCCGTGGAGCCGCCTCCGGGCGGGACCCGGGGTGGCGCCAAGGGGCTGTGGAAACCGTGGCTGTGGTGCCTGGTCGCGGCGGTCGCGGGCGTGTCGCTCGCGGCGGGCGCGACGCTGGTCGGCGCCTACACCAAGCTGAGCGGCAACATCAAGCATGTGAACGTCGACGCCAAGGATCTCGGCACCCGCCCCGCGAAGGTGAGCAAGGCGCTGAACATCCTGATCGTCGGCTCGGACACCCGCGCGGGCGCGAACGTCAAGTACGGCCACAGGGAAGCCGGCGAGCGCACCGACACGATCATCCTCGCACACATCTCGCCCGACCGGGGCAACGCGCTGCTCATCAGCTTCCCGCGCGACTCGCTGGTGCAACTGCCGGCCTGCGCGCCCAAGAACGGCCTGACCGGCCAGCGCCCGCACGTCGGGATGATCAACGAGTCGTTCAACTTCGGCGGCATCGGCTGCACCTGGAAGACCATCGAGTCGCTCACCGGCATCCACATCGACCACTTCGCCAAGGTCGACTTCACCGGGTTCAAGAGCATGGTCAACGCGCTCGGCGGCGTCGAGATCTGCGTGCCCAAGCCGATCAACGACGTCAAGGCCATGCTGCACCTGCAGGCCGGCCGCCAGCTCGTCAAGGGCGAGGAGGCGCTCGGCTACGTGCGCGCCCGCTACAGCCTGGGCGACGGGTCCGACATCGGCCGCATCCAGCGGCAGCAGATGTTCATCGCCTCGATGATCAAGAAGGCGATGAGCGGCGCCACGCTCACCGACCCCGCCCGCCTGTTCCACTTCCTGGACGCGGCCACCAAGTCCGTCACCACCGACCCCCAGCTCACCGTCGGCGTCATGAAGGACCTGGCGACCAGCGCCCAGGGACTCGCGGCCGGCGACATCCGCTTCGTGACGACGCCGTGGCGCTACTCCCTCACCCAGCCCGGCCGGGTCGAGTGGGTCCAGCCGCAGGCCAGGCAGCTCTTCCGGCTGGTGGCGACCGACACCAAGATCAAGGGCTCGAACGTCAGGACCGGCCGCCAGACCACCAAGATCCCCAAGTCCAAGATCCAGATTTCGGTGCAGAACGGCACCTACCGCAGCGGCCTCGGAGCCCAGGTCGCCGCGGCGCTGGAACAGCGGGGCTACAGCGTCGTGAAGGTCGGCGACCTGAAGAAGAAGCCCTACGCCAAGACGACGATCAGATACGCGGCCGACGGGCAGACCCGGGTGCCGACGCTCGCCGGCGACCTCGTGCTCTCGCGGAACCTGCCGGTCACCGATGTGAAGACCGCGCGGCTCGTGCTGGTCATCGGCGCCGACTGGAAGGGCCTCAAGCCGATCGCGACCTCCGAGGACGACCTCAAGGGCATCGACGCGACGCAGGACTCCTGCTCCGACACCTGAGCCCGGGGACTCCCGTCCCGGCCGCCCGCAGGACTCCTGCTCCGGCACCCGGCGCCAGGACTCCTGCTCGGACACCCGGCACCACCGCGGGCCGCGCGCCACCGCGCCGCCGGCTAGTTGGATCCGCGCCGTCCGGGGTACGGGAACGGGCATGTGCCGCTCTCCGCGATCCATGCGGCGAGATCCGGCACGGCGGGCCGGGTCCGCCATGGGGAGCCCGAGCGGCACGGGGGCGGGCAAGTGCCCGGCGTCACACAGGGACGGTGAAGGATGCGACGCGGAGTCATCTTCGACATCGACGGAACGCTGGTCGACTCGAACTACCTGCACGTGGTGGCCTGGTGGGAGGGCTTCCGGCGGCAGGGCCATGACATCCTGATGGTGGACGTCCACGGGGCCATCGGGCGGGCCGACCAGTCACTCATCGACTATCTGCTGCCCGGGGCGACCTCGGAGGAGGCCGAGGCGATCTCGGCGACGCACTCCCGGCTCTACAAGCCGCGCATGGACGAGGTGCGGCCGGTGCCGGGGGCGGGCGAGCTGCTCAAGGCGGTCGCCGCGCGCGGCCTGATCGTCGTGGTGGCGACCAGCGCGCCCAAGGACCAGGCCGAGCGGCTGATCGCCGTGACCGGCGCGCAGGACGCGGTCTCCGAGCTGGTCCACGCGGACGACGTCGACAAGTCCAAACCCCATCCCGAACCCGTGCGGCAGGCACTGGAGAAGGCCGGCCTGCGCCCGCAGGACGCCGTCATGCTGGGCGACTCCGTCTGGGACATGCTGGCCGCCCGCTCGGCCAAGGTGACCTGCGCGGGCCTGCGCTCGGGGGGCATCGACACCGCCTCCCTGGTGGAGGCCGGGGCCGAAGCCGTCTACAAGGACTGCCATGATCTCCTCAGCCACCTGGAGGACAGCCCGATAGGACGACTTCTCCGGAATTGATCCGGCCGATGCCCGGGTTACCTAGATGGCCCAGCGTGGGGGTTCCCTCACTCCATCGAACCGGGTGGGCACGCACGGCGTATTGCCGGATCAGAAGGAGAGTGATCGGACATGGCACAGCAAGCGGTCATCGGTGTGACAGGGCTAGGGGTCATGGGCCGCAATCTCGCCCGCAACTTCGCCCGCCACGGGTACACGGTCGCCGTCCACAACCGGACGAGCACCAAGACCAAGGCGCTGATGGACGAGTTCGGCCACGAGGGAGAGTTCATCCCCGCGGAGACGCCCGAGGCGTTCGTCGCCTCACTGGCCCGGCCGCGCAAGATGGTGATCATGGTTCAGGCCGGCGCCTCGACGGACGCGGTGATCGAGGAGTACGCGCCGCTGCTCGAACCCGGCGACATCCTGATCGACGGCGGCAACGCCCACTTCGCCGACACCCGGCGGCGGGAGAACGCGCTCCGCGACCGAGGGATCCACTTCGTCGGCGTCGGCATCTCCGGCGGCGAGCAGGGGGCCCTGGAAGGCCCGAGCATCATGCCGGGCGGGTCGCCCGAGGCCTACGAGTCGCTGGGCCCGATTCTGGAGGACATCGCGGCCAAGGTCGACGGCGTCCCGTGCTGCACCTACGTCGGGCCGGACGGCGCCGGGCACTTCGTGAAGATGGTGCACAACGGCATCGAGTACGCCGACATGCAGCTCATCGCCGAGGCCTACGACCTGCTCCGCAGGGCGTCGGGGATGTCGCCCGGCGAGATCGCCGAGACCTTCCGCACCTGGAACGAGGGCCGGCTCGGGTCCTACCTCATCGAGATCACCGCCGACGTGCTGTCCCACGTGGACCGGGCCACCGGCAGGCCCTACGTGGACGTGGTGCTCGACCAGGCCGAGCAGAAGGGCACCGGCCGGTGGACCGTGCAGGCGGCCCTCGACCTCGGCGTCCCGGTCACCGGCATCGCCGAGGCGGTCTTCGCCCGGTCGCTGTCCGGCCACGTCGACATGCGGGGCGCCGCGCGCGAGCTCGCCGGCCCCTCCGGCGGCGGGCTGGACCACTCCTTCGCCGACGCCGTCGAGCAGGCCCTGTACTCCTCGAAGGTCGTGGCCTACGCGCAGGGCTTCAACGAGATCCAGGCGGGCAGCGCCGAGTACGGGTGGAACATCGACCTCGGCGCGATGGCCACCATCTGGCGGGGCGGCTGCATCATCCGGGCCAAGTTCCTCGACCGCATCCGCGAGGCCTACGAGGCCGACCCGGGCACCCCCACCCTGCTGACCGACGCGCGGTTCGCCGCCGAGGTCGGCGCCGCCCAGGACGCCTGGCGCGACGTCGCCGTCACCGCGACCAAGAACGGCATCCCCGCTCCCGGTTTCGCCAGCTCGCTGGCCTACTACGACGGGCTGCGCGCCGACCGGCTGCCGGCGGCGCTGATCCAGGCGCAGCGGGACTTCTTCGGCGCCCACACCTACCGCAGGACCGACCGCGACGGGGTGTACCACACCCACTGGGAGCTGCCGGACCGTCCCGAGGCCCGGGTCGACGTCTGACGGCCGCGCCGCGGCCCGCGTCGACGTCTGACGGCCGCGCCGCGGCCCGCGAGAGGAAGGGGCGCGCCACCGCCGGGTGGACGACCGCGTGAGCGGCGCGCCGCGCTCTGAAGACGAGCAGGGGAACGGCGCGCCGCGGTTCAGGGGTCCCTGCGGACGCGGCGTTCCTGCTCGGCGATGAGCGCGGCGAGGGTGGCGGCGTCGTCGGCGTCGACGGTCCGCCACACCCCCGCCGCCTCGATCGCGTCGTCGAACCGGAGGCGGGTCGCCCAGAAGCGGCCGGCGTCCGAGCGGAACACGATCCACCCGGGCGCGTCCGCCGGCGGGCGGCTCACCTCGCCCCCTCGTGCGGGCGTCCGGGTAAGGACGGCCGGCGGGCGGGAAGGGTGCTGAGCTGTCGCACTTGAGTGCACCTCGCTTGCCCATCAAATCCGCTCAAGGCACACCATGCACGCATATCGGCCTGCCATTTACGGCGTCATCGGTCTGCGCGAGTGACATCCGCGCTACGGTCAGTGTGAGGGTTCGATGACGCGGTGTCACCGTTTCTGTGATGCCGCACGGCGTTGCCGCAACAGCTGGAGTGGCCATGATCGTCGGTGCCGATCTGCGCGCGGCCCGCCGCGACGCCGGCCTCAGCCTGGGGCAGCTCGCGGCCAGAACGGGCGTTTCCGCAGGTCACCTGAGCCGGGTGGAGCGCGGGGACCGCGAGGTGACCCCCTCGCTCGTCCTGCACTACCAGACCGCCCTGGGCCCCGCGGCCACCGCCCTTGCCGCACTTCTTGACTCCGATACCGGTGCGCCTGAAAAGGGTACCGTCGATGACATGAAGCGCAGGGGCTTACTCTCAGTCATCGCCGCGGCGTCCATGGGAGTCGCCGCCGGCGAGCCGGTGACGCGCCTCCTCGACGGCCTGGCCGGCGACCTGCCGACCAGGGTCGGCTTACCCGAGGTGCACGCCGTCGAGGCCGCCGCCGACCTCTACATGCGCATGGATCTCGCCCGCGGAGGCGACGCGGCGATCGCGATGGCCCGCGGCACGCTCGAATGGGCGGTGAAGCTGCACGACCGCCCCATGGCCGAGCCCACGCGAGAACGGCTCTCCTCCGCCGTCGGGCTGCTGGCCGACCGCCTGGGCTGGGCCACCTACGACCAGGGCAGGGCCGAGCGGGCGGCGCGCATCCTCACCTTCGCCCTCGACTCCGCGGCCCGCGGCGCCGACCGCGACCTGCGGGCGCACACGATGCTCGACCTGTCGGTCACCCTCACCGACCTCGGCAGCCCCCGCGACGGCGTCGAGATCCTCCGCCTCGCGCTCGGCGACGAGCGCATCTCCAGTGCGGAGCGGGCCAACCTCCACGCCGTCGCCGCCCGCCACTGCGCCACCGCCGGCGACCGGGCCGCGGGGCTGCGGCACATCGGGCTCGCCGAGGAGGCCCTGGGCCGCGCCGAGCCGGCGCTCGCGCCCGACTGGGCGCACCACATCACCGTCGCCCCAGGCCACCACGACAGCGCGCTCGGCCTCGCGCTGTTCCAGCTCGGCGAGGACGCGCGGGCGCGCGACCACCTGACGGCGGCGCTCGGCCGGCTCGGGGAGAGCCGCACGCGCACCGGGCTGCGCTGCCTCATCCGCCTGGCGGTGCTGCGCGTCCGCGAGGGCGACCGCGACGCCGGCGCCGAGCAGGCCAGGCGCGCGGTCGCGCTGGCGGCGGAGGTGCGCTCCACCCGGGTCGCCGGCGACCTTCGCATGATGGTCGACGGCGTCCGCGCGTGCGGCATGACCGACCTGGCCCGTGAGCTGGCCCGTTCCCTTCCCTCCTCTGACCGGCCCGCCGTCCGGCCGGTCACCGCGACCCCCGAGTCCGCTAGCCTCGCCTGAAGCGCGGTCCGCCGACGATCGCCGGATGACCGCGAGAGGCGGGCGGCGCCGCGCGAGACCCCCGCCACGCGTGGCCGCCGGTCCTCCTCTTCCGGCCGCCCTCCCCGGAAGGTGTTGTGCATTGATCGGCTGGTTCGAGGCGCTCGTGCTCGGTCTGGTGCAAGGGCTGACGGAGTTCCTGCCCATCTCCTCCAGCGCGCACATCAGGGTGGTGTCGGCGTTCTTCGGCTGGCACGACCCGGGCGCCGCCTTCACCGCGGTGATCCAGCTCGGCACCGAGACGGCCGTGCTCATCTACTTCCGCGCGCGCATCTGGGAGATCATCTCCACCTGGACGCGGTCCCTGTGGACGCCCGCGCTGCGGCAGGAACCACCGGCGCGCATGGGCTGGTACGTGATCGCGGGCAGCGTCCCGATCGGCGTGCTCGGCCTGGCGTTCCAGGACACGATCGAGACCACGCTGCGCGACCTGCGCCTGGTGGGCGGGTGCCTGATCGTCTTCGGCCTGCTGCTGGCGGTCGCCGACCGCATGGCGCGCAACGAGCTGATCCTGGACAAGGACCTCAACCTGCCGCATGCCCTGACCTACGGCCTTGCCCAGGCTCTGGCCCTCATCCCGGGCGTCTCGCGGTCCGGCGGCACGACGGGCGCCGGCCTGCTGCTCGGCTACCGCCGCGAGGAGGCCGCCGAGTACTCCTTCCTGCTCGCGATCCCGGCCGTGCTCATGTCGGGCGTCCTGGAGCTGTTCAAGATCGGGGAGGGCCGGGCGCCGGAGTGGGGGCCGACGATCGTGGCCACCGTCGTGTCCTTCGTCGTCGGCTACGCCGTGATCGCCTGGCTCATGCGGTACATCAGCACCCACCGCTTCACGCCGTTCATCGTCTACCGCGTCGCCGTCGGCGTCCTGGTCATCGCCGCCGTGAGCACCGGGCTCATCCCCGCGACCTGAGCCGCGCGCACCGGCCGCGCCGCTGATGCGTCCAAGTTCGGTAGATTGCCGACAACGGGGGTCATTCGATGACACTAAGGGGCGCGATGAAGGCCCGGATATCGGGCGTCGCGACGCATCTGCCCGAGCACACCATGACCAGTGACGAGGTGGAGGCGCGGATCCAGGGGTACGTTCCGCACCGCGGCGTCATCGAGCGGATGACCGGCGTCGTGCGCCGGCACGTGGCGCCCGACGACCAGCAGGCCTCCGACCTGGCCGTGGCCGCCGCGCGCCTGCTGGACCACCGCGACGCCGACCTGCTGATCTTCGCCTCGGCCTCGCAGGACATGGTGGAGCCGGCGACCGCGCACATCGTGGCGGCGAAGCTCGGGCTGTCGTGTCCGGTGTTCGACGTCAAGAACGCCTGCAACAGCCTGCTGAACGGGCTTCAGGTCGCCGAGGCGCTGATCCGCACGGGGGCGCATCGCAAGGTGCTGGTCTGCACGGGCGAGATGCCCTCCCGCGCGGTCCGCTGGCGGGTCGAGGGGCGGGCGCAGTTCGTGGACGCCTTCGCGGGATACACGCTGTCGGACGCCGGAGCGGCGGTGCTGGTCACCGCGGACGCCGACCGCGGCATCTTCTACCGCGACTTCTCCGCCGACTCCAGGGCATGGGCGATCGGCACGCTGCCCGGCGGCGGCTCGGCCCACCCGCGCGACCCCGAGTACTCCTACTTCCGCGGCGACGGACGGCGGCTGAAGGAGGCGTTCGAGCTGGTCGGACCGGACATCTTCCTGGACGCGCTCAAGCGCACCGGGCTCACCTGGGAGGACTTCTCCCTGGTGGCCGTGCACCAGGTCGCCCTGCCCTATCTGGCGGTGCTCACCCAGGCGCTGGGCATCCCCGAGGACCGCCTGGCGGTGACGCTGCCCGAGCACGGGAACTGCGCCTCGGCCACCCTGCCGCTCCAGCTCTGCGCGGCCGGCGCCCGGCCCGGCGACCGCGTCGCGCTGCTCGGCCTCGGCGGCGGCGTCAGCCTCGGCGTCCTGTTCGCGGACCTGTGACGGCCGGCGCCATGGACCTGTGGGTGGTCATCCCCGCGTACAACGAGGCCACGGGCATCGAGGCCACCCTGCGCGCGCTCGAGGCGCAGGACGACCCCGCCTTCACCGTGCTCGTGGTCGACAACATGAGCACCGACGGCACCGCTGAGGTGGTGAAGTCCTTCGCCGCCACGTCTCCGATGGCCATCCGGGTCGTCCAGGAGTCCCGCAAGGGCACCGGCGCCGCCTCCGACACCGGCGTGCGGCACGCCATCGCCCAGGGAGCCACCCACCTGGCCAGGACCGACGCCGACTGCGTGCCGCGCCGCGACTGGGTGCGGGCGATCAGGCGGGCCTTCGGCGAGGGGCTGGAGATGGTCGGCGGCAAGCTGCGCCCCCGCACCGACGAGTTCCCGCTCAAGCTGTGGGAGCGGCGCCTCATCCCGTTCGTGGTCGGCGTCGCCGCCGCGTTCGGCCGCCTGCGTCCCGGCAACCGCGACGCCGCCTACCTCGGGCCCTACGTCATGATGCCCGGCGCCACGCTGGCCATCACCGCCTCGCTCTACGAGCGGTCGGGCGGCTTCCCCCGCACGGCGATCGAGGAGGTGCACGAGGACCGCGCGCTGGTCAACCGGGTGCGCAAGGTGACCGGCGCGTACGCCTCGCGGCGGGACGTGGTCGTGTACGGCTCGGTGCGCCGCCTGCGCGCCTACGGCCTGGCGGGCACGCTGGCCTGGTACGCCGACCACCACTACCGTCCCGACGTCGTCGACGTGCGATGAGCGCCACGGCGAGCGCCCGCCCGCGCCGGTGGGCGCCGGACGGCGCCTCCCACGAGACCCGCCTCCACCTGGCCGCCCATCCGTTCGCCTACCCGCTGATGCGGCTGCTCGCCCGGCTCGGCCCGGTGGTGCGGGTTCCCGGCCTCGGCGTCGTGGTCAACGACGCCGCGACCGCCCGCGCCGTGCTGATGGACGAGCGCTTCCGCAAGGACGGACCCGGCTCCCCCGGCGACCTGTGGACGCCGGTGCTCGGCCCGTCCGTGCTGCTCAACATGGAAGGCGAGGCGCACGCCGCGCTGCGCCGCAAGCTGGCGCCGCTGTTCGCCCCCGCCCAGGTCGCCTCGCTGGTGGACCAGGTGCTCCGGGCGCCGCTCGCCGGGCTGTCGGAGCGGCTGGCGCGCGGCGAGGCGGTGGACCTGGTGGCGGAGACGCGGCTGATGGCGGGCGCGGTGATCTGCCGGCTGATCGGCATGGGCGAGGTCTCCCCCGGCGACGCGCGGGCCATGTACGCCGACGGCGAGCGCATCGTGTCCATGGTGTCGCTGCGCTCGCGCCGGCTGTCCGCGCGGCAGGTCGCGCTCGCCCGCCGGGTGCTGGACCGCGTCGGCGACATCGCCGCGGCGGCCTACGAGCGGGGCGAGGAGACGACGGTCATGGGCCGCATGCGGTCCCTCGGCCTGTCCGCGGCCGAGGCGCGCGGCGCGGCGGGCGCGTTCTTCCTCACCGGCACCGAGACGGTGGCGACGTTCGTCCCCCGGCTCGTCGCGCTGCTGCACGACGCGCGGTCCCGGCCGGCCGGGCCGCTGGAGCTGGACCGGGCGATCGAGGAGGCGATGCGGGTCACCACCCCGACGCCGGTGATGCTGCGCTCGGTCGCCGCCTCCGCCCGCGTCGGGCGGGTGCCGGTGCGGCCGGGCGACCGCGTGCTCATCGTGACCCACAACTGCGCGCGCGCCTACGGCCCGTTCGACCCTGCCCGGACGCATCCGCCGGAGCTGCGCCGCCTGTGGTTCGGGGCCGGCCCGCACTTCTGCATCGGCTACCCGCTGGCGCTGGCCGAGATCCGCGCGATCGCCGGCGCCGTCCTGGCGCACGATGTCCGGGTGAGCGGCCGCCGCGCGGCGCGCGGCGTGCTCATCCCCACCTACCGGCACCTGTGGATCACGGCGGTGCCCGCGTGAACGACCTTCGGACGGCGGCGGCTTCGCACGGACACCATCGCGGTGACACCGGCCCCGCCGGCGACCTCCCGACGAGGCGGGTGCCCGCGTGAACGACGTTGTCACCGGCGTCCTCGAGACCGCCCGGCGCGCCCCCGGCGGTGTCGCGGTCATCGACGGGCGTGGCGCGACGCTGACGTACGGCGAACTCCGGCGCCGGGTCCTCGCCGTCGCGGAGGCCATGACCGGGCTCCGGCCGGGCGACGGGGTGCTCTTCGCGGCGCGTCCGGGCCCCGATGCCGTGGCGCTCGCCCTCGGCGCGGTGGCGGCCGGAGGGATGCTGGTCCTCGCCGACCCCGGCCTCGCCCCCGACGTGGCCGCCGCGCGGCTGGCCACCGCCGTGCCGGCATGGGTGGTCGCCGACTCGGTGGCGTACACGCTGAGCGGGCCTCTGCGTGCTCTGGCCCGTCATCGCGGGCTGGCGCTGCCGCACCTGCGCGACCCCGCCCCTGGCCGTCCGGTGCGCCATCTGTACGCCGGCCCGTGGCTCCCTGGCGTCCCCCGCGACGCCATACCACTGCGCGCCGTGTACCGCGCCTCTTCGCCTCACCCTGCGCCGCTGGAGGGAGCCGGCCCGTTCGAGGACCCGGGCCCTCCCGGCCGCGACGGCCCGGCCGCGCGGCCGGACCAGCCGGCCGTGGTCGCGTTCACCTCGGGCACGACGGGACGGCCGCGCGGCGTCGTCCATACCCGGGGGTCGCTCGCCGAAGGGTCCGCGTCGTTCGGCTCGGCGGTCCCGCTGGCCCCCGGCGACGTCGTGCACACCGACCAGCTCATGCTGGGCCTGCCCGCCCTCATGGCCGGCGCCACCTGGTCGCTGCCCGGCGCACGGCCGTTCGCCAGCGAGCTGGCCGAGCGGGGCGCCACCCACGCCTTCTGCGTCCCGGTGCGGCTGGACCGCATCCTGCGGGAGGACGGCCGGCTTCCCGGCACCCTGCGCTGTCTGCTGCTCGGCACGGCCCCCTCCCCGCCCGCCGTACTGCGCCGCGCCCGCGCCGCGGCCCCGCGCGCCCGGATCTGGTCGGTGTACGCGATGACCGAGGCCCTGCCCATCGCGATCGTCTCCGCAGAGGAGAAACTGGCCTGCCGGGAGGGCGACCTGCTGGGCGCGCCGCTCCCCGGCGTCGCCGCGCGGATCGCCGCCGACGGGGAACTGTACATCTCAGGACCGCAGCTCGCCCGCGGGTACATCGGTGAACCGCCGCTGCGAGAGGTGGCCACCGGAGACCTGGCCCGCCTCGACGAACAGGGTCGGCTCGTCCTGCTCGGCCGCAAGAAGGACATGATCCTGCGGAACGGGGTGAACATCTACCCGGGCCTGTACGAGCCGGCGCTGGCCGCGCTGCCCGGCGTGGCGGAGGCGGCCATCGTGGGCGTCGCCGACCCGGAGACCGGTGACGAGGAGGTCGTGCTCGCCGTCCGCCCCGACGAGGGTTTCGACGCGGCGGCGCTGCGCCGTGCCCTTCCGGACCGGGTGGACGCCGGGGCGCTGCCCGACCGGGTGGAGGTACTGCCCGACTTCCCCCGCGCGGGGCGGACGGACAAGCTCGACCGCGCCCGCCTGCGCGCGGCGGTCGCGAGACACACCGGCGGCGGCGGTCGATGAGGATGGCGGTCACCGGGGCGTCGGGATTCGTGGGCGGGGCGGTGTGCAGGGCCGCGACGGCGGCGGGATGGGAGGTCCACGCCTTCGGCCGCCGCTCCCACGTCCCCATGGGGATGACGGGCGCGGTGCCGGGCGGTCACCGGGGAGCGGCCGTGTCACCGCCGTCCACGGGCACCGTGGCGCCGTACCGTTCGTGGGACATCACCGGGGCGCCGCCCGATGAGCTGCCCGAGGTGGACGCGGTGGTGCACTGCGCGGGCAGCGTGACCGACTGGGGCCCGGCCCGGGAGTTCTTCGAGGTGAACGCCCGGGGCACGCTGCGGGTCCTGCGGGCCTTCCCCGGCGCCCGGTTCGTCCACGTCAGCACCGCCAGCGTGTACGACCCGTTCCGGCCGACCGTGATGGCGCGCGAGGACGAGTGCCGGGCCGCGCGGCACGTCAACGCCTACGGCGCCTCCAAGGCGCTGGCCGAGCGGCTGGTGCGGGACTCGGCGGTGGTGCTGCGGCCGCACGCCGTCTACGGCCCCGGCGACCGCACGCTGCTGCCCCGGCTGCTGGGCGCGGTCCGGGGCGGCCGTCTGTGGGCCGTCGGGGACGGACATCAGCGCATCAGCCTGACCTCGGTGGAGAACCTGGCCCAGGCGTGCGTGCTCGCCGCCGCCGGTCCGGTGGCGGCGGGGGTGTTCAACGTGACCGACGCCGAGCCGGTCGTGCTGGACGACGCCCTGCGGTGGTTCCTGCGAGAGCGGGGCGTCCCGGCGCGCCCGGCGTACCTGCCCGCCGCCGTCGCCCGGCCACTGGCGGCCGCCGCCGAGACCGCCTTCCGCGTGCTGGGACGCCCGGACCCGCCGCGCCTCACCCGGTACGCCGCCGGCCATCTCGCCGTGGAGCGCACGCTGGACATCACCGCGGCCCGCGAGCGCCTCGGATACCGTCCTTCTCCGACGTCCTTCCGCGGAGCGGCGCACTGGTGAACCCGCTGGCCGTGGCCCAGTGGATCACAATCTGTCATGACAAGTATTGACAATGGGCATTGCGGGATCGATGCGCAAATGCGACGGTCGAGATGACCGTTCGCGATGGGGAAGCGAACCGACCAGAGGGGCGCCACCGTGTCAGATCTCCCGCAGATGCCGTTCCCGCGCCGCCACAAGCTCGACGTGCCGCCGACGTACCGCGACCTACGGGAGCACGCGCCGATCACCAGGGTCCGCACGCCGGTCGGCGACGAGGTGTGGCTGGTCACCGGCTACGAGGACGTCCGCCGGATGTTCGCCGACGACCGCCTCGGCCGCTCGCACCCCGACCCCGCCTCGGCGGCCAGGGTGTCGGGATCGGTGATGCTCGGCGGCCCGATGGGCGAGTTCGACACCGAGAAGCAGGAGCACCAGAGGATGCGCAAGCTCCTGGCGCCCGCGTTCTCGGCGCGCCGGATGAAGGCGCTGTCCGGCCACGTCCAGGAGCTGGTCGGCGGCCTGCTCGACGAGATGGCGCGGAACGCGCCCCCGCTGGACCTGCACGAGCACCTGTCCTTCCCGCTGCCGGTGCTGGTCATCTGCGAGCTGCTCGGCGTGCCGTTCGAGGACCGCCACCTGTTCCGGGCGCTGTCGGACGGCATGGCCATCACCACCGACCCCGCGGCGTCCTCGGCGGCCATGGAGAAGTTCTCGGCCTACATCCTGGAACTGGTGGAGCACAAGCGCAGGCACCCGTCCGAGGACGTGCTGTCGGACCTGGCCGGGATGGACGCCGACGACACCGAGATCGCCAGGCTGGGGGCCGGCCTGCTGTTCGCCGGGCACGAGACGACGCTCAACCGCATCGACTACGGCGTGGTGTTCCTGCTCAGCGACCTCGCCCAGCGCGACGCCCTCGCGGCCGACCCCTCGCTCGCGCCCGCCGCGGTCGAGGAGATCCTGCGCATGACCTCCCCGTCCGACCACGGCCTGCCGCGGTACGCCAAGACCGACATCCAGTACGGCGAGGTCACCATCCGCGCGGGGGAGGCGGTCGTGCTCATCCCCTCGGCGGCCAACCGCGACGAGGGCGTCTTCGACGACCCCGACGTCTTCGACATCCGGCGCGCGACCTCAGAGCCGCATGTCGCCTTCGGCTACGGCCAGCACTACTGCATCGGCGCCAACCTGGCCCGGGTCGAGCTGACCGAGGTGTTCCGCGCCCTTTTCCAGAGGTTCCCGACGATGGAGCTGGCGGTGCCGGTGGAGGAGCTGCGCACCCGCACGGACCGCCTGACCGGTGGCCTGCTGGAGGTCCCCGTCACCTGGTGACCGGCCTGCGCGCGACCAGCGGAACGCGGTTTCCGCCCGATGGTCGCCGTTTCGTCCCGCGGCCACCGGAAGATCTTTCCGGTGTGTCGCGGGCTTACACGGACGTGCCACCACTCTCCGTTACTAATCTGTTATCGATTACCGACGGAGTGGGAGTTTCGGAAGGCGCGATGCCGATGAGAGGCGATCGGGGATCCCTGCGGCTGAGCGGGGCGCTCGGGCTCACCCTCGCGGCGGCCCTGGTGTGGGGCCTGGCCCACCTGCTCGCCGGCCGGCGAGCGGCCGGCGCGGCGCTGCTGGCGGCGCAGGTCCTGCTGGTGGTGGGCCTGACGGCGGCGGCCACGGCGCTGCGCCCCGAGGTGCTCGCGCTCGTGGCACGGCCCGGCCGGCTGGCGGGCCTCGCCGTCGCGGCGGTGCTGCTCGGCCTCGCCTGGGCGACGGTGATCGTCTCGTCCTACCGGCTCGTCCGGCCCCCGGGACTCGGCGGGCCGGGACGCTCGCTCGGGCGGGCCGCGGTGGGCGTGATGTGCGCCGCCGCCCTGCTGCCCACCCTCTACGCCGCGCGGCTGGCGTACGTGGGCCGCGACGTGGTGACCACGGTGTTCGCCACGCGCGGCGCCGCCTCCGCCGATCCGTGGCAGGGCAGGTACCGGGTGAACGTCCTGCTGCTCGGGGCGGACGCGGCGGCCCGGCGTCCGGGAGCGCGCACCGACAGCATGTCGGTGGCGGCCATCGACACAAGGACGGGCAGGACGGTGCTGTTCAGCCTGCCGCGCAACCTGCAGCACGTGCCCATGCCCGCGGGGCCGGCGCGGCGGATGTTCCCCGGCGGCTTCGCCGGCGACGGCACGCTCAACCACCCCGGCCTGCTCAACGAGGTGTACCAGTGGGCCGAGGACCATCCGGAGGCGGCGCCGGGCGTCCCGGCGGGACGGCGCGGGCCCGAGCTGCTCAAGCGCACGATCGGCGGCATCCTCGGCCTTCCGATCGACTACTACGCGATGGTCGACATGAAGGGCTTCGCGCGGATCATCGACGCGACCGGCGGCGTCAGGGTGACCGTCAAGAACGACATCCCGTACGGCCTCGCGGGCGGCGTGCTGCGGGCCGGCACCCGCAGGCTGAGCGGCGCGGAGGCCCTGTGGTTCGGCAGGTCGCGGTCGGACGGCGACGACTACGTCCGCATGGGGCGTCAGCGGTGCCTGCTGGACGCGGTGGCCCGGCAGGCGGACCCGTTCACGGTGATCAGGAGCTTCGGCCGGCTCGCCGATGCGGCAAAGCGCTACATATCCACAGATATACCTCAAGAATCGCTTCCAGCGTTTATCACCCTTTCTCGCAAGATAAAGGACGCCCCTCTGGAGAGCGTGCAATTCGTTCCGCCGCTGATCGACACGGCCGCCCCCGACTGGGCGCTGATCAGGGAGAAGGTCTCCGAGGCGGCCGGGGTGCCGCTGCCCGCCTCCACCCGCACGCGGCGCGGCGTCCCCGGCGACCCGGCGGCGAGCGGGTCGCGCGCCTCCGCGACCCCGTCCGCCATATCGCCACAAACGGAACAAACGTCACCTAACGCTTCTTGTAACTGAATCTTATAAATCTCGTTAGGATTCACTCGATCACCACGCTGATCGGGGAGACATGCAGAGCCTGTGGTACGACCGGCCCGCCGACGGGCCGGATGAGCACGACGCGTGGGAACGGCAGGCGCTGCCCATCGGCAACGGCAGGCTGGGCGTGATGGTGTTCGGCCGGCTCGGCTCCGAGCGGCTCGCCCTCAACGAGAGCACCCTGTGGACCGGCGGCCCGGGGTCCAAGGACGCCGGGCCCGGCGGCTACCGGTCCGGCGACTGGCCCGCCCCCCGGCCGGGCGTCCTGGCCGAGGTCAGGCGGCGCCTGGCCGAACACGGCCGCCTCGACCCCGTGGAGGCCGCCCAGCTGCTCGGCAACCCCGCCGGCCTGGACGGCCGCATCCCCGGCTTCGGCGCCTACCAGCCCTTCGGCGACCTGCTGCTCGACATCGCCTCCCCCGGCGACGGCGTGTCGGACTACCGCAGGGAGCTGGACCTGACGACGGCGGTCGCCACCGTGCGCTACACCGCCAGCGGGGTGCGCTTCACCCGCGAGCACTTCGCCAGTCACCCCGCCCAGGCGGTCGTCGTCCGCCTGGCCGCCGACCGTCCCGGCCACATCTCGCTCACCGTGCGCCTGGCCCCGGGTCCGCTGACCGCGCCGCCGGAGTACGCCGCGGCGGGGGGCCGGCTGACGCTGCGCGGGACGCTGGAGGACAACGGGCTCCGCTACGAAGGTCAGGTCCAAGTGATCGCGGAGGGCGGCGCCCGGACCGACGAGCCCGGCGCGGTCGCCGTCCGAGAGGCCGACGCGGTCACGCTGGTCTTCTCGGCGGGCACCGACTACGCCTGCGCCCACCCCGGCTACCGCGGGGCGCCTCCCGGCGCGGCGGTCACCGCGCACGTGGACCGCGCGAGCGCCCGCCCGTACGGCGAGCTGCGCGCCGAGCACGTCGCCGACCACCGTGGGTTGTTCGACCGCGTCCGGCTCGACATCGGGGGCGGCGCGGCGGGCTGCCCGCCGCCGACCGACCGGGCGCTCGCGGCGTACGGCCGGGGCGGGCCCGGCGACCGTGCGCTAGAGGCGCTGCTGTTCGCCTACGGCCGCTACCTGCTCATCGCCTCCTCCCGGGAGGACTCGCCGCTGCCGGCCGGCCTCCAGGGCCTGTGGAACGACAGCCCCGCCCCGCCCTGGAACGGCGACTGGCACACCAACGTCAACGTGCAGATGAACTACTGGCCGGCCGAGGTGACCGCGCTGAGCGAGTGCGCCGCCCCGCTGACGCGCTTCGTCGACGCGCTGCGCGTCCCCGGCAGGGTCACCGCGGCGACCATGTTCGGCTCCCCGGGCTGGGTGGTCCACTCCAGCACCAATCCCTTCGGGTTCACCGGCGTGCACGACCGGCCGACCGCGTTCTGGTTCCCCGAGGCGGCCGCGTGGCTCGCCCAGCACATCTACGAGCGCTACCTGTTCGGCGGCGACCTCGCCTACCTGCGCGACCACGCCTACCCCCTGCTCAGCGAGACCGCCGAGTTCTGGCTGGAGAACCTGGTCGAGGACGGCGGCCTGGTGGTCTCGCCCGGTCACTCCCCCGAGCACGGGCCCTTCTCGGCCGGCCCCGCCGTCTCCCAGCAGATCGTGTGGGACCTGCTGGCCAACACCGCCGAGGCCGCCGACCAGCTCGGCGTCGAGCCGGGCTACCGCGTGCTCAAGGCGCTGGGCGAGCTGGACGAGGGCCTGCGCATCGGGTCCTACGGCCAGTTGCAGGAATGGCGGGACGACTGGGACGACCCCGAGGACACCCACCGGCACCTGTCCCACCTGTTCGCCCTGCACCCGGGCCGCCGCATCCACCCGTGCACGGAGTTCGGCGAGGCGGCGCGGGTGGCGCTGGAGCACCGGGGCGACGCCGGCCCGGGCTGGAGCAGGGCCTGGAAGATCAACCTCTGGGCGCGGCTGCTGGACGGCGACCGGGCGCACCACCTGCTGGCCGAGCAGCTGCGGCACAGCACGCATCCGAACCTGTGGAGCACGCATCCGCCGTTCCAGATCGACGGCAACCTCGGGACGACGGCCGGCGTCGCCGAGATGCTCCTGCAGAGCCACCTCGGGGTGATCGACGTGCTGCCCGCGCCGCCCTCGGCGTGGCCGGACGGCTCCTTCGACGGGCTGCGCGCCCGGGGCGGCCACGCGGTGGGCGCCACCTGGCGGGACGGCGAGCTGGTGGAGGTGCGCGTCCTGGCCGGCCATGACGGTGAGGTACGGCTGCGCAACCCGGCGTTCCTGAACGGCTGCCGCACGCGCGTGCCGTGCGCCGTCGAGGGCGACACCGCCGCCTTCCAGGCGAGCGCCGGCCACGCCTACCGCCTCGCCATCGGCTGACCCGGCCTCTCAGCCTCCTCCGCCGACATAACGGCATATTTCGTCATATGGGCTGGTAGAGGCCGTCCACCGGGGACACGAAGCGATAACGACAGGCGTCCGAAACCCCGTTCCCGCTTGACATGCGGCTCCGCATGTCGTGTTATGACACCTAACCGACTTATTAAGTAGGAATTAGGGAGAGGTCAATGAGGGTTCGCAGGCTACGAGGGATGGCGGCCGTGATGGCCGCGGTCGCGGTGACCGCCCTCGCGGCTGCCTGCGGAGGGGATGGGGGATCCTCCGGCGGCGACGCTGCCAAGACCGAGGTCCGCCTCGGCTTCTTTCCGAACATCACGCACTCCACGGCCCTGGTCGGGGTCAAGAAGGGCCTGTTCGCCAAGGCCCTGGGCTCGAACGTCACGCTCAAGACGGCGACCTTCAACGCCGGCCCCGCCGCGACCGAGGCGATCTTCTCGGACGCGGTGGACGCCACCTACATCGGGCCGAACCCGGCGATCAACGCCTGGTCCAAGTCCAAGGGCCAGGCCATCAAGATCGTCGCCGGCTCGGCCTCCGGCGGCGTGTACCTCGTCGTCAAGCCCACCATCAACGACGTCGCCGGCCTCAAGGGCAAGAAGATCGCCACGCCGCAGCTCGGCAACACCCAGGACGTGGCGCTGCGCTACTGGCTTCAGGAGAAGGGGCTGAAGACCGACACCAAGGGCGGCGGCGACGTCTCGATCGTCCCGCAGGAGAACTCCCAGACCCTGCAGACCTTCGCCACCGGCGACATCGACGGCGCGTGGGTGCCCGAGCCGTTCGCCAGCCGCCTGGTGCTCGAGAGCAAGGGAAAGATCCTGGTCAACGAGTCCGACCTGTGGCCGGACAAGAAGTTCGTGATCACCCACCTGATCGTCCGGCAGCAGTTCCTCAAGGAGCACCCCGACCTGGTCAAGAAGCTGATCGAGGGGCACGTCGAGTCGACCGCCTACATCAACTCCGACCCGGCGGGCGCCAAGGAGGCGATCAACGCCGAACTTCAGGACCTCACCGGTAAGCCGCTGAAGCCCGAGGTGCTGGACAGCGCGTTCAAGAACATCACCTTCACCAACGACCCGATCGCCTCCTCCCTGGTCACCAGCGCCGACCACGCGCAGAAGGTCGGGCTGCTGGACCCGGTGGACCTCAACGGGATCTACGACCTCAAGATCCTCAACGAGGTGCTCGCCGCCAAGGGCCAGCAGGCGGTGAACGACAAGTGACCGCGCCCGCCCACACGGGCGGGCACCACGCTCATCACGCTCAGCACGGCCCGTCCGGCCCCCGCGGCCGGGCGGGCCGGCCGCCCCGCTCCACCGGCGCCCCCGGACGGACGGGCACCGCAGGTCGAAACAGCCCAAACGGCGCCGACGGCCACCGGCCGGCGGGGGCGCCGGGTGAGGAGTCGAAGTGACAGCTCCGAGCAGGGAGCTGCGCTCCAGCCGGGTCGACGGGCACGAGCCCGCGGTCCGGCTGGACGCGGTCTCCAAGGTGTACGGCAGGGAGTTGCTCGCCCTGGACCGCGTCACGCTGTCGGTGGGCAAAGGCGAGTTCGCCTGCCTGCTCGGCGCGTCCGGTTGCGGCAAGAGCACGCTGCTCAACCTGGTCGCCGGGCTCGACCGCCCGACGGCCGGGACGATCGACACCGGCGGCGCGCGCATCGCGATGATGTTCCAGGAGCCGGCCCTGTTCCCGTGGCTCACGGTCTCCTCCAACATCGAGCTGGCCCTGCGGGTGACCGGCACCGCCCGGAACACCACCAAGAAGGAACGCCGCGCGCGGGCCGCCGAACTGCTGGAGACGGTCCACCTGGCCGGCTTCGGCGGCAAGCGGCCGCACGAGCTGTCCGGCGGCATGCGCCAGCGGGTCGCCCTCGCCAGGGCCCTCGCCCAGCGGGCCGACGTGCTGCTCATGGACGAGCCGTTCGGCGCGCTGGACGCGATGACCCGCGACCTGCTCCACGACGAGCTGGAGCGCATCTGGCGCGAGCGGGGGCTGACCGTCCTGTTCGTGACGCACAACGTGCGCGAGGCCGTCCGCCTCGGCGACCGGGTGGTCCTGCTGAGCAGCCGGCCGGGAACCGTCATCGAGGACTACGCCGTCACCCTGCCGCGCCCGCGACGCACCGACTCCGGCGAGGTCGCCGGTCTGGCCTCCACCATCACCGACCGGCTCCGCCAGGAGGTGCTGCGCCACGCCAGGCCGGCGCAGGCGGTGTCCGCGGCCGGCGCCGTCCCCGCGGGAGCCGACCGATGACCGCCGACGTCTCCCAGCACCTCGCCGGACTGGACGCGCTCGAGCTGTCGGGCCAGGAGCGGCGCGGCGTCGCCGCGCGCGTCTGGTCGCGGGCGTGGCCGATGATCGCGGCGATCTTCCTGGTCTTCGCCATCTGGGAGGTGGTGGTGCTCAGCGGCTGGCGTCCCGAGTACGTCCTCCCCGGCCCCATCACCGTCCTCGGCGAGCTCGGGCACCGCCTCGGCGACGGCGACTTCTACCAGGCCGTCGCGGTGACCATGCGCCGCGCCATCTTCGGGTTCGCGGTCGCCGTCCTTGTGGGGCTGGTGGTCGGCGCGGCGGTGTCCCGGGTGCGCCCGCTGCGCGCGGCGTTCGGCTCGCTGATCACCGGCCTGCAGACCATGCCGTCCATCGCGTGGTTCCCGCTGGCGATCCTGCTGTTCAAGCTGAGCGAGAGCGCCATCCTGTTCGTGGTCGTGCTCGGCGCCGCGCCGTCCATCGCCAACGGGCTGATCGCCGGCGTCGACTACACCCCGCCCATTCTGCTGCGCGCCGGGCACATCCTCGGCCTGCGGCGGCTGGCGCTGTACCGGCACGTCATCCTGCCCGCCTCGCTGCCCTCGTTCCTGTCGGGCCTCAAGCAGGGCTGGGCGTTCGCGTGGCGGTCCCTCATGGCGGGCGAGCTGCTGGTCATCATCGCGCACCAGACCTCGATCGGCGAGCAGCTCGACAACGCACGTGAACTGTCCGACGCACCCGGTCTCCTCGCGACGATGATCGTGATCCTGGTCATCGGCATCGTCGTGGACATGTGCTTCGGTGCGGCCGACAACGCTCTCAGGCGCCGCTGGGGGCTCGACCAGCCGGTCGGCTGATGCGGATCTCCGCCAGGACGCAGTACGCCCTCCGCGCCGCCGCAGAGCTCGCGGCCGCTCCTCCCGGCCCGGTGCCGGCCGAACGGATCGCGAGCTCCCAGGACATCCCCCGCAGGTTCCTGGACAACATCCTGCTCCAGTTGCGGCGCGCGGGGCTCATCGAGAGCCAGCGGGGTCCCGAGGGCGGGTACTGGCTCGCCCGGCCGGCCACCGAGATCACGCTGGCCGACGTCATCCTCGTCGTCGAGGGGGTGCCCTCCCACAGCGAGCGGTTCCCCGGGGTCGCGGGGCCGCTCGCCGAGGTGTGGTCCGCGCTGCGCACCTTCGAGAACGAGACGCTCACCGAGATCACCCTCGCCCACATCGCCACCGGCTCCCTCCCACCCCTCACCGCCCCACCCCTCTGAAAGCGTCGTGGACCGAGCAGGGCGGCGTCCTTCATGCGGGACGGCGTTGTTGGAGCGCGGTGGTGGCGGCAACTGTGGAAGACTTCCCGTCTGCTGACTTCTCGCTCTATCGCCCGCGAAGGGGCATTTTGGATGGGAACACCTGGGCAACTGGTGGTGAAGCGGTACCGGCTGGTGCGAGCCCTCGGGCAGGGCGGCATGGGAATGGTGTGGGAGGGGCACGACACGCTCCTCGACCGGCCGGTCGCCGTCAAGGAGGTCCTGGTCCCGCCCAGGCTCGACTCCCGCCAGCGGCTCCAGATGCTCCACCGGACCTCGCGCGAGGCCCGCACGGCGGCGCGGCTCAACCACCGCACCATCGTGGGCGTCTACGACGTGGCCGAGGAGGAGGGGCACCCCTGGATCATCATGGAGCTCGTCCCGTCCCGCTCCCTGGACCGCGTCCTCGGCAGCGAAGGGCCGCTCTCGGTGCCCCGGGCCGCGACGATCGCGAGCGAGGTGCTCACGGCCCTGTCGCTCGCGCACGCCGCCGGCGTCGTCCACCGTGACGTGAAACCGGCGAACATCCTGATCGGCTACGACGGCCGGGTGGTGCTCAGCGACTTCGGCATCGCCACCTCGCTCGGCGACCCGTACGCGCAGCGCAGCGGCACCATAGGGTCGCCCGGTTTCGTCGCGCCCGAGCGCCTCGACGGCGCGCCCGCCGCCCCCGAGGGCGACCTGTGGTCGCTGGGCGCCACGCTGTTCGCGACCGTCGTCGGCCGCCCGCCGTTCGAGAACTCCATGGGGCCGCTCGCCTCGCTGCTCACCCAGGACGCCGAACTGGCCCGGGTGCCCGTCGAACTGCGCCCGGTGCTCGCCGGCCTGCTGGCCAAGGACCCGGCGAAGCGGATGAGCGCGTCGGCGGCCAAGGCGCTGCTGGAGCCGCTCCGCTCACCGGCGACGACGCCCGCCGCGACCACCCCGAGACTGGCCGGCCACACCAAGCTGCTGGCCGGCGTGGCGGCGGCCGTGGTGATCGCGAGCGCCGTCGGCGGGTGGGCGATGCTGCGCCCGCCGGACACCACGCCCGCCGGACGGGACGGCGTGCCGTCCACGGAGGCTCCCACGTCGAGCACGCTGTCCAGCCGCGCGGCCGCCCCCGCGACGGCGTCGCCCAGCCCGGACCGGTTGCGGATGAAGTGGTACGACGCGGACGCGGGCTGGAGGGCCGGCGTCCCGCGCGGCTGGCGACTGTCCGTACAAGACGGCCGGCACACCTGGGCGGCGCCGACGGGCACCGCCTACCTGGGCGTGGAGGTCGTCGACGCCCGTGGGCGGGACCCGTTGGACCTGCTCACCGAGGTCGAGACGTCCCTGTCCAGGTCGGTGCGCAAGTACCGCAGGATCCGCCTGGAGAAGCTCCCCGCCACCCCGGCGACACCGGCGAGCTTCGCACGATCCTCCACCTCCACCACATCGCCGACACCGGGAGCACCCACGACGCCGGGAGCACCGACCACACCGAGAACACCCACGACGCCCGGAGCATCGGCGACACCGAGGACACCCACCACGCCGGGAGCATCGGCGACGCAGCCGACACCGGCCGACGGCGGCACACCCGGAGTCACCTTGGCCGTGCGCAGGGGCTCCGCTCCCGCCAAGGGCGTGGTCGTCGCGGAATGGGAGAGCACCTGGACCGGCCCCGGCTACCACTCATGGGCCGTCAAGGGCGTCCCGTACCACGAGCTGCAGCGGGTGATCATCTCTGGCGGCCGGATCAGCGTCATCGACTGGGTGACCACCCGCACCGAGTGGGACCGCCTCAAACCCACCCACGACGCCGTGCTGAAGTACTACCACCCCCCAACCCCCCGCCCCTGAGGCCCCACCCACCGGCTCCCCGACAGGCGACCGATGTGGATCCGGGGGTCAGCCGACGTGGACCGGGGGACGGCGGGTGTCGTCGGGTTCGGCTTGGCGGAGGACCTCGCGGGTGAGGGGGGCGACGTCGCCGCCGCCGAAGACCAGGTAGCGCAGGAGCGCGGCGATCGGGTTGCCCTCGGACCAGTGGAAGTAGACGTGCGGGAGCTTGTCCGTCTCGTCGCGGATGTGCAGCAGGACGGCCGCGATCGTGTTCGGGACCGTCGCGGCCTCGACCGTGAGGATCTTGTAGCCGTGGCGCTCCTCGCCCCGCACGCACAGCTCGGAGTGGAACTCCGAGGCGTCCTCGATGGTGACCTCCAGGAAGAGCAGAGGCTCGTCGTCGGGGAGGTGGTTGTTGCGGCGGGTCTCGTAGTCCTTGTCGGCGTACTCCTGCTGGTCGCGGGCGTCGGGCTCGTTGGCGATGATGCGGATCTTCCCGGGCACGTCGATGAGGCGCTTGGCCTCCTCGTCCAGTTCGATGGCGCTGACCCGCAGCTCGGTGGAGCGGGTGGCCCGGGAGATGAGCGAGGTGACGATGATGGCCAGCACGAAGAAGAACGCGATCTTCAACCCGTCGGGGCGCTCGATGATGTTGGCGATCGCGGTGTAGGCGAGGATCAGCGCGACCACGCCGAAACCGATGGTCCTGCGGAGATGGCGCTTCTGCCAGCAGGACAGCGTCACCGCGACGGCGGCCGAGAGGATCAGCGCCAGCACGCCGGTGGCGTACGCGCCGCCCTGCTCTTCGACGCCGGCGTCGAAGAAGACGGTGATGGCGAAGGCGATGGCGGTGAACACCAGCACGAGGGGGCGAACGGCCCGCGTCCAGTCGGGAGCCATGCCGTAGCGGGGAAGATAGCGCGGCACGATGTTGAGCAGGCCGGCCATGGCCGACGCCCCGGCGAACCACAGGATGGCCATCGTGCTCAGGTCGTACACGGTGCCGAACAGGTCGCCGAGATAGGTGTGGGCGAGGTAGGCGAGCGCCCGCCCGCTGGCCTTTCCGCCCTCGTGGAATTCCTTGGCCGGGATGAGCACGCTGGTGGCGAAGCTGCTGGCGATGAGGAACACGCTCATGATGAGCGCGGCGGTGGTGAGCAGCAGTTTGGCGCCCTTGACGCGCTGCGCCAGGTCGCCCTTGACCAGCGGCATCACCGCGACGCCGGTCTCGAAGCCCGACAGGCCGAGCGCGAGCTTGGGCATCACGAACAGCGAGACGGCGATCATGGCGAGCGGCCCTGAGTGCTCGGTGACCAGAGCCTGCCGCCAGTCGCCCACCAGGGCGGGGTGGGCCACCGCCTGCGCGACGGCCGTGACCACCACCACGACGTTCAGCGCGAGGTAGACCGCGACGAGCACGACCGCCAGGCCGATGGCCTCACTGAAGCCGCCGAGGAACACCACGCCGAGCAGGGCGATGAGCAGCAGCGTGATCGGGACCTTCCACCCCTCGAAGAAGTCGGGGACGAAGGGATTCTGCAGGAGGTGGGCCGTCGCGTCGGCGGCCGACAACGTGATGGTGACGACGAAGGCCGTGGCGACGAACCCGAGCAGGAACAGCACGAGCAGCTTGCCCCGCCACCCGGGCAGCAGGCCCTCGAGCATGGACAGCGAGCCGAGGCCGTTGGGGCTCTCGGCGGCCACCGCGCGATAGGTGGGCAGGGCGCCGAACAGCGTGAGCGCGACGAGCAGCAGCGTGGCGACGGGGGACAACGCGCCGGCGGCCAGCGCGGCGATGCCCGGCTGGTAGCCGAGGGTCGAGAAGTAGTCGACACCGGTGAGGCACATGACCTGCCACCAGTGGTGCTGCTCGTGCGGCGCCGGCTCGGCGTGGTGACCGACGGACTTGCGGTCGGACTGCAGAAGCCCGTGCAACAGCCAGGCACGGAGCTTGTCGTCGGCGCGTTCGTCGGACGCCGGCGGAGTCGAAGTGGCCGCCACCCGTATCACCCTCTCAGTGCTTGGACGACAGGAACCCTACTCAACGCGCGCCGCCCTCAGCCCACCGAATCCACCGGCTGTGGACAGAGAACGTCTTCCCGCAGCTTTTCTCGGACAGAAAGGGCGAACAGCAACCGCGCTTGTGGACAACGCACCGGCCGGCCGCCGGGGACAAGGGACGCTTGCCCGACCGCCGCCCACAGGTTGTGGACGGCCGCCGCGCCGGCCCGGGCCAGGACTGCCCGACGGGCCTCGGACAAGCCTCGAGCAGGGCAAGAGCAGGTGAAAGACGAGCCGGAGGAGCCGGAAGCCGACGAGGAGAGCCGGTGCGGCGTGGCATGATGAGGCCGCCGGTACTTGCAATGGTTTTCATAACCAGATTGGATATCCCGCATGAGAGTCGCCTTCGTCGGCAAGGGCGGCAGCGGCAAGACCACGCTGTCGTCGCTCTTCGCCCGCTACGTCGCACGCCAGGGCGGCCCCGTGGTCGCCATCGACGCCGACATCAACCAGCACCTCGGCCTGGTCCTGGGCCTGGACCCGGCCGCGCTGCCCGAGCCGCTGGGCGCCCACATCGGCGAGATCAAGGAGTACCTGCGCGGCGAGAATCCGCTGATCGCCTCCGCCGGCTCCATGGTCAAGACGACTCCGCCCGGCCGCGGGTCGCGCCTGGTCGGTCTCGACGACCCCTTCTTCGCCGACCGGTTCACCACCGCCGTCCAGGGGTTCGGCCTCATGGTCACCGGCCCTTTCAGCGAGGACGACCTCGGCGTCGCCTGCTACCACTCCAAGGTCGGCGCGGTCGAGCTGTTCCTCAACCATCTGGTCGACGGCCGCGACGAATACGTCATCGTCGACATGACCGCCGGCGGCGACTCCTTCGCCTCGGGCATGTTCACCCGGTTCGACATGACCTTCCTGGTCGCCGAGCCCACCCGGCAGGGCGTCAGCGTCTACCGCCAGTACCGCGACCACGCCCGCGACTTCGACGTGCCCATCGCGGTGGTCGGCAACAAGGTCCACTCCGCGGCCGACGTCGCCTTCCTCCAGGAGCAGGTGGGCGAGGACCTATTGGTGTGCCTGGAGCACTCGCCGGCCGTCCGCGCCATGGAGCAGGGCCGCGCGTTCACCCTGGAGGACCTGGAGCCGGCCAACCGGCAGGCCCTCGTGACGCTCCTCGCGCGCGTACAGGCGCAGGAGAAGGACTGGGAGAGGTTCGGCCGGCAGACCATCGACTTCCATGTCCGCAACGCCGAAGCCTGGGCGAACCGCGCCACCGGGGAAGACCTGCGCAAGCAGATCGACCACGGCTTCGTCTTCGGCGAGCGCCCCACCGTCCCCGCCGGATGACGCGAACGACCCGGATGACACCGGACGGCGCCGCACGAGCCTGCACGAGGCTGTGAGGCCGCGATGCCGGAACGCCGGACGACGCCGGACGACCCCCGCGGCGGCACGCGCCGCCCATGTGACCGTCCCCCCACCGCCACCTGGAGCCGGTCCGACCTGACGCCTGACGTCGGACCCGCCCATCTCGAGAGGAGAACCCGCATGTCGCTGACCGTTCCGAACGAGCTCGTCGACCAGGCCCGCGCGGGCGACGTCGACGACGAGGCGTTCCTCGCCTGCGTCCGCGACTCGCTCCCCTACGCCTGGTCCCTGATCACCGGGCTGGTCCGGGAACGCGAGCAGAGCGGCGCCGAGTTCGCCGACAACCTCACGCCGCCGCCGGACGAGGCGGCGCGGGGCCAGCTGCTGCGCTGCTTGGCGAGCGACGCGATGCGCGGCGCGCTCGAACGGCACTTCGGGGTGCGGCTCGCCTTCCAGAACTGCCACCGCGTCGCGGTCTTCGACCCCGCGGCCGAGAAGGCGCACGCGCAGTTCGTCACCGCCCGTGCGCAGATCCTCAACCAGCGGCCCGACCTGGTCGACTGCTGACCTGAGGCGCGGCGGCGGCCCGGCTTCCGGCCCCGCCCGCCCCGCCGTCCTCGCCCCGCCCGGTCCCGCACCGCCACGGCGGCCGCGCCCCGCTAGTCGGTGGAGGACCGGACGGGCGCGAGGTCGGCGGCGAGGTAGCGGGCCGCCACGTGCAGGGCTCGCAGCGTCGCGGCGACCGACGGACGGTTGACGCTCGCCGTCCTGACGACGGCCCGCACCTCCCGGGTGACCGGGTTGCCGGGTATCTCGCGCACCGCGACGCCCCGCACCCCGGCGGCCAGGGCCAGCGCCGGCACCGCGGCGATGCCGATGCCCTTGGCGACCAGGCTGAGGATGGTGCCGAGCCCTTCGAACTCCCACGGCACCGGCAGGGCGCCTCCGACGTCCGACAGCAGGCGGTCCACCGCCATCCGCGACGGTTCTCCGTCGGGGGTGGCCATCCACGGCTCGTCGCGCAGGGTCAGCATGTCGACCGGGACCGACGGGTCGGCCATCCGGTGCCGGCGGGGCACGACGAGCACGATGGGGTCGTGCAGCAGCGGCAGCACGCGCAAGGTGTCGGTGCCGCGCGAACGCATGCCGCCGTACCAGTCGTCCACGAGCGCGATGTCCGCCTCTCCCGCCTCGACCTCCCTGATGCCGCGGCCGGACCGGCCCTGGCGCAGCCGCAGCGACAGTGCGGTGTGCCGGCGCAGCGACCGCACGAGGACCGGGGCGAAGGCGACGGCCGCCGTGGGGAAGGCGGTCACGACAACGCGCCCCGAGGGCGTGGCGGCATGGGCCGACAGGTCGGACTCGGCGGTCTCCACCATGGCGAGGATGCGTTCGGCGTGCTCGACGAGCCGGTACCCGGCCTCCGTGAGTTCGGCGCTGCGGGATGTGCGGTCCAACAGCGCCGAACCCGACTCGCGTTCCAGGGTCGCGAGCTGCTGCGACACCGCCGAGGCGCTGTAGCCGAGCGCCGCCGCCGTGGCGGCGATGCTGCCCCTGCGCGCGAACTCGCGGAGCAGGGACAGCCGCCGTAAGTCGAGCATCGGTTCTCCTTGTGCTCACCACCGAAAAGCCTCGCTTGTGCCGATGGGTGTACCCGTTCAAGCTGGGCAGGTCCCCAGACACCAGGAGGTTATGACGATGAATGTCACCCTTTCAGCAACCCTGGCAGCTAATGAGGACATCGCCCGAAGACGCCGCGCCGGAGAACGGGTTCTCAACCTGGCCTTCGGCGAGGCGGGCCTCCCCGTCCACCCGGCACTGCGCGAGCGCCTCGAGGCGGCCTCGCGGGAGAACGGTTACGGGCCGGTCGCCGGCGCGGCGGCCCTGCGCGAGGCCGCGGCCGGCTACTGGGAGCGCCGCGGGCTGCCCACCGATCCCGACCTGGTGGTCTGCGGCCCGGGCAGCAAGCCGCTGCTGTACGCCCTGCTGCTGGCGATCGGCGGCGACATCGTGCTGCCGATGCCGAGCTGGGTGAGCTACGCGGCCCAGACCGGTCTGGCCGGCGTGCAGCCGATCATGGTGCCGGCGCCCTCCGGCGAGGGGGGGACGCCCGATCCCGAGCAGGTGGCCGCGGCGGTCTCACGCGCGCGCGCCCGGGGACGCACGGTCGGCTCGGTGCTGGTGACGCTGCCCGACAACCCGACCGGCAGGCTCGCGACCCCGCGGACCGTGCGGCGCCTGGCCCAGGTCGCCCGCGAGCTGGACCTGACGATCATCTCCGACGAGATCTACCGCGACCTCGTCCACGATCCCGATGCCGAGTTCCTCAGCCCGGCGGACGTCGCGCCCGAGCGCACCGTGGTCACCAGCGGGCTGAGCAAGAGCCTCGCCCTCGGCGGGTGGCGCATCGGCGTGGCGCGGCTGCCCTCGTGGCCGCTCCGGGAGGCGATGCTCGCCGTGGCCTCGGAGATCTGGTCCAGCCCGGCCGCCCCGGTGCAGCACGCCGCGGCCTACGCCTACACCGAACCGCCGGAGCTGGTCGAGCGGGTGGCCGCGAGCAGGAGGCTGCACGGCATCGTGGCCCGCGCGGTGGCCGGCCGCTTCACGCGGGCGGGCGCCATCGTGGCCGAGCCCCAGGGCGGCTTCTACCTGTATCCCGACCTCACTCCGCTCGGACGGTCCGGCACCTCAGGCGAGCTGGCCACCGTCCTGCTCGAACGGCACGGCGTGGGCGTCCTGCCCGGCTCCGCCTTCGGCGACCGGCCCGCCGACCTGAGCGTCCGAGTCGCCACGAGCCTGCTGTACGGCGAGGACGAGGAGCGGCGGCTGGCCGCGCTCGACAGCCCGGAACCGCTCGAACTGCCGTGGGTGGCGGCCGCCCTTTCGCACCTTGACGGCGCCCTCGCGGCGCTCACTCCGAGGGGGTGTCCGGCGGCCTGGCCGCCCGCCTCGCTGGCACCGGCGGCACCCTGATCGGCATTACCGAACCTTTACCGTCGGCCAGCACCGGAACAGTGCGGTGATCATGGCTCTGACCTGCGCCTTTACCCTCATGATCACCGCTTTCCTGGACGCTCACCTAGAAGTTCCATCCGATTTGGCGCAGAGTCTGCAATGGAGCCCTCATCATGTGCTCATGCCCGCTTTTGTCACCCTGTCCGGGCGCTCCGTGCGCCTGGAACCACTCAGCCTCGCGGTGGTCGACGACCTGGTCGCTGCGGCGAGTGAAGACCGTTCCACCTACGCCTTCACTCGGGTTCCCGCCAGTCGGGAAGAGATGACCTCGTACGTCGAGGCCGCTCAGGCTGAGCAGGCGGAGGGCCGCACCATGCCCTTCGCCATCCGGTGGCTGCACACCGACAGAGTCGTCGGTGCCACCCGTCTCATGCACCTGGAGTACTGGCAGGGACCCCTGCCCTGGCCTCCCGGCACGCGGGGCGTGGTGGGCGAGGTCCCGTCCGTGGCGGACATCGGTTACACCTGGCTGGCCGCATCGGCCCAGGGCACCAGCGTGAACCGGGAGAGCAAGTACCTGATGCTCTCGCTCGCCTTCGAGACCTGGCAGGTCCACCGCATCACCCTCAAGGCAGACGTACGCAATCTGCGTTCCCGGGCCGCCATCGAGGCCCTCGGCGCACACCTGGACGGTGTGCGGCGGGCGGACAGCCGAGGCGCCGACGACACGGTCCGAGATACCGCGTACTACTCCATCCTGGCCGGTGAATGGCCGGTGGTTCGAGAACGGATGCACGCGAGACTCGGTCTCGTGGAAGCCGCGTGAGCTCCCCGTCCCTTCGATGAACCCATGGAACGCGCAGCCCGCCCGGTAGCCTCCCCGGCCACTGGGCGGGCTGTGTGTTTCCCCCCGCTTCCCCCGTGTACTGCGAGCTCCCCCTGCTCTCCGGGTCTCCCCGGCACCACCCCCGTGTCTCCGGTTCCCCGGCGCACCCCCCGTGCGACGACTCTCCGGCACTTCCCCCGCGTTCCCGGCTCCCCGGCGCACCCCCCGTGCGGCCCGGCTCCCCGGCACTTCCCCCGTGTCACTCCGGGTCTCCCCGGTGAACAACGCCCCAGGAGGTCTCACTTCCCCCGTTCAACCCCCTGGGGCGTCCCCTGTGGTGCTCCCGCGGCGCGTCCCCAACGTGCCGCGGGCTCGCCGCGCGGATCAGGCCGTGGCCTCATCCGGCGGACGCCTCGGTGGCGTGGATCACTCGTCGCCGTCGCTCTCGTAGACGTAGTTCCAGCGGCCGCAGTACTTCTTCGCGGCGTGGTGGTTGTCCCAGTAGCAGACGCGGACCGAGATGTTGTCGACGTCGTCGGAGGAGAAGTGGAAGTAGCGGGACCCGCTGGAGCCGCACTTCTTGGCCCAGTACGTCGAGTCGTCGCCGTCCTCGTTCTCGAACCTGACCTGGACGTAGCCGCAGAGCCAGCCCGGCGAGGACTTGTCGTACAGCCGGCCCTCGACGTGGAAGTCGCCGTCCTCGTCCTCGTAGACGGTGCCGCGGGCCTTGGCGCGGGAGCCGTTGAAGTACTTGGAGTAGTAGTAGCCCCAGTCGTCGTCGAAGTCGTAGCTGGAGGCGGAGGCCGTCTTCGTGGCGGTCGCCGCGGAGGCGGAGGTGGCGAGGGCGGGGAGGCCCACCGCGATGACGGCGGAGGCTGCGGCCAGGCCCAGGACGTTGCGGATCGAGCGGTGCATTGCGGTTCTCCTATTGCGGGTTCCCCCGTGTGCTTGGTGCTTCGGGGCTTATGACCAAATTGATAGAACCCATCGCCTGCAGGGCGCTTACAACGGCCTTACCTCCGCCTGCAAGGCACTTGCCCGGCTCCTGCCGGATCCCGGTTCCCCTGACCCGGATCCGGCGGCGGTGCCGCCGCCGCCCGTGACCGCCCCCCTTCGGTGGGCCGCGTTCGACGTGCCATCAGCATCGCCGCGACCGGTCAACGGCAGATCAACGAGAAATCAACGACTCGATTAACGCGACGGGCGCCGCATAGGGAATAAAGCATGTGGGGACCTATCATTTGCCAATAGAACCGTCTTGAGGGTGGAGAAGCAGGGAAAATGGCTGGTCAAGAGGCTGCGGCTGGCCTTCGCTTCGCGGTGCTCGGACCGGTTCAGGCCTGGCTGTCCGGCCGCGAGGTCGAATTGGGCACCCCTCTGCAACGATCCATCCTCGCCATGCTGCTGCTCCGCGAGGGCCGCGCGGTGACCCCGATGGAGATGATCGACGCCATCTGGGGGGAGGACGCCCCGCCGCGCGCGCTCGGCGCGCTGCGCACGTACGTGTCGCGGCTGCGGGCCGTACTGGAGCCGGACCGCTCGCCCCGCATGCGCCCTGAGCTGCTCACATCGGTGGGACGGGGGTACGCGCTGCGCCTGGCGCCCGACGCCCTGGACCTGACGCTCTTCGAGCGTTCCGTGGCCGCCGCGGAGGCGCGGCGCAAGGCGGGCGACCTGCCGGGCGCGGCCGCCACCGTGCGCGACGCCCTCGCCCTGTGGTCGGGAGAACCGCTCGCCGGGGCGCTCGGCCCGTACATCGAGAGCCAGCGCGGCAGGCTCGTCGAGCGGCGCATCGGCGTCGTCGAGAGCCTGATGGAGCTGGACCTCCAGCTCGGCCGGCACGCCGACGTCATCCCCGAGCTGATCGCACTGACGGCCGAGCACCCACTGCGCGAGCGACTGCGCGGCCAGCTCATGCTCGCCTACTACCGCTGCGGGCGTCAGGCCGAGGCGCTGGCGGTGTTCTCCGACACCCGGCGGGCCCTGGTGGAGGAGCTGGGCATCGACCCCGGCCACGAGCTGTCCTCGCTCCACCAGCGCATCCTCGGCGCCGATCCGCGGCTCGCGTGGGCGCCCACCGCGCAGGAACGGCGCCCCGCGGCCCCGCCCGCCCCGGCGGGGACCGCCGACCGCCGCGAGCAGGGCGGCGCCCCGCACACCCCCGCCGCGAGGACCACGGGCGAGACGCCCTTCCCCGGCGCGGAGAGCGCCGAGGCCGAGCACGAGGGCTTCCAGGAGATGCCCCGTCCCGCCCAGCTCCCGGCCGCCGTCAGCGACTTCACCGGCCGCAGGCAGGTCGTCAACCGGCTGCGCACGCTGCTGACCAGCGCCACCGGCACCGAGGGCATGCCCGTCGCGGCCGTCTCGGGCATCGGCGGGGTCGGCAAGACGGCGGTCGCCGTGCACGTGGCCCACTCGCTGCACGACGTGTTCCCCGACGGGCAGTTGTACGCCGACCTGCGCGGCTACGGCAAGGAGCCGACGGCCCCCGAGTCGGTGCTGGCGGCGTTCCTGCGGGCGCTCGGCATCCCGGTGGACATCATCCCCGACGGCCTCGCCGAGCGCGGCGCGCTGTTCCGTTCGCTGCTCGCCGACCGGCAGATGATCGTCCTGCTGGACAACGCCCGCGACGCCGAGCAGGTGGAGCACCTGCTGCCCGGGACGGCCGGGTGCGCGGCGATCATCACGAGCCGGGGCAAGCTGGCCGACCTGCCCTCGGCCCGGCTGCTGGATCTCGAGGTCATGGAGCCGGACGAGGCGCTGACGCTGTTCTCGGCGGTCGCCGGCGCCGAGCGGGTGGCGGCGGAGCGCCCCGCGGCCATGGACGTGGTCGCCATCTGCGGCTTCCTGCCGCTGGCCGTCCGCATCGTCGCGGCCAGGCTCGCGGCCCGGCCGTCGTGGACGGTGGCCTCGCTGGTGCCCCGGCTCGCGGACGAGCGCCGGCGCCTCTCCGAGATGCGCATCGGGCACCTGGCCGTGGACGCCACCTTCTCGCTGGGCTACGGGCACCTGGACCCCGGCCAGGCGCGGGCCTTCCGCCTGCTCTCGCTGCCGAACGGACCGGACATCGGCATCCAGGCGGCCTCGGCGGTGCTGTCGCTCAGCATGATCGAGACCGAGGACATCCTGGAGTCGCTGGTCGACGTCAGCCTGCTGGAGGCCCCGGCGCCCGGCCGGTACCGCTTCCACGACCTGCTGCGGCTGTTCGCCCGCAAGCAGGCGGAGGCCACCGAGAGCCCCGAGGCGGGGGCGCTGGCGCTGCGCCGGCTGCTCGGGTTCTACCTGACCTCGGCCCAGGCGGCGCACCGGCTCGCCTACGAAGGCAGCGTGATCTCCGACCACCTGGTGTCCTCGGGCGTGCCCGGCCGGACCTTCGCGGGCGCCGACGAGGCCGTGACCTGGCTGACCGTCGAGGCCGAGGCGATGTTCGCCATCATCGGGCAGATCGCCGAGTCCGGCCCCTCCGCCGAGGCGCTGTCGCCCGCCGCCGACCTGCTGGTCGCGATGGAGCCGCTGCTGGAGTCCGGCGCCTACGGCCGCGAGTTCGTCTCACGCACCGGCGCGGTGATCGCCGCGGCGCAGGCCGTCAACGACAAGGTCAGCGAGCTGCGCTGCCGGTACGTCCTGGGCCGCGTGCTGTTCGGCAGCAACCGGATGGACGACGCCGAGGAGCAGTTCCGCGCGGCCCTGGACCTGGCCGACTCGACCGGCGACCACATCGTCAGGGGGGAGATCTACAACGGCCTGGCCGTCGTCGCCGGGCGCAGGCGCCGCCACCAGGACGCGCTGGCCCTGTTCGACTCGGCGCTCAAGGCCTACCAGGACATCGGCGCGGCGGCCGGAGAGGCCCTGGTGGCCAGCTACTCCGCCCGCGACCATCTGGGCCTGGGCAACAGCGAGGAGGCGATCGCCGCCGCCCACCGGGGGCTGGCGATCTTCACCGAGCTGGGGAGCGAGCCGGGCATGGCCCGCGCGCGGTACCAGCTCGGCATCGTCCTGTCACGGGTGGGCCGCCTCACCGAGGCGGTCGTCCATCACGCCGAGTGCCTGGACTTCTTCCGCGCCGGCGGCCAGAAGGTGTGGGAGCAGCGGGTGTGCACCCGGCTCGCCGAAACGTTCATCGCCGCCGAGCGTTACAAGGACGCGGCGCGGTACGCCGAGCAGGCGCTCACGCTGAGCAGGGAGATCGGGCACCCGTACGGCGAGGCGCTGTCGCTGACCGTGCTAGGCCGTGCCCTCACCGGGCTCGGCAGCGTCCGGCGCAGCGGCGACTGCCTCAAGCGGGCCCTGGACATCTTCACCCGGCTGGGCTCCCCCGAGGCCGACGACCTGCGCGCGCTCCTGAAGCTGGATCAGGTCGGCGATTAGCTCGCGGACCCCGCTCATGGGTTCGTCGTCCAACCTGGTCATCCACACGTGATTTATCACTCTGCATCCCGATATGTCGCATGACGGCGTTGTCTGCCCTATCTGGGGGTGAAAGTGCCCGGCCGGTCGTCTGCCGCCGCGGGGCGCCGGGGGCCCGGTTGGTCACCGGTGGCGCCTTCGCGGCGACCGGCCGCCTCACGACGACGACCGGCCGGACGTCAGCACGGATCTTGAACCCCCCAAGCTCCGCGCCTCTGCCGTCAAGGCTCGCGCCCGGGGTTCAACGTCGGATCAACGGCCGATCGCACCCCTGCAAGCGGGCCCTCGGCGGATCAACCTGGGGTACCGGGCGCTCAAGTGAACGGCAAGCCGCACGTAAGCGGGTACAGGTAGACCTGGGGCGTACGCCCGCACCACCTGCACCAAGGAGCGGATCTCCATGCTGATCCCGTGCTTCGCCTGCGAGTCCCGGTTCCGTCCGGAGGAGTACTTCCTCGCCTGCCACGACTACAACCGCGGCATGGACCTGGTCGCGTGGACCTGTCCGCGCTGCGGCAACCGGGACGATCTGCGCGTGCTGCCCGACGCGCTCGGGTTCGGCTATCCCCGCCGCGGGCGCTTCGACGTGCACGACCGCTTCCGGGTCCCCGGCCTGCGCCGCCACCGCATGGACATGCGCCTGGACATCTCCCTGGACAAGGAGGTCTGGCGCGTCCCCACCCGCCTCCGTCAGCTCACCTAGCCGCTCGCGCCGCCCCGCGGCCTGCGCGGTAGGCCCGCGGAGAGACGCCCATCACGCGCTTGAAGGCGTTGCTGAAGGCGCTCTCGGAGCCGTAGCCCCAGGCGGCCGCCACGGCGCTGATCGTCCGGCCGGTCGCCCGCAGATCCTGACCGGCCGAGTGCATGCGCCAGCGCAGCAGGTAGTCCAGCGGCGCAGAGCCGACGGCCGCCCTGAACCTGTCCGCGAAGCTCGACCGTGACATGCCGACCTCGGCGGCCAGCTCGGCCACCGTCCACCGGCGCCCGTTGTCCTGGTGCATGAGCCGCAGGGCCGCGCCGATCTGCGGGTCCATGAGGGCGCTGAGCCAGCCGCCCGGCGCGCGGCCCTCCCCTGAGGCGGCTCGCGCGTGGGCGCGCAGGATCTGGATGAAGATGATCTGCGCGACCCGGTCGGTCATGAACTCGCTGCCGAGCCCCGGGGCGGCGTTCTCCCTGGCCAGCAGCCGCAGCGCCGCCTGCAGCACCTCGGCCTGGTCGGACTCGGCGGGCGCGTGGACGAACGGCGGCAGGACGTCCAGCAGCAGCCGGGCGTTCGCCATGTCCAGCGTGATCGGCCCACCGACGATGACGACCTCGTCCCCGCCCCAGCGGAGCACCGCGTCCACGGTCTCGCGGAACACGACGGAGGCGTGGACGGGCTCGACCAGCGGGTCGCTGAACATGCGGTACGGGACGCCGCCGTTGATCAGGTAGCAGTCGCCGGCCTCGACCAGCACGGGCGCGAGGTCGCCGACGGCGATCCAGCACGAACCGGCGAGCACGGCGCCGCACTTCACGTGCGGGTACCCGTCGAAGGTCATCGCCCAGGAGCCGCCCGCCTCGAAACGCAGGGGCAGGGCGCTCTCCACGTTCAGCAGCGACAGCACGTTCGACAGAGGGTCCACGCGACCTCCGGACGATCGCTCAAGAAAAACGGACTTTCACGCATGGATTGTCGTCGACGAACTCCGTAACCTGCAAGACGAACGGTAACAAGGGGGACAAAACATGAAATATCGACCGTTGGGCCGTACGGGGGTCTACGTATCCGAGCTCTGCCTGGGCGCGATGACGTTCGGCGGCGCCGACCACCCGGTGTTCAAGATGGTCGGCGGGCTGGGGCAGGACGACACCGACCAGATCGTCGGCACCGCCCTGGACGCGGGGGTCAACTTCATCGACACCGCCGACATGTACGCGGACGGCGAGTCCGAGACGCTGCTCGGCCGGGCCCTCAAGGGCCGCCGCGACGATGTCGTCCTGGCCACCAAGCTCGCCGCCCGCACCGGGCCGGGCCCGAACGACGTCGGCCTCTCACGCCTGCACCTCGCGCGCAGCCTCGAGGACAGCCTGCGCAGGCTGGGGACCGACCACATCGACCTGTACCAGATCCACAGCATCGACCCGCACACGCCGATCGAGGAGACGCTGCGCGCGCTGGACGACGCGGTGCGCCAGGGCAAGATCCGCTACATCGGCTGCTCGAACCTCGCGGCCTGGGAGGTCGCCAAGGCGCTCGGCGTGTCGGCGGCGCGCGGCCTGACGGAGTTCGTCTCGGTGCAGTCGTACTACTCGCTGGTGGGACGCGACGTCGAGCGGGAGCTGATCCCGATGCTGCGGTCGGAGGAGCTGGCCCTGATGGTGTGGAGCCCGCTCGCCGGCGGCCTGCTGTCGGGCAAGACCGACCGGAACGGCGTCTCCGACGCCGGCGCGCGGCACGCGCAGGCGCAGTTCGTGCCGGTCGACACGGAGAAGGCCTACGACGTCATCGACGTGCTCAAGGCCGTCGCCGCCCGCCACGAGGTGAGTGCGGCCCGCGTCGCGCTCGCCTGGGTGCTGGCACAGCCCGCCGTCACCAGCGTCATCATCGGCGCCAGGCGGGTGGACCAGCTCACCGACAACCTCGCGGCGGCCGATCTGACGCTGACCGAGGACGATCTGGCCCGCCTCGACGAGGTGAGCCGCGAGTCCCTTCCTCCGTACCCGGCCTGGATCCAGCAGGCAGGACTCCGCGACCGGCTCCCACAGCAGGCGTGAGATATCCGGGCGTCCCTGTCGAATTTCCCGCCGGAATCGTCATGCGCGGAAGTTCTTGCGCGTGAGGCTCCTCCACCCACCAAGGGGAGCATCAACGACAAATCATGACAAGTAGAGAATGTCACTATCCGCAGGTTGGCATACCGGGCGGACGCCCCCGGTGTGCCGACCTGCGGGTTCACCCTCACCACAGAACGGTCCCGCATCCGGCCGGGCCGTATGCGGGAATAGATGCGATCCACATTCACCGGCGCGTTCACTGAATTCGACATGACCCCGTCCGCACGGACCGGCATTCGCCATCGATACAGTTGTGAATGGCGATATCTGGCACCATATGGCTCTCGTAGCGATTTCTCAGAGGGAGCACCTTGGCCGGTCTTTCACGTCGGTTCCGGTTCAGCGGTGCGGTGGCCGCCGTCCTGGCCGCTTCCGCACTGATCCCGTTCTCGGGAGGCCTGACCACGAAGCCGCAGGGGACGGGTTGCGTCGGCGACACGCGGATCCCGGTCATCGCGTCCATCGACAAGATCGACGCCATGCGGCGGCTGGCGCAGGAGTTCACCGGCCCGCACGGCCACGAGGTGGACGGCAGGCGTGTCTGCCTGGACGTCCTGGAGTCCCAGTCGGGATCGGTGCTGCTCAAGCTGATCGAGGCCTGGCGCCGGCACGACATGCCGGGCGCGGTGGACACCCCCGGGCCGTTCGACGACTACCCGCTGATCTGGCTCCCGGCCTCCACCATGTGGTGGGTCCAGCTCAAGGAGCGCACCGACTCGTGCGGGAGTAAGCAGACCGCCTTCACCTGCACCGACAACCAGCTCGGGCTGGAGAACACCGCGCCCCGGTCCCTGGCCCGCTCGCCGATGGTCGTCGCGGTGCCCCGGTCGCACAGGGACAAGCTCAGCAAGCTCTCCGGCGACACCATCACCTGGAAGGCGCTGACCACCTGCTACCCCACCGGTTGTGACCCGGCCCTGGGGAAGACCAACCCCAACCTGTCCACGATGGGGCTGGCCGCCGAGCTCGGCATGATCTGGGAGGCCGCCGGCGACCCGCCCAACGAGGGCGCGGCCCAGATGATCTACGACGTGGTGCGGGACACGGACGATGGGACGCCCGACTCCCGCATCCTCGATCTGCGCAAGCGGGCGCGCGACGGCGTGCGGCGGATGGAGAAGGCCTTCACCCACTACGGCGCGACCACCAACGACCTGTTGTGCGAGCTGACCCGCGAGTCCGCCGACGGCAAGGTCAGGCAGGCGGTCGTGGTGGACGAGCAGACGGTGTGGTCGTACAACACCGGTCGGCAGGTCGGGCTCGGCTGCCGGAGCGCCACGAAGGGCGAGGAGCCGCAGGACCCGCTGTCGCCGATCTTCCTGGCCGACCGCTCGCTGATGTCGGACCACCCGTTCGTCCTCATCGACCCCGAGCCGAAGCTGCATGAGGTGGAGAACCGGGCGGCCCGCGACTTCCGTGACCACCTTCTCCAGCCGGAACAACAGAGGGAGTTCCAGGACTTCGGCTTCCGGATCCCCGACCAGGAGACCGGCAAATACGTCCTCGGCGGCCCGCAGATCAAGAAGCTGTATCCGGACAGGTCGGTCTACGACCGGGTGCTGGAGGGTTACCATCTGCGCCTTCCGCCCTGCGTCACCGCCGACGACCATTGCCCGCGCGGGGTGTTGGACGACGCGCTCACCGTGTGGGCGACCGAGCTTCGCAAGCCGCTGCGCACCGAAGTGCTCGTCGACTACTCCGGCTCGATGAGCGACCCCGTACGGGACACCGGCGCAACCAAGATCGACATCGCGCTCGCGGGGGTCGCCCAGATGCTCGCGGCCTTCCACGAGGGCGACCGGCTCGGGGTCCGGGTGTTCGCGACCCTGCACCCGGAGAAGGGTCGCGACTGGGAGGACATCCGGCCGTTCTCCCCGGTCACCTCGAAGAGCACCGCGGCCGAGGTCCGCGCCGCGTTCCAGCGATTCTTCACCGCCAGGCACGACGGCGTGCACCGCAGGACGGGCCTGTACGACAGCATCGCGGACGCCGTCGAGAAGGTCGCAGACGGGTGCACGGGCGGCGAGACCGGCACGGTCGTCGTCCTCACCGACGGCGCGAACGCCAAGGACGGCGGGCGCGAGCTGGACCGGCTGGTCAACGAGTTGAGCCATCCCGTCAACGGCAGGTGTGCGGTCCGCGTGATGCTCGTCGCCTACGGCGGGGACATCGACGACAAGGCCGCCGAAGCAATGGCCAGGATCGCCGACGCCACGTCCGGGGGGGTGTACTACGCCACCGACCCAGCGTCCCTCGGAACGGTGCTCACCGATCTGACAGCCGACTTCTGACGCCCTCCGCGCGGGGCGCTTCTTCATAGCGGACTCCCTTGAAAGGACGCGGCTCCATGCCGATCTCGACCCCGCACCGGACCGCCGCGGTGGCCTCCGGTGCGATCGCGGCCGCGATCTCGCACATCACGGGTCATCCGCCGCCCGGCGTCGTCGTCGCGGTCGGAGTCCTGGTCTGCGGCGCCTACGTCGCCGGCCTGGCCGTGGGCGACGCCGTGCCTCCCCTGATCGCCCACGTCCGTCGGATCCCGCGCCGGCGGACCGCCCTGCTCACCGCGGCGTCCATGGCGCTCGCGATCGTCTCGGCGATGCTCGCCGGGGAGTCCATCCCCATCAGGATCGCGGCCGCGCTCGCGGGGCTGTTCGCGCCGTTCCTGCTGGATCTGGCCGTGGCCGCCCACCACAGGGAATCCGCGTCGCGGACGCCCGATCCCGGCCCGGCATCCGGGGCCGGTCTCGACCCCCCGGGGTCGGGTCTCGACCTGTCGGCGACGGACCCTGGCCCTTCGACCCCGGCGAGTGGTCCCGAGCCCACGGCGTCCGGCCCCGCCGGTACGCCGGTCGGCGGGGCCTCCGCCTGACCGCCCCGGCCGCGCCCTGCCCGGCATATGGATGGAGCCGGGTGGCCGACGATCCGTCGTGGCCACCCGGCTCCGGCTTTCCGGGGGAGGGGTCCCGGGGTTGCGGGCTCTCGGTTCCGAGGGTCAGTTCACGCTCGCCAGGACCGCACCGGCCGCGTCGGTGTCCTCGGGCTGAGCGGGCTGACCGGCCGGGACGCCGCTGTCCCGCAGGACGATCGCCGACAGGACGGCCAGGCCGATGAAGACGGTCGCGCCGACGGCGGCGACGACGTTCAGCCCGCTGGTGAAGGCGGCCCGGGCCGTCTCGACCAGGTCGGCGGCGAGCTGCCCGCCGACCTGCTGCGCGGCGCCGAGCGCGGCGGTGATGCTCTGGTGCGCCGTGTCGGCCGCGCCGGCCGGGACGCCCGAGGGCAGGCCGCCGGTGAGCTCGGTGCGGTAGACGAAGGTGCCGAGGCTGCCCATGGCCGCGACGCCCAGGGCGACGCCGAACTCGCCGCTGGTCTCGGTGATCGAGGCGGCGGAACCGGCCTTCTCCGGCGGGACCGAGCCCATGATGAGGTTCATGGTGAGCGACATCGGCAGGGCGATGCCGAAGGACGCCAGCACCAGGCCGGTGACCAGCAGCGGCAGGCCGTCGACGGCCGGGACCTGGGTGTGGGCGACCAGACCGGCGCCGGCGATCAGCAGGCCGGTGGCGATGACGTAGGCGGGGCGGATCCTGCGGGCCAGCGCCGGGGCGACCATCGAGCCGGCCACCATGGCCACGTTCTGCGGGAGGAGCCACAGGCCGGAGTCCATCGGGCCGAGGCCCTGCACGGTCTGCAGGTAGAGACTGGACAGCAGGGTGGTGCCCGCCATCACGACGCCCGCCCCCAGCCCGACGCCCATCGCGGTGCTGAAGGTGCGGTTGGCGAACAGCCGCAGGTCGAGCAGCGGGTTGGCGAGCCCGCGCTGGCGCAGGACGAACACGGCGCCCACGGCGACACCGGCGACCAGGGAGGCGACGGGCAGTGCGTGCGCGCCGTCGCGGGCCAGTTCCTTCAGGCCGTAGATGGCGGGCAGGATCGCCGCCAGGGACAGCGCGACGCTCGCCAGGTCGAGGCGGCCGGCGTTCGGGTCGCGGTACTCCGGCAGCAGGCGCGGGCCGACGACCAGCAGCAGCGCCATGACCGGGACGCCGAGCAGGAAGGCCGAGCCCCACCAGAAGTGCTCGAGGAGCAGCCCGCCGACCAGCGGGCCGACCGTCATGCCGCCCATGAAGCAGGCGAACCAGATGCCGATCGCGGCGCCCATCTGCTTGGGGTCGCGGAACATGTTGCGGATCAGCGCCATCGTGGAGGGCATGAGCGAGGCCCCGGCGATGCCGAGCAGCGCACGGGAGGCGATGAGCATCTGCGGGGTGACCGAGTACGCGGCCAGGATCGAGGCGGCGCCGAAGGCCGCGGCGCCGGCCAGCAGGAGCTTGCGACGGCCGATGCGGTCGCCGAGGGTGCCCATGGTGACCAGGAACCCGGCGAGCATGAACGAGTAGATGTCCAGGATCCACAGCTGCTGGGTGGAGTCGGCGCCGAGGCCCCGGCTCAGCTGGGGAAGCGCCAGGTACAGCACGCTGATGTCCAGCGACATCAGCAGAGTGGGCAGGGCCAGCACGGCGAGCCCGATCCATTCGCGCCGCCCGGCCCGCAGGTCGGGGGTGATCTCACCATTGGCGTTCATCGCACATTCCTTCGTGGTCGGTGGTCGTTCACGCGGTCGTCCCCGGCGTGATCGCCGCCTTCGCGGGGCCCGATCAGCGCCTCTGGTCGTACCGTCTCACCGACAAACTTTTTTGTCAAGACGATTAGAGCTTTCGGTGCACGGGCGCGCCGAAATGGGAAGGGGCACCGCAGGAGCGGTCGGCTCAAGGAAGGGCGTCGGCGATGCGCCCGACCTGGCCGGGGTCGGCGGACCAGCAGTAGAGCATCACCTCGTCGGCGCCCACGTCGCCGAAGGCCGTGACGGCGTGCCTCACGGCGTCCGGCGTGGTCAGCAGCCCCTGGACCACCTTGTGCCGGTAGTCGCCGAAGTCGTAGTACGCCCGCAGGGCCCGCCCGGCGTCGTCCACGACCTGGTCGGGGCCGAGGGCCACGTTGGCCTGCGCGACCAGCCGTGGACGGCCCTCGCGCCCGGCCGACCGCCACGCCCGCTCCACCGTCCGGAAGAAGCGGCCCATGTCCTGCGGCCCGAACATCGCCCCGAGGAAACCGTCGCCGTGGTGCGCCACGCGGTCGGCGGTCGCCGGGACGAAGCCGCCGAAGAGCACTTCGGGACCTCCGGCGCGGGCCGGTGCGGGCCCGATCGGCCCGGCGCCCCCGCCGTACGCCTCGCCGGCCCACAGGCGCCGCATGGTCCTCATCTGCTCGTCCAGGCGCCGGCCGCGCCCGCGGTAGTCGACCTGCGCGACCTGGAAGTCGTCCTCGCGCACGCCGACGCCGATCCCGAGCGTCAGGCGGCCGCCGGAGAGCCGGTCGAGCGTGGCGCACTGCTTGGCGAGCAGGGCGACCGGTCGCAGGGGCGCGACCAGCACCTCGGTCATCAGGCGGACGCGGGAGGTGGCCCCGGCGATGACTGCGAGGGTGACCAGCGGCTCGGGGTTGTCGTAGACGAGGCGGTCGAGCAGGCCGAGGGCCGAGAACGGACCGGCCTCGGCGCGGGACGCCCAGTCGCGCAGCACCGCGAGGTCACCGACGGGCAGCCCGAGCCCTACCTCCATGATGGTCGCCCCCATCCTGTGCCGCGCGGAACGGGGGTGGCCCACTCTAGGCGGCCCGCCGGGACCCCCGGCCGCAGGCGCGCCGGGTCAGGCGAGCCGGAGGCTCAGCCAGGCGGCCTCACAGAGGGACCTGATCTCCTCCTCGGTCGGCTGGTGGGCCCCGGAGAACCACAGGCGGCACATCTCGGTGGCCGGGCCGAGCCACAGCACGTAGCACATGGTGGGATGCACCGGCCGCAGCACGCCGTCCTTCATGTGCGGGCGCCACCAGTCGGACACCTGGCGGAAGAAGGCCCGCCGGGACTCGGCGACCTCGGGGCCGCCCGGCTCGTCACGGCGGGGCGGGCGTTCGCTGATCAGGATGCGGGCCCGCTCGGGGTGCTCGCCACACCAGGCCATGTGCATGGCGACGATCGCCTCGATGCCGCCCCGGGCGCTGTCATGGCGGCACAGCTCTTCCACGAACGCCTGCTGGTACATGTTCTGGATCTCGGAGTAGAGCACCCCGAAGACGTGTTCCTTGCTGGCGAAGTGGTGGTAGAAGCTCCCCACGCTGACGCCGCTCTCTTCGCGGAGGCTGGCGAGCGTCGTGGCCGAGACTCCGTCCTGGCTGAAGCGGCGCAGGGCACCCTCGATGATGCGGGTGCGGCCGTCTCGTCCGTTCTTCGCGGTCTTCACGATGTCAATGGTGACTCAACAGAACCTTGTTCTGCAAACCCCGGGGCACAACCCTCCGAGCGCACCCCATCCTAACGACCTTGGGAGCGACGGCGGCGGCGGGGCGTGCGACTCAGCCGGCCGGCGCCGCCTCGAGCGACGCGGCGATCTCGACGGTGCCGGAGACCACGCGCATCCGCGCGTGCGGCCACCACCGGGCGACCATGGACAGCACCTTGCGGTTCTCCCCCATGACGTCCATGGTCACCGCCGTCGCGCCGCGGGCGACGGCACGGGCGAGCAGCCTGCGCACGAGCCGCGAGCCGAGCCCCACGCCCTGCCACTCGTCGGCGACGACCACCGCGATCTCGGTCGACCCGTCCCGGGTGAAGCTCATCGCGTGCCCGATGATCCGCTCGCCGGCGTCCACGGCCAGCAGGACGTCGCGCGCCTCGCCGACGGTGACCATGGCGCTCACCAGCGCCCTGCCGGGCCGCGAGACTCCGCCGAAGAAGCGCAGCGACTGGCTGCGCAGGGACAGGCCGGCGACGAAGGCCCGCACTCTGTCCTCGTCGTCCATCCGTGCGGGACGGACGCGCACCGCGGCGACCGGCGCCGTACCCGGTCGGGGCGCGGGCGTCCCGGGAGCGGAGAGGAGCGCACGACGCGAGTCGGCCTGAGTCTGAATCATGAACCCAGACTCGCCCAGCCCGCCTGAGTCTGTCAACTAGACTTAGCCGCATTGGAGGGAGGGAAATGAACGCCTACGATGCCTCCATGTCCGGGCGAACCCATTTCCGGGTGGAGAACTGCTCGATCGAGCGCACGCTCGCGGTCATCGGCGAGAAATGGACGCTCCTCGTGCTACGGGAGATCTTCAACGGCGTGCGCCGGTTCGCCGACATGCAGGCCGGCACCGGCGCCCCCCGCCAGGTGCTCAGCGCCCGCCTCACGCGGCTGGTCGAGGAAGGGCTGCTCCGCAAGGTCCCCTACCGCGAGCCCGGCAGCCGCAGCCGCGACGAGTACCGCCTCACGCAGGCGGGCCTCGACCTGTACCCGATCATGGTCAGCCTGATGCACTGGGGCGACCGCTACGTGGCCGACCCCGACGGCCCCTCGGTCGTCCTGACCCACCGCGACTGCGGCTCCCCCGTCGAACTGCACATGCGCTGCGCGGACGGCCACGAGGTGCCCTCGCCCCGCGAGGTCACCCCCCGCCTCGGCCCCGGCGCGCGCCTGGCCGGCTGACGCCGGGCATCCGCCCTGCCGCCCGGCGCCCGGGCATTGGGCGACCGGCCCCGAGCCCGTCCCGGCCGCGACTCACGGCCGCCCGGTCACGACCTCTGCAGGACGCGGAGCACCCGTCGGAAGGCCAGCAGCGAGACCCCCGCCGCGGCGACCATGAGGACGGCCACCGCGGACGTCCGGACGATCAGGTAGGTCTGGATCGACTCGCTGAACAGCAGCCACAGGCTCAGCGTCCCGTTGACGAACTGCACCGTTCCCCACAACAGCGACAGGTGCCTGAAGAACCGGCGCATCACCGGATGGTGGAGCAGATGCTCGGGCAGCGGCACCAGGTCGGTGGTGACCCGCTGGATCAGCGGGCGCGGCGCGGCGGCCGTGGCCAGGAAGGCCAGGCTCGCGCAGAACACGCCGAGCGTCGGCTGCAGGAAGTAGATGACCACGTCGCCGGTGACCAGCGCCAGCGCCGCCCGCACCGTGATCGCCAGTATCGCCAGCAGCACGGTGCCGGGAACGCTCTGCCGCCTGATCAGCCGCAGCGCGGCCCCTCCGTACACCCAGGCCACCGCCATGGCCAGCCCGCCGTTGACCCCGGCCACCAGCAGGCCCGCGTAGAACACGGCGACGGGCAGGATCATGCCCTCCAGCACGCGCGGCGCCGCGTGCCGGACGAGAACGGAGATCCTCGGCAACGCCGGGTGCGGGGCGGCGGCGGACGGCAACGCGAGAGTGGACGCGGTCATATGCGAGACGGCTCCTGCGGGACAGAGCGACGTGCCGTGGATGAAATCGGTACGACCGTACGGCATGCCTCCCCCGTCCGCGAGTGGTTCCACGAGATCATGATCGGCCGGTGGGGGGACCTTCACCACGTACAAGGACGCGCATGGCGTGATCCGGTGGCCGCCTGCCGTGGCCGGGTCCTGGACCACTCACCGGCCTGCCTAGGCTGAAAGCGTGTACCGGTTCCTGCTGAGACCGCGATGGCTGGCGTTCCACCTGCTGGTCCTGCTGCTCATCCCCGCGTTCGTCTTCCTGGGCAGATGGCAGTTCGGGCGCTACGAGGAGCGGTCGGCGGCCAGCGAGCGGGCGCACGCCAACATCGCCGCGGCGACCGTCCCGCTCGCCGAGCTGGACCGGCCGGGCGCGAGCGTGCCCGAGGCGGTGAAGTTCCGCACCGTCACGGTCACCGGCCGCTTCGATCAGGCGCATGAGCTGGTGGTTCGCCGCCGCCCGCAGAACGGGCAGGCCGGTTTCTACGTGATCACTCCGCTGGTGACCGCGGACGGCGCCGCCGTCGTCGTCAACCGCGGCTGGGTGCGAATGGGACCGACCGCCGAGGCCCCGCCGGAGGTGCCGCCGCCCACCGCGGGTGAGGTAAGTGTCACCGGCCGGCTACGCCCCGCGGAGACCGAGGACAACACCGGCATCACCGACCGCACCGGGCTCCCGCCCCGCCAGGTCCTGCTGATCGACACCGCGAAGCTCGCCCGGATGATGCCGTACAAGCTGTTCGGCGGATACGTCGAGCTGACGGCGCAGCAGCCCGTGGCCGCCGCCGCGCCGGACCCGGTCCCCGAGCCCGACCTGGGCGGAGGCGGCGGCCTCAACCTCGCCTACGCCGTCCAGTGGTGGCTGTTCATCGGCATCGCGATCGGCGGGTGGTTCACCCTGATCCGCCGCGAGGCGCACGACCTCAGGGCCGAGAGCGACGCCGCCCCGGCCGCCGACGCCCTCCCCGCTCCCGGCGCCGACCAGCCGGTCGCCGGGGAAGCCCCCGCCACCGGCGGCCATTGACGGCCGCCTCCCACCGGCCTGCCACCGGGCTGCCACCGGCGGCCACGGGCCTGCCACCGGCCGCTTTCCGCGCCGCGAGCGAGCGTCCCGTGACCGACCGCTTGTCGTAATCGTCACGTTTTGAGGTAAGGGCTCTCACGGCGGCGGACACCGCTGCGCGCGCGAACGGATACCGATCGGAGACCTCCCAGCTTGTCTGGTGTTATTCCTGCGGCATACGGTTTTCCCTGTGAACTCATCGCTGCCCCCTGACCCCGAGCCGAGGCGGCGAGATTATGTGATCATCAGCGTCGACGATCACCTGATCGAACCGCCGGATCTGTTCGAAGGCCGGCTTCCCGAGAGGTACGTCGACATGGCCCCCAAGGTCGTCGAGACCGACGCGGGCCATCAGGTGTGGCGATACGGCGGAGCCACCTACGCGTGCGCCGGCATGGACGCCGGCGCCGGCCTTCCGCGCGACCAGTGGACGCTCGACCCGGTGCGCTTCGAGGAGATGCGGCCCGGCTGCCACGACATCGAGGCCCGCGTCAAGGACATGGACATCGCCGGGGTCTGGGCCGCGCTCAGCTTCCCCGGCATGCTGGCCGTGCAGGCGGGCATGGCCTTCGCCAAGACCCGCGACCAGGATCTCGGCCTCGCGCTCATCCGCGCGTGGAACGACTGGCACTGCGACGTCTGGGCCGGCACCTACCCCGAGCGCATCATCGCGCTCCAGCTCCCCTGGCTGCCCGACCCCGAGGTCGCCGCCAAGGAGATCCGCGCCAACGCCGCCCGCGGGTTCAAGGCGGTGGTCTTCCCCGAGTTCCCGACCCGGCTGCGGCTGCCCTCCATCCACACCGGCCACTGGGATCCGTTCTTCGCCGCCTGCGAAGAGACCGGCACGGTCGTCTGCCTGCACACCGGCGCCTCGTCGTGGTCGCCGGTGCCCTCGCCGGACACGCCCATCGAGGCCATCACCACGATGATCCCGGCGAGCGCGATGTTCGCCTGCGCCGACTGGCTCTGGTCGGGCATCCCGCTGCGCTTCCCCAAGCTGCGCATCCTCATCGTCGAGGGCGGCGTCGGATGGCTGCCCATGCTGGCCGCGCGGGCCGACTACGCCCTGGACCATCCGGTCGCGGACGAGGCGACCTGGGAGGGCGGGCTCAAGCCGAGCGAGGTGCTCCGCCGCAACTTCTACTTCGGCACGCTGGACGACTACGCGCTGTCCGGCGTGCGCCTGGCCGTCGGGCTCGAGCACGTCCTGCTCGAGAGCGGCTACCCGCGCTCGGAGTCCACCTGGCCGGATGTCCAGCAGGCCCTGGCCCGCAACCTGGGCAGCCTTCCCCCGGCCGACATCGGCAGGGTGGCCTACGGCAACGCCGCCCGTCTGTTCGGCCATCCCCTGCCGTCCCGGGCCTGGCTGCTGCGCGAGGGCGAAGACTAGGCCCGCGAGCGGCGCCGCCGCCGCGAGACCTCGGAGACCTCGGAGACACCCGAGACCTCGCCGCGCACCTGCTTACGCTCCCAGTCGAGGTAGCGGCCGCTCTCGCCCAGCAGCGAGCTCATGAGCCACAGGAAGGCGCCGAAGTCGTCCGCGACCCCGATCAGCGGCAGGAAGTCGGGCAGCACGTCGATCGGCGAGACGATGTAGACGATGCCGAGGCCCATCAGAGCGAGCTTGCCCTTGCCCAGGTCGCTGTACTCCCCGCGCAGCGCGCCGCCGATCATCCTCGGCAGTGCCCTGAGCCGCGCCATCAGCCCGGGCGAGCCCGGGCGGCTGATGTCCTGATAGGCGCGGTAGGCCGCGGCCGCGCGTCCAGCCTTGCTCATGAGGGCCACCTCCGTCTGTGCCACCGCCACACGCGCACGGTCGGGACTCGTCGAGGGACGCCACTACCCAACCGCACCCGGATAACGCCCGCCCCCGTCCCGGAGTTCCGTCCCGGAGTTCCGCCCCGGACGGCCCGCGGGCGCGGTCTCCCGCCCGACCTCGCCGCCGGCACTCTCCTCGCCCGCCTTGGCCACGCGTCTTGGCCGGGCATCCTGGCCGCCCGTCCTCCCCCGGGCGGCCCTCAGCCGGCCGGGGAGGAGGTGGAGGCGGCCGGAGCGAGGTCGCGGACGGCCTGAGCCATCGGAACCTCACCCGTCGCGATCGGAGCCAGCACGGGGGTCGTCAGCCCGTTGGCGACGTACTCCTCGATGCGCGCCCGGCAGGTCGCCGCGTCGCCGTGCACGATGAGCGCGTCCACCACCTCGTCCGGGATCGCGTCGAGCGCGCCCTTGCGGTCGCCCGCCGCCCACGCCTCGTGCATTGGACGAAGCACCTCGCCCCGTCCCAGCCAGTCGTGGAAGGCCGCGTACACCGGCACCGTCAGATAGGCGGCCAGCATGCGCCTGCCGAGCTTCCTGACCTTCTCCGCGTCCTCGCTGACGCAGACGAACAGGCGGGCGATCAGCTCGGTCTCCGGGCCGAGCTCGGCGCGCACGGTGCGGACGTCCTGCGGGGAGAGCCAGTTGGTGATGGCCCCGTCGGCCTCCCGCGCCGCCAGGCCCAGCATCCGCGGACGCAGCGCGGCGAGGACGATCTTCGGTGGCACCTTCGGCGCCCGCTCCAGCCGGAAGCCCTTCACCTCGAAGGTCTCGTACCTCTCGGTGACCTTCTCGCCCGCGAGGGCCTTCCTGAGGAAGCGCAGCGTGTCGCGCGTCCTGGCGTACGGCTTGACGAACTCCCCGGCGTTCCACCGTTCGACGATCACAGGGGACGAGGCGCCGATGCCGAGCACGAACCGCTCGGGCGCCAGGTCGGCGAGTGTGGCGGCCGACATGGCGAGCAGGCCCGGACCCCGGGTGGACACCGGGATGATCGCGCTGCCCAGCCGGAGCGCGGGCGCCCAGTCGGCGGCCAGGGCGAGCGGGACGAAGCCATCGGTGCCGCTGACCTCGGCGGACCAGGCGTCGGTGTAACCGAGCCCGGGCAGCTCGGTCACCAGCTCCTTGGACTCGGCCATCGTGCGGTCGAAGAACGGGATCGTGATGCCCCAGCGCTTCACTGTCCACCTCCTGACGGCCGACCATACCAACCGGACGGTATGCCGCGCACGGGTCATCCCACCCTTCGCGGCGGCTCAGGCGCGCAGCTCCCGCATGGCGGTGATGAAGTCCTTGGTCACCCCGCGCAGGCCCGGCAGATGGGACAGCCCCACCAGCCGGTCGATCAGCGGCACCATGACCTCGATCAACCGGTACGTGCGCTCGCACCCCGGCGAGGTGTCATGGACCCAGAACAGCACCACTCCCAGCGAGGACAACCACAGCAGTTCGGGCAGCTCCTCGCGCAGCTCCGCGTCGATGCGGTCGGCGGAGCCCTCCACGACCTCCCGGTAGATCGCGATGGCCGCCTCCCGCGCCGGCGCCGACTCCCCGCTGAAAGGACTCAGCGGATTGCTCGGCTCCGAGGCGTGCTTGAAGAACTTGACGGCGAACCCGTGGTACGGCTCGGACACCCGGACCCAGGCACGCAGCACCCCGCTCAGCCGGGCCGCGAACCTGCGCTCGCCCGCCAGGAGCTCCCGGCAGGCGGCCTCGTGCTCGCATTGCGCCCGATCGTAGTAAGCCTGGACCAACTGCTCTTTCGACGAAAAGTAGTAGTAAGCGTTTCCTACGGAGACGCCCGCCTCGGCCGCGATGGCCCGCATGGTCGTCGCCTCGTACCCCCGCTCCCTGAACAGGCGCAGGGCCGTCTCGACGATGACCTCCCGGGTCTTTTCTCCCCCACGCGCTCTCGGCGTCGATTCGACCACGTGGCAACTGTACGGCCAGGAACCCTCCATGGTCACAGACGCACAGCATGCCCGCCATTTTCCCGCAAAAACACGCAGAGTAGTGGAGTCAGCACTTTGGGCGGGTGGGATAGATCCTCTGGCGGAGGGGCGCCCTGCGACAGAGGATCAATATGGGTGTGCATCCATGCACACGGGGGCCCGCGTGGCTTGGTGCCTGCGCGTTGCTCGCCGTGCAGATCACAGTGACGGCGTTGGGTTCGGCGGAGCCCGCCTCGGCGGCCGCTCCACGGCCGGGCGGCACGGACCTCCGCTCCGCGCCCGATCGGCTCGGCACGACGTCGAGCGGCTCCGGCATGGCCTCCGGCCGCGCCGGAGCCCGCTTCCCGCGGCAGGTCGCCCTCGATCCGGCGGTGCGGGAACGGACCACACCCGAAAGGGGCATCCCTGAGGCGGCCGGCCCGGACGCGGCCGTCCGCCGCGCCACCACCCGCACCGCCACCACCCGCACCGGCACCGGCACCGCCCTGACCCGCTCCGCCACCCCCGCGAACACCGCCCTCGCCCGCTCCGCCACCCCCGCGGACACCGCTCTCGCCCGAAAGGCGCCCCGCGCCACCCTGACCACGACCACCCCGAAGGCGGCTCCCGCCCGGGCGACCGCGGCCCTCCGGAAAGCGGCTCGGCTCAAGGCGACCGCGACCATCACCAAAGCGGCTCGGGTCAAGGTCATCCCGGAGACCCCGAAGACCCCGCAGACCCCGAAGACCGCCCGCGTCAGGGTGACCGCGACGTCAAGGAACGCGGCGGCCCTCGCTCTGGAGACCTCGGCGGCCCGCACCTCCATGTCCTCCAGCGCGATCACGAACTACCGGCGAGCAGGCCTTGCCGTCGAAGCCGCTCCGTCCCGGCGCGCACGCCTCGCCATCGAGACCGCTCCGACACGGCGCGCGAACCTCATCGTGAACACCGCCGGCGCCGGTAGAAGAGCACTCACGCCGAAGGCCACACGCCGGGGGTCCTTCGCTCCCGAAGCCGGCCTTTCACGCCGCGAAGCGTTCCTCCGCATGGCCGCCCCCATCCGCCGTGGCCTACCCGCAGTAGGAGCCCGCCGAGGTCTGCTAGGTCTGCCCACGGCAGGCGTCCCCCGAGGCCTGCCCAGAGTAGGAGCCCGCCGAGGCCTGCCCGCGGTAGGCGTCCGCCGGGCGCCGGTCGCCGTCCGGGTGGCCGCCGCGCGGCGCGCGGCGGCGTCGCCGCGCATGGCTCAGCGCGTCGCCATGGCCTCCGGGATGGTCAGCCCGATGCTGTGGAGGCAGCATCTGCTGTACCCGGGCCTGCGGCTCCGGCACCCGCAGGCCGCGCGGCGGCTCCAGCGGGCGGGCCTGCGATGGCGGTCGTCGGGCAACTGCGTCAACCGGCACCGGCACTCCTGCACCTCGCTGGCCACCGTGCGACTGCAGACGCTGTGGGGTCTGGTCGATCTCAAGCGCCGCAGCGGTTGCGACGTCCTGGTCACGGGGGGCACCGAGACCGGCCACGCCGGAGGCGTGCACAGCCACGGCAAGGGCTACAAGATCGACGTCGCCCACAACCGGTGCATCGACCGGTTCATCAGAAGCAAGCACCGGGGACGGGTCCGCGGCGACGGCGCCCGGCTGTTCTACGAGCACCGCCCTCAGGGCCACACCACCTACGCCAACGAGCCGAGCCACTGGGACATCACATTCCTCTGACCCACCCCACACCCACATCACTGACGGCCTGGCTTGCCGCCGGCCGTGTGTGACCAGTGACTCCCGGAGCGGGCGATCGTTTGCGATGGAGCGATCGTCCGCTCCGGGTCTGTTTCGACGGCCCGAGGGGGCGCCTGGCAGCACGGGACACGCCCGCGCGTTTGATCGCGCGGGTGGACGGCGGCCGGCGCGGCCGGCGCGGCCGGCGCACACCCACTATCGACCCACTACCGGCACCCACGCCGCACCCGCCCGCGGCCGAAGCGGAACGCGATGTAACGGCCGAGGGCGGACGCGATCGAGTGGTGTGCGGGTGGGTCAGCGGGAGGAGAGTTCGGCGGCGACCAGTTCGGCGATCTCGGCGGTGTTCAGTGCGGCGCCCTTGCGCAGGTTGTCGCCGCAGACGAACATGTCGAGCGTGTTGGGGAAGTCGAGCGCCTGGCGGATGCGCCCCACGTAGGTGGGGTCGGTGCCCACGACGTCGGCCGGGGTGGGGAACACGCCCTTCGCCGGGTCGTCCAGGACGACCACCGTCGGCGCGGCCTCCAGCACCGCCCGGGCCGCGGCCACCGTCACCGGCTCGTCGAAGGTGGCGTGCACGGCCAGCGAGTGGGTGGTGATGACCGGCACGCGGACGCAGGTGGCCGAGACCTTCAGGTCGGGAATGCCGAGGATCTTGCGCGACTCGTTGCGGACCTTGAGCTCCTCGGAGAACCAGCCGTCCTCCTTGAGCGAGCCCGCGGCGGGCACCACGTTGAACGCGAGCGGAGCAGGGAACGGCGAGTCGACCAGGTCGGGGACGGCCTTGCGGACGTCGCCGGCCACCGTGCCGATGGCCCGGTTTCCCGCCACCGCGGCGATCTCGTCGTAGAGCCGCTCGGGCCCCGCGACGCCCATGCCGGAGACGGCCTGGTACGACGCCACGACCAGCTCGCGCAGGCCGTACTCGCGGTGCAGGGCGCCGAGGGCGGCCATCATCGACAGCGTCGTGCAGTTGGGGTTGGCGATGATGCCCTTGGGCCGCCGGGCGATCGCCTCGGGGTTGCACTCGGGCACCACGAGGGGCACGTCGGGATCCATGCGGAAGGCGCCGGAGTTGTCCACGGCGACCGCGCCGCGGGAGGCGGCCACCGGCGCCCACTGCGCCGACACCTCGTCGGGCACGTCGAACATGGCGACGTCGACCCCGTCGAACGCCTCGGGCGACAGCGCGACGACCTCGACCTCCCGCTCGCGGACCACCAGCTTCTTCCCGGCCGAACGGGGTGAGGCGATGAGGCGGATCTCGCCCCAGACGTCGGGGCGGCTGGACAGGATCTCCAGCATCACCGTGCCGACGGCGCCGGTGGCGCCGACGACGGCCAGGGTAGGCTTGTCGGAACTCACTGCTCGGTCACTCTCCTCGCCGGTGTGCTCGTGGGCGTTCATCTTCCGGTGCCTCCGTAGACCACGGCCTCGACCTGGTCGCTGTCGAGGTCGAAGGCCCGGTGGGCGGCGGCGACCGCCGCGTCCACCTCGTCCTGGCTGACGATGACCGAGATGCGGATCTCGGAGGTCGAGATCATCTCGATGTTGATGCCGGCGTCGGCCAGGGCGCCGAAGAAGGTGGCGGTGACGCCGGGGTGGGAGCGCATGCCCGCCCCGATCAGCGAGACCTTGCCGATCTGGTCGTCGAAGAGGATCTTCTCGAAGCCGATCTGCTCCTGGATGCGCTTGAGGGCCGTGACGGCGGAGGTGCCGTCGGCCGAGGGCAGCGTGAAGGAGATGTCGGTGCGCCCGGTGGCGGCGGCCGAGATGTTCTGCACGATCATGTCGATGTTGATCTCGGCGGTCGCGAGCGTTCTGAAGATGGCCGCGGCCTCTCCGACCTTGTCGGGAACCCCGACGACAGTGATCTTTGCCTCGCTCCGGTCGTGCGCGACGCCGGAGATGATCGGCTGCTCCATCTCGGTTCCTTCAGTGTGGGGATCGGAGACGACCCAGGTGCCTTCCTTGCTGCTGAACGAGCTCCTGACGTGGATCGGCAGGTTGAACCGCCGGGCGTACTCCACGCAGCGCAGGTGCAGGATCTTGGCGCCGCAGGCCGCCATCTCCATCGACTCCTCGTAGGAGATGCGGGGGATCTGGCGGGCGGCCGGGACGATGCGCGGATCGGCGGTGAAGATGCCGTCGACATCGGTGTAGATCTCGCAGACGTCGGCGCCCAGGGCCGCCGCCAGCGCGACGGCCGTGGTGTCGGAACCGCCCCGCCCGAGCGTCGTGATGTCCTTGGTGTCCTGGGAGACGCCCTGGAAGCCGGCGACGATGGCGATCTGCCCGCTGCGCACGGCCTCCTGGATGCGGCCGGGCGTCACGTCGATGATGCGCGCCTTGCCGTGGGTGGAGTCGGTGATCACGCCGGCCTGGGAACCGGTGAACGACCGCGCCTCGTCGCCGAGGTTGGCGATGGCCATCGCCAGCAACGCCATCGAGATGCGCTCGCCGGCGGTCAGCAGCATGTCGAGCTCGCGCCCGGGGGGCAGCGGCGTCACCTGCTGGGCCAGGTCGAGCAGCTCGTCGGTCGTGTCGCCCATCGCCGAGACGATCACCACGACGTCGTTGCCGGCTTTTTTCGTCGCGACGATCCGCTGGGCCACCCGCTTGATGCGGGAGGCGTCGGCGACGGAGGAACCACCGTATTTCTGGACAACGAGCGCCACGGGATGTCTCCCAAAGGTTCAGTATGCGGAGCCCACAGTCTACTGGGGGCACCCATGACCGCCGCCGATTAAGCCCAGCATGTGGACAACCGACCCCGCTGACCAGCCCGAACCGGACCTGCCTGTGTACAACTGATCCCACGGACGACCGTGCCGGCGCGGAGCCCCCGCGCCGGCCGGCGGACTCACGCGGTGGTCGTCTCCTCCACCACGTCCAGGCGGGTGTGGGCGACCAGCGCCTGCAACGCCCGCATGGCCGCCCCCGCGTGGTTGCCCCAGGTGTTGAAGTACGAGTACTGCCACCACCACAGCGCCTCCAGCGGACGCCCCGCGCGGTAGTGGCCGAGCCCGTGGATCAGATCGGCCGCGACGGCCGCCAGGTCGTCCGACAGGCGGTAGGCCGTGACCCCGGTGTCCTTGTAGGGGTCGAACACCTCGGCGTAGTCGTCCACCGGGCCAAGACGCGTGGCGAGCGCCGTGCGCACCCCGTCGAGGTCGGGGTCGGGACCGGTCGCGGGCTCGAAATTGCCCTGCAGGATCACATCCTGCGCCGCTCCGAGCTGCGCACCCGCCAGACTGACCTGCGAGACCTCGACGAGCAGCATGGGCAGCATGGCGTCGCCGCCCTCGCCGCCCGCCAGTCTCGTCAAGCCGTCGAGATAGTTCTGCGCGTGCGCGGCGATGCGGTCCGCCATGGCGTTCCACTCGTCAAACATCCAGCAGCCTCCGTCCTTCGAAAGCGCGGCCCAAGGTGACCTCGTCGGCGTACTCGAGGTCTCCGCCCACTGGCAGACCGCTGGCCAATCGTGTGACTTTCAAACCCATCGGTTTGACCAACCTGGCCAGATAGGTGGCCGTGGCCTCCCCTTCCAGGTTGGGATCGGTCGCGAGGATCAACTCGGTGACCCGCCCGTCGGCCAGCCGCGTCATCAGCTCGCGGATGCGCAGGTCGTCCGGGCCGACGCCCTCGATGGGGCTGATCGCCCCGCCCAGCACGTGGTAGCGGCCGCGGAACTCGCGGGTCTTCTCGATGGCGACGACGTCCTTGGACTCCTCGACGACGCAGATGACATGGGGATCGCGCCGGGCGTCCCGGCAGATGCGGCACTCCTCCTCGGCCGCGACGTTCCCGCAGACGCGGCAGAAGCGGACGCGCTCCTTGACCTCCAGCAAGGCGTGCGCCAGCCGCTTGACGTCGGCCGGGTCGGCGGCCAGCAGGTGGAAAGCTATGCGCTGCGCGCTCTTCGGACCGACGCCGGGAAGCAGGCCCAGCTCGTCGATCAGGTTCTGGACGACCCCCTCGTACATGGCGGTCAGAACCCCGGAAGCTGGAATCCGCCCCCGCCGAGGCCCTGGGCCAGCGGGCCGAGCTTCTCCTGCTGGAGGTCGGCCGCCGCGCGGACGGCGTCGCGCACCGCCGCGATCACCAGGTCGGCGATCGTGTCGGCCGAGTCCTGCGGGTCACCGGGGTCGATGGCCTTGGGACTGATCTTCAGTTCGAGCAGCTCGCCGCTCCCGTTGACGGTGGCGACGACCAGGCCGCCGCCGGCCGTGCCCTCGACCTCCGCGTCGTTGAGCTCCTGCTGTGCGGTCGCGAGCTGCTGCTGCATGAGCTGCGCCTGCTCGAGCAACTGCTGCAGGTTGACATCACCTGGATTCACGATCGTGCGCTCCTCATGGCTTCGCGTGTGGCACGAGCCTACGGGGTTTGCCACGGATGTTGCACTGGCGACGTCCGTTGTAGGCAAGCGGGGACCGGCCGCGGGACACGGCGCCGAAGATGCCCGCCCCAGGTGCGGACCACATCGCACCGAGTGGCCCCGGCCCTCGACGATCATGCCGGCACGGTCGTGACCGTACCGCCCGACCGGGCGCGCCGCCCCCGCCCGGTGCGCGACTCCAGCGTCCCAGAACCGGCACGGCGACGGTGTCAAGGAACAGCACTCATAACGTCAAGACCGCATGATGTGCACGCCCGTCCGTGCAGCGGCCGCCGCGGCGCACTCATGCTTGACAGGCAATTAGCGAATTGCCATATTCCCTAAGTGCTCGATGTGGACCTGATCAAGGCGATGGCGAACGACAGGCGCCTGCTCATCTTGGAGTGGCTACGTGACCCGGAGCGCCACTTTCCGCCGCAGCGTGACGGCGACCTGGTGCGTGACGGCGTCTGCTCGCTGCTGATCGCCCAGAAGCTCGGGGTGAGCCAGCCGACCTGTGGTGAGCATCTACGGGTGCTCTCGCAGGCGGGTCTGGTGCGCGGCAAGAAGATCAAACAGTGGGTGTTCTATCAGCGCGATGAGGACCGTATCGCCGAGGCGAAGGAGATGTTGAGCGGTGAGTGGTGAGCTGCAGGGCGATATCGCCGGCCTCGGCCTCGAAGCTACCGACGCGTTCGACACGGGGCTTTACGCACGGTTGATCACGGATCTGGACGCGGCCGGGGCCCGCTACCGACTCATGGACCATCCGCCCGAAGGACGTACCGAGGTGGTCAGCGCGCTGCGCGGGCACGACGTCGCGCACGCGGCCAAGTGCCTGATCGTCATGGTCAAGCTCGGCAAGAAGCTGACCCGGTATGTGCTGGCCGTGGTTCCCGGTGACGCCCGCCTGGACCTGCAGGCGGTCAAGGAGTCGCTGAAGGGCACCTACGTCGCCTTCGCCGGCCGCGACAAGGCCGAAGAACTGGCGGGAAGTGTGAGCGGAACCGTACTGCCTTTCAGCTACCACCCCGGGCTGGAGGTCATCGCCGACCCGGCGCTGATGCGGGTGCCGGAACTGTTCTTCAACGCCGCCCGACTGGACCGTTCGATCGCCCTGGCCACCGACGACTATGTGCGCCTGGCCTCCCCCCGCATCGCCCCCATCACCACCACGTCCTGACCTGGGGCCGTCCCGAAAGGGCCGAATTCGCCCATGGCCGCCGCCTCGCAAGGAGGAGACCGTGTCCCAGCCCGACTACGCCATTCATTACCAGCCGCTGTTCACCACCCTGCAGACCATGGACGTCCAAGCGTTGATCGACCAAGTCGATGACCCTTGGTACAACCAGACCCTCATCCACGTCGGGGACGTCTGGGTACGGCTGGGGGTCATGCAAGGGGAGTACCACTGGCACAAGCACGATGAGCAGGATGAGTTCTTCTTCGTGCTGGACGGGCTGTTCCGCATCGAATTGGAGGACGCCGACACGGTCGAACTCGGTCCCAGGCAGGCCTTCACCGTCCCGGCCGGGTTGATGCACAGGCCCGTCGTCCCAGTACGCAGCGCCGTGCTGATGATCGAGAAGGCCGGCGTCATCGCCACCGGCGACTAGCTAGGTGTGGTCGATCTCGCCGATTATCTGGCCGCCGAGTTCGCGCTGGACGAGGGCCATGCCGGTCAGGGCGTCGGCGTCCGCGTCGGCGTCGTTGTCCGGATCGACCTCGTCGGTCTCGACCGACGCCGGCCCCGGACGGCCCGGGACGGCGTCCGGCCACCCGGTGGCGCCCGCTTGGCGCGGCCCGGCCTGGGCCGCCGCCTGCGCGGCCGAGCGCGCCGCGGCGAGCCCTGGACGGGCGGCGGTGAACCCGGGGCCCGGAGGATGCCCCTCGTCGTCCGGCGGCGGCGCGTCCGGCCATGGCTCCTCTGCCGTGGACGCCGTGGACGCCGTGGACGCCGCCCCCGCAGGCCGCTGCGCGGAGGCCGGAGCCGGCCGCCGCGCCGGTGCCGGGGCGCTTGTGAGGCCCGGCTGGGCGGGAGCCTGCGCCGCCGGCGGGACCTCCTGCCGCGCGGGTGCCGGCCTGGCGGCGGGCGCCTGCCGCACCGCCGGAGTCGAGGGCGCGCCGCCGCCGGGCGCGTTGCCGACCACGGCCTCGACCCGCCAGTTGCCGCCCATGACCTCGGCGATGGCCGCGGCCACGACGGCGTCCTTGGCGCCGTTGACGAAGTTGCGCATGGCGCCGACCTGGCTGAAGCCCAGCGTGACGATGTTGTCCTCGACGCCGATCAGCTGGGAGTTGGTGTTGACGTTCGCCCAGACGGCCGGCGAGCGCCGCTTGAGCACGTCCAGGATCTGCGGCCAGGTGTGCTGGAACGCGCCGGACGCCGCCTGGACCACGGGCCCGGCGGAGGGAGCGTCCGGCCGGTGCGCCGGCGCCTGGGGAGCGGCCGAGCCCTCCTGCGCGCGGGCGGCGCCGGCCCGCGCGGGGGCGGGCCAGTCGTCCGCGGGCGGACGGGCGGCGGGCGTCCTCGCCTCGACCGGCGGCCGGCCCTGACCGGAGACGTCCTGCCCAGGAGCCTCCTGAACATCCGGAACGGGCGCGCGCTGGGACTGGCCCGGCTGCGGGTACTGCGACCCGCCGGCGGCCCGCGGCTCGTGCGCCGCGCCGGCCCGCGTGCCGGTGGCGAAGGCGCCCGGAGCCGGTGCGGCCGCCGCGACCACGCCGCCGCGCTCCAGCCGTTCGAGGCGGGCGAGCATCGCGACCTCGCCCTGGTCGACGGCCGGGAGCAGCACCCGGGCGCACATGAGCTCGAGCAGCAGACGGGGAGAGGTGGCGCCGCGCATCTCGATCAGCCCGGCGTTGAACACCTCGGCCGCGCGGGTCAGCTCGCCGGGCCCCATGGAGGCGGCCTGCCCGGCCAGCCGCTCGAGTTCGTCGGCCGGGCGGTCGAGCAGGCCGTTGTGCGCGGCCTCCGGCACGTTGGCGAGGATGACCAGGTCGCGGAAGCGCTCGAGAAGGTCCATGGCGAACCGGCGCGGGTCGTGACCTCCCTCGGCCACCCGGTTGACCGCCTGGAAGACCGCGGCGCCGTCGCGCCGGGCGAACGCGGCGATGATCTCGTCGAGCAGCCCGCCGTCGGTGTACCCCAGCAGGGACACGGCCCGGGCGTAGGTGATGCCGGCCTCGTCGGCGCCGGCCAGGAGCTGGTCCAGGATCGACAGCGAGTCGCGGGCCGAGCCGGCCCCCGCCCGCACGACCAGCGGCAGCGCGGCCGGCTCGTACGGCACCGACTCCGACAGGAGGATCTCCTCCAGCAGCTGCCGCAGCGTCGCGGGGGGCATCAGACGGAACGGGTAGTGGTGGGTGCGCGACTTGATGGTCCCGATGACCTTCTCGGGCTCGGTGGTCGCGAAGACGAACTTCAGGTGTGGCGGGGGCTCCTCGACGAGCTTGAGCAGCGCGTTGAAACCCTCGCGGGTCACCATGTGCGCCTCGTCGATGATGTAGATCTTGAACCGCGCCGACACCGGGGCGAAGAACGCGCGTTCGCGCAGGTCGCGGGCGTCGTCCACGCCTCCGTGGGAGGCGGCGTCGATCTCTATGACGTCGAGGTGGCCCGGCCCGGTGGGCGCGAGGGCCACGCACGACTCGCACTCGCCGCAGGGGTCGGGCGTCGGGCCCTTCTCGCAGTTGAGCGAGCGGGCGAGGATGCGCGCGCTGGAGGTCTTGCCGCACCCGCGCGGCCCGCTGAACAGGTAGGCGTGGTTGACGCGGCCGGTGCTGAGCGCCTGCCGCAGTGGCTCGGTGACGTGCTCCTGCCCCTTGACCTCGGCGAACGTCCCAGGCCGGTACTTGCGGTAGAGAGCGAGACTCATGCCGTCTCCTCGCCTAGGGGGTCGGAGTGGGTGATCACCGAAGCGTCTTCGGGGTCGTGTGTGCCGATCGTCGCGATCATGTGACGACACCGCCTTGAGGCTCCAGCGAAGAGACCCCTCGCACACCCGACAGAGCCCGCTTATCCTTGCTGCCTTCCGGCCCTGGGGAGGTTCACAGGATGACGCCGTGCGAGGGGTCCGGTGACAGTCTAGCCGTGCGCGGCAGTGCTCGGGGCGCAGCCGCCGGGGAACGTCGAGACCGATTCGTCGTCATCTCCATGGTCTCGGCAGGCTCCGAAGTCCGGTAAGCTTCTCGGCGGAGGATTCGCCTAGTTGGCCTAGGGCGCACGCTTGGAAAGCGTGTTGGGGGCAACCCCTCAGGAGTTCGAATCTCCTATCCTCCGCGCTTGGTTGAGCAGCAAGAACACGAAGGCCCCGGTCGATCCAACCGGGGCCTTCGTGCTTTCAGCCTTCAGAACCCACCGGCGAGACGACCCGCGAGCCCTTCAGCGGCCGGCCGGCGCGTTCTCCAGCGGCCGGCCGGGGTGTTCGTCAGTGGCCGGTCGATGGGGCTTCAGTGGCCGGCGGACGAGACCCGGGCGTGCGGGACGGCGGCGCCGCCGCAGGCCGGGTGCAGGCCCAGCGCCACACCCGCGCCCATCGCGAACGCGAGCACCAGCCCGGCGGCGAACGGGCTGAGGGACGTCGCCCAGGCCCTGAGCCACGCGGACACCGGCATGGCGGGAAGGCTGCGCAGGAAGTAGGCCGGAGGGGGCACGTCATCGCGGACGAAGTCCCGCACGTCATCGCGAGCCGGGTCCGGCGCGTCGTCACGTCCCGGGTACGGCCCGCCGTCGGGACCGGAGCACCGTGCGTCCTCGTGCGTCCAGTGCGCTTCTTCGCGACGAGGGGGCGGCACCTCGCTTTTCGCACCCAAGGTGACCTCCGTATCACCGGCAGTGATCGTCGATCAGCACGCTAGCCCGCTTCAGGACGAAGATCCCGTAACCGGTGCCCGGGTGGAGCCGATCACGGCCTTCCGTTGGCATTCAGCGGTGACGGGCTTGGCCGAAGGGGCCACCGTCGGTGACCGAGTGTCACCGAGGTACGGCGTGACGTGCGTGTACCCGCGATCATGCATGATCGTTTCTCTGCGGGGCAGCGGAGTGGCCGACACCCCGAGGACCGAGACAAAGGGAAGACGGGCCGATGGACTTCCGTGACGATGTCGACCTCGACGCCTCACAGGTCGAGAACCGTGGTGGCGGGGGCGGGATCCCCGGTGGCGGGCTCGCCATCGGAGGAGGCGCGGCGGGCATCATCGCCCTCATCGCCGCGCTGATATTCGGGATCAATCCCGGTGACATAACCGGCAGGGACGGCGGTGGGGACACCACGGGCGTCCAGCCGACCTCCGACCTGTCCCAAGAGTGCAAGAAGGGCTCCGACGCCGACCAGTCGGAGAACTGCCGCGTCGTGGGCGTGGTGAACAGCATCCAGGCGTACTGGAAGGACGCGTTCGGGCAGGGCGGCAGCGGCACCTACACGCCCGCGAAGACCGTTCTGTTCTCCCAGGCGGTGGACACCGGGTGCGGCCAGGCCACCTCGCAGGTGGGGCCGTTCTACTGCCCGAGCGACAAGCACGTCTACCTGGACCTGAGCTTCTTCGACGAGTTGCAGAGCAAGTTCGGCGCGAAGGGCGGCCCGTTCGCCCAGGCGTACGTCATCGCCCACGAGTACGGCCATCACGTCCAGGACCTGTTGGGCACCATGGAGCGCGTCGGGGGGAACAGCCAGGGCGCCGACAGCGCTTCGGTCCGGCTGGAACTCCAGGCCGACTGCTATGGCGGCGTCTGGGCGAAGAACGCCGTGGACACCGGTTTCTACGAGAAGCCCTTCACCCAGACCGACATCCAAGAGGCGCTCGACGCCGCGGCCGCCGTCGGCGACGACCGCATCCAGGAGAAGACGCAGGGCCGCGTCGACCCGGAGTCCTTCACTCACGGCACCGCCGAGCAGCGGACCAAGTGGTTCAGCACCGGCTACGACTCGGGCGACCCCGCCAAGTGCGACACCTTCTCCGGAGGCATCTGACCTGATCAGGGCTTCACCGGGCACCCGCTGAAGCAGGCAAACAGGAAATCTCTCCTAAACTACATAGGGTGATCTTCAAGTCAGTCGGTGATGGCCGCCCGTACCCCGAGCACGGCCTGTCGCATCGAGAGTGGGCCCAGATCCCGCCGCGGCAGGTCAGGCTCGACTCTCTGGTGACCACGAAGGCGGTGCTCGACCTGCACTCTCTGCTCGCCAAGGATTCGACCTTCTACGGTGACCTGTTCCCCCATGTGGTGCAGTGGCGCGGCGAGCTCTACCTCGAGGACGGCCTGCACCGCGCGCTGCGGGCCGCCCTGCACCAGCGTTCGGTCCTGCACGCGCGGGTTCTCGAACTGGACGAGTCCCGCGGCGGCTCCGCGCCCGAATGACGCGGCGCGGAGCCCCCGAAGCCGCCGGCCCGGCGCGCACGAAGCCATCCGCGGCCCTGGCGGCCGTCCGCGGGCCGGCGCGGAACAAATCGCGTTGACACCCCTGTCCCGGCACGGCCAGCCTGAGCGGATGCTGATCCGACGCGAGGTACCGGCCGACATCCCCGCCATCCGCGAAGTGCACAACGCCGCGTTCGCCAAGCCGGAGGCGCCCGGCGAACCGACCGTGGAGGCCGTCCTGGTGGACGCGCTGCGGGCCTGCGAGGCGTGGCTGCCGCGTCTCTCACTGGTCGCCACAGGGGCGGACGGCGCCATCCTTGGCCATGTGGTCTGCAGCCGGGCCTCCGTGGACTCCGCTCCCGTGCTCGGACTGGGGCCGCTCGGGGTGCTGCCCGCCCATCAGCGTCAGGGCGTCGGTCATGCACTCATGCACGCGGTGCTGGCGGCGGCGGACGCGCTCGACGAACCGCTCGTCGTGCTGCTGGGCCATCGTGACTACTATCCGCGGTTCGGTTTCCGGCCGGCCGCCGAGCTCGGCGTCGTCCCGCCGGTCGCGGCCTGGGGCGAGCACTTCCAGGCGCGCCCGCTGGCCGCCTACACCCCGGCGACGCGCGGCGCGTTCGCCTACGCCAAGCCGTTCGACGAGGTGTAGGCCTGGTGACGCCGAAGGGCCCGCGGCCGGTCGCCCGGCGCGGGCCCTTCGTGGTGGCGGTGGAGGTGGGATTTGAACCCACGGATAGGTTGCCCCATCACACGCTTTCGAGGCGTGCGCCCTCGGCCACTAGGCGACTCCACCGCCGAGCAGCCTACCGGATCCGGGGCCCTGTTCGCGCGCGCTCATCGTCTGGTATGCACCAAATGCCGGTTTCAGTGGCGCCGGTCGGCGAAGAAGTCCCGGAGAACGGCCGCGCACTCCCCGGCGAGGACCCCGAGGATCACCTCGGGACGGTGGTTCAGCCGCCGGTCGCGCACCACGTCCCACAGCGACCCCGCCGCGCCGGCCTTCTCGTCGGCCGCCCCGTAGACGATCGTGTCCACCCGGGCGAGCACCGCCGCCCCCGCGCACATCGTGCAGGGCTCCAGGGTCACCACCAGGGTGCAGCCGCTCAGCCGCCACTCGCCGCGCACGCGGGCCGCCGCGCGCAGGGCCAGCACCTCGGCGTGGGCGGTCGGGTCCGCGCTCGCCTCCCGGTCGTTGCCCGCCACCGCGAGCACCTCACCCCCGGGCCCGAGGACGACGGCGCCCACGGGCACCTCGCCACGCTCGCCGGCCAGCGCGGCCTGCTCGAGCGCGAGCCGCATGGGCGTCTCGAACTCGCCCTGCGCCGGATCGCTCACGGCCGCGGGCCCGCCGGCGAGGCCGCGCGGGGGAAGGCGCTAGTGCAGCCGGTCGAGCTCATCGGCGAAGGAGAGCTTCTCGGCGATGACCGAGAGGGTGTCGGCGGGAAGCACCCCCTCCTCCATGCTCAGCTCCAAAAGCTCCTCGGCGCTGACGCCGAGGTCGCTGAGCAACTCGAAGTCGCCGGCGGGACGGACGCCGAGATCGGCCTCCTTGTCGGGGACGACGACCCCGGCCAGCTCGTTGAACAGCTCGCCGAGGCCGTCAGCGGCCGCCGCGTGGGCGTCGGAGAGGAAGGCGCGCGGCTCGGCGTCGTCGTCGTAGCGGACGAGCGCGAACCATTCGTCCTCCACCTCGACGCAGAGCAGGGCGAGCTCCTCGCCGTTCAGCCCCAGAGCGTCCTGGACGGCGTCGCCCAGGTCGTCGGCGATCTCGGCGTTGGTGAGATCGACCTCGGCGCCGCTCCACCCCTGGGGCGTGCGGACGAAGGCCGCGGCGAACAGAGCGCTGTGTGTTGGTCTCGAGGGCATGATCGGGGCTCCCGAGGTCAGCCGATGGCTGAGTCGACGGCACGTTCAAACGGCTGGGAGAAGCCCAGCCGCGCGGCGATGCTGGAGAGCACCTCGTCAGGAAGCAGTTCGAGATCACCGGAGAGGGCGCCCAGCTCCATCTCGTCGAGGCCCAGATCGGCGAAGATCGACAGGTCTCCGGCCGGGAGGACCATGTCGAGCTCCTCCTCCTCCGGCACGGGGACGTCGAGGTACTCCAGCACCTGCTGGGCGAGCGGCCAGTCCCACGACGCGGTGATGTCGGACAGGAAGACGTCGACGCGCTCGCCGAACACCCTTAATGCCACGAAGAAGTCATCCCCAACGGCGACCAGGCCAATCGTGGCGCCCATGCTCGGCTGCTGCCGGAGAGCGTGGATCAGCCCGTGGAGGTCCGCGGTGAGACCCACCGGCAACATCTCGGCTTCCCAGCGGTCGTCCTCGCGGTAGACCACGATGGCGAAGTCAAGAGCATCTACGTCTGTCATCTTCGCTCCACCGACGCGGTTCTCACGGTTGGCCATGCTCCCAGAATCACTGGAGCCCCGTAGGCCCCTCGGGCAAATTGTGATCAAAAACGGCCGCCCCCGACCCGCTTGGGGTGTGATGGGGGTTACCGGGCCGCTCGTACCGTTCACCCGGGCGCAGAGGATAGCGTTGGCAGCCATGAAGACCCTCGTCGTTGACCACCCGCTGGTCGCTCACAAGCTGACCGCTCTCAGGGACGTGCGCACCGACTCCCCCACGTTCCGGCGGCTCGCCGACGAGCTGGTCACGCTGCTGGCCTACGAGGCCACGCGCGACGTACGGGTCACCGACGCGACGGTCACCACCCCGGTGGCCCCCGCCCACGGCGTGCGGCTCGCCCGCCCCGCGCCCCTGGTCGTGCCGATCTTGCGCGCGGGCCTCGGCATGCTCGACGGCATGACCCGCCTGCTGCCCACGGCCGAGGTCGGCTTCCTCGGCATGATCCGCGACGAGGGCACCCTCAAGGCCGAGACCTACGCCACCCGGCTGCCCGAAGACCTCTCGGGCCGCCAGTGCTACGTGCTCGACCCCATGCTCGCCACCGGTGGCACGCTCGCGGCGGCCATCCAGCTTCTGTTCCAGCGCGGCGCCGAGGACGTCACGGCCATCTGCCTGCTCGCCGCGCCCGAGGGGCTGCGATATCTGGAGCAGGTCTTCACCGACTCGGGCAACCCCGTGCGTGTGGTGACCGCCGCCCTGGACGAGCGGCTCAACGAGCACGGCTACATCGTCCCCGGCTTGGGCGACGCGGGAGACCGCCTGTACGGCGTCGTCTGATTCTTTTTCCTTCTTCGTCCCCAGGTTGACACACCCTTCGTTACATACTGTGTTTCAGAGGGTACACAGAGTGATGACAATGTCACTGTGTTCCCGGCCCCCGCGGGGCCGTGGACGCACACCTGGGAGAGCGATGGACCAACTGCCGGATATTGACGCCTACACACAGGTCGAGACCGCGCTGAAGGTCGAGTTCGCCGGGGTTCATCCCGCCGCGACGGTGACACGCTGCGTAGAGGCGGCGCACCACGGCGCGATGGAGGTCACTGGTTACGCGTACCCGAGCCTCGTCGAGCGCATCGCGCGCAAGCACCTCCAGGTGCTGGCCGCGGTCGCCGGCGAGCAAGGGTGACGCAGGTCACATCCAGACCCCTAAAGACTGTGGGGTCGGGATGCCTTTACCGAGCGAATCAGCTGGGTAATGTATACGGTGGGTGCAGTGGGTGAGTTGGTTAACGGAGGCGGCAGTGCAGGTCAAGAAGGTTCTAACGTACGCAGCCATCGCGTTTGTGGCTTTCTACCTGTTCACCAGACCGGCTGACGCGGCTAGCGCGGTCAGAGGAGCAATGGACACTGTGGTGAACGCCGCGGATTCGCTGGCGCTATTCGTCGCGAAGCTGACATGAGACTTGTGACCCACGGGGACTCTGCTCCGTCGTCGGTCAATCGTTACCTTCTGCCCCACGAACACCAGGTCATCATGGTGCGGCGCCACCCGGCCGTGCTGCTGCGACCGGTCGCCGAGGTCTTCGGCGGCCTGGTCCTGGCGGGGCTGCTGAGCAAGTGGCTGGGCGAGAACCAAGGAGCCCAGGCACTGGTGATCGTCTGGTGGGCGTGGCTTCTCTTACTCATTCGCTTCGTGTGGAAAGTGGCCGAGTGGTCCGTCGACTACTTCGTGGTGACGTCCAAACGCATGCTCCTTACCACCGGTTTGATCACTCGCCGGGTGGCGATGATGCCACTCGGCAAGGTGACCGACATGAGCTTCCAGCGCTCATTGCTCGGCCGCATGCTCGGTTACGGCGAGTTCGTCCTGGAGTCCGCCGGTCAGGACCAGGCGCTCTCGACCGTCCCCTTCATTCCGTATCCGGAGACCTTGTACCTCGAGGTTTGCCAGATGCTCTTTCCCAGTTCTGACGACGACGATTAGTCCGGGTTCGTCCTGAATCCCGAGGGGTGAGACAGACTTGCCCCTCGGGATTCTTGACGTGGGTATACCCGATTCGGCTGCTTCGTGCCATCATGGCGAGACCATTGACCATAACATCGCCTTAAGAGATCACATGCCGAGTCAGGGAACCATCGGTGATCGCGTCCGCGGGCTGCGTCTGAGCAGGCGTATGTCTCAGGCCCAGCTGGCCGGACCCGACCTCTCCGACAGTTATGTCTCACTCATCGAGTCCGGCAAGCGCACGCCGACGCCGGTGGTCGCCCGCCTTCTCGCGGAGCGCCTTGGATGCACCACCGAGTTCCTGCTCCACGGGATCGAACCGCGCCAGCGCATCGACACCGAGCTCGGCCTGCGCCATGCCGAGCTGGAGCTGCACCACGGGGACGCGGCCCTCGCCGCCGACCGCTTCGGTGACATCGTCAAGGCCGCCGGAGAGGACAACGCGCTGCTCGCCGCGCACGCACGGCTCGGCCGTGCGCGTGCGCTGGAGGCGCAGGGCAAGCTCGGCCGCGCGGTCGAGGCGTACGAGCGGCTTCGCCGCGAGGCCGCCGCGCACCCCGAGCGGCTGGCCGACCTTCCGCTCACGGTCGCGCTGTGCCGGTGCTACCACAAGGCCGGCGACATCATGCGCGCCCGCGACCTCGGCGCCAAGGCGCTGGAGCAGGTGACACAACTGTCACTGTTCCACGGCGAGGTGTCGGTCGACCTGGCCGCGGCGCTCGCCGACGCCGAGATCGGGCTCTCGTACGTCGAGCACGTGCTCGAGGTCACGGGCGTGCCGGTGCCGGACGACCGCACGACCGAGATCCTCTCGCTCTGGCAGGCCAGCGTGTCGGCCGCCGAGGGCGAGGACTCCGCGCTCGCGGTGCAGTTCGCCGACGACGCGCTGGCGGCCGGGCGGCCCGCCCGCGTCGCGGTCCAGATGGCGAAGATCGCCATGCGTTGGGCCGAGATCTCCGCCGCACGGTCCAGCAGGGAGCACTCCGACGCGCTGGTCTCCCGCGCCTCGGAGGTCTTCTCCGTGCTGCCCGCCGAGTCGGTGGAGTACGCGCACAGCCTGGTCGTTCTCGCCCGGGTGCACTTGCGCTCCGGGGACGGCCGCGGCGCCGACGAGCTGGCGGCCAAGGCGCTGGAGCTGTTCGCCGACGAGCCCCGCACCATGAGGGCCTCGGCCCACCTGGTGCTCGCCGAGAGTGCTTTGGCACGGTCCGACGACGCGGTCAGGGGCCACCTTGAGCGCGCGGGCGACGCCCTGATCGCGGTGCCGTCCTCGGGCGCGGTCCGCGACCGCGAGATCGCCGAGGTCTGGCGCGAGCTGGGCGACCTGTGGGGCAAGGCCGGTGACCGCGGGCGACAGACGCGCGCGTATCGTAAGGCACTCGAAGCGGTCGGGGTCAGGTCGACCGTGGCCGGCGCCGTCACCGCGACGGTCTTCGCACGGTAGGCCTCCAACCAGGGCCCCCGGATTTGGCCGCGGGGCCCTGGAATAAATAAGGTCGACCAATCATTGACTCGTAGGATGATTGGTTACCCGGAGGAGGCAGACTGTGAGTCTGCGTACGGCGCAGCGGGCTTCCCTCGTCGACCAGGTGATCGAGCAGCTCAAAGAGCAGATCACCTCTGGATCCTGGCGTCTCAACGCCAAGATCCCTACGGAGACCGTCCTCGCTGAGCAGCTCGGCGTCGGCCGCAACACCGTGCGTGAGGCGGTGCGCGCGCTCACCCACGCCGGCCTGCTCGAATGCCGCCAGGGTGACGGCACGTACGTGCGCGCCACCAGCGAGCTCTCAGGGGCCATGGCGCGGCGCCTGCGGACCGCCGAGCATCTGGAGATCCTCGAGGTGCGCCGCGCGCTCGAGGTCGAGGCCGCCCGGCTCGCGGCCGTCCGCCGTACCGAGGGTGACATCGAGCTGATCGAGGCCGCCCTGCTCCGCCGCGAGGAGGCGTGGGCCGAGGGCGAGGTCGACGCCTTCGTGGAGGCCGACCTGGCCTTCCACGTCTCGGTGGTCGAGGCCACGCACAACCGCGTGCTGATCGAGCTGTACAAGGACTTCTCCGCGGCGCTGCGCGCCAGCATCGCCGCCGCGGGCGCGCCCCTGCAGAACGGCCATATCCCGCACGACGCCATCGCCCGTGCCATCGCCTCCGGTGACGCCGCCGCCGCCGAGCGCGCGGGACACGCGTGCATGGAGCACATCGCGATCGCCCTCACCGAGACCCCCGAACTTCTGGACTGACCGCCGCCCCGAAGGCCGGCCGCAGCCTGCCCCGTGCAGGCGCGCGACCTCACTCAATACCGGAACGCCGGGTCACCGCCCTGGTCGGTGGTAAGCGGCCTCGGCCCAGAAGGCCGGCCGGCCTCAGGCCAGGCGCAGCGACATCACCAGATACCGGAACGCAGGGTCGTCGCCCTCGTCGGTGATCAGGGACGGCCGGGTGGGCGAGGCCATGTGGATGCTCGCCTTCTCGGTCTCCACCCCGGCCAGGCCGTCGAGCAGGTAGTGCGGCTGGAAGGCGATCTGGATGTCGTCGCCTTCCAGATCGGCGGCCACCGCCTCGGCGCCCCGGCCGATCTCGCCGCCGCCGGCCTGCACCAGCACCTGCCCCTGCGTGAACGACAGCCTGATCGCGGTGTGCCGCTCGGCGACCAGGGCGACGCGCTTGATGGCCTCGACAAAAGGCGCCACCGTGACATCGGCGCGGATCGCCCAGGTCTCGGCGAGGCGCGCCCGGTAGTCGATGAACTGCTCGTCCAGCAGACGGACGGTGGTCGTGCGCCCCGCGCACTCGAACCCGGCGACTCCCGCGTCGAAGCCGATCGACACCTCCCCGGCGCGCAGGGAGCGGCCCACCTCCACCATGACCCGGGCGGGCACCATGACCGCGGCCCGCTGGTCGGGCTCCTCGGAGTGCCACAGGAAGTCGCGGGCCGCGATGCGGTAGCGGTCGGTGGCCGCCAGGGAGACGTTGGCGCCGTCGATGTCCATGCGGATGCCGGTGAGCATGGGGAGGGTCAGGTCGCGGCTGGCGGCCACCGCCACCTGGGCGACGGCCGCGGCGAAGACGCCGCCCCCGACCGCGCCGGCCCTGGGCGGCATGGCGGGGAGCGTGGGGAAGTCCTCCACCGGGAGGGTGAGCAGGCCGAACTCGGCTCCGCCGCAGGTGAGCACGGCCTCGGCGCCGGAGGTGACGATCTGCACGGGCTCCCCCGGCAGGCTGCGGGTGATCTCGGCCAGCACCCGGCCGGGGATCAGCACCTTGCCCGGCTCGGCGACCTCGGCGTCGATCACGGCACGGGCCGAGACGTCGTAGTCGAACACCGAGAGCGTGAGGCTGTCGTCGAGCGCCTCCAGCAGGATGCCGGACAGGACGGGCATCGCAGGACGGCCCGGCAGCGTCCGGGCGCTCCATGCCACCGCGTCGGCGAGGACATCGCGGTCCACCTGGAACTTCACCCTGATCCATCCCCTTCGCTCACGTCTGCTTTCCAGCAAGGTAGCGCCTGGGTGGGACATTTACCCGTTGAGCAAGCACCATCACCCCCGCCCAACTTGGGCGAACCGCCCTCCCCTCCAAGGACCCATACCCGACCGATCACCATCGGCGCCCCCTGACCTGCCCGAACCACCTGAACGAGCACCGCCTCGGCTCAGCCCGGGCCCTTCTCCCCGCGTGTCGAGGGGTCAGGCTCGGGTGCCGTTGAGGTAGGCGAGGACGGCGAGGACGCGGCGGTTGTCGTCGTCGGACACGGCCAGATCGAGCTTGGCGAAGATGTTCGCGGTGTGCTTGGCCACTGCGCTCTCGCTGAGGAACAGGCGCTGCGCGATGGCGGCGTTCGACCTGCCCTCGGCCATGAGCTCGAGCACCTCGCGCTCGCGCGGGCTGAGCCGGCCCAGCGGCTCGTGGCGGGCGTTGCTGGCCAGCAGCTTGGCGATGACATCGGGATCCATGGCGGTGCCGCCCCCTGCCACCCGCCGTACCGCGTCAATGAACTGCGCGGAGTTGAAGACGCGGTCTTTGAGCAGATAACCCACCCCGCCCGTGCCGTCGGCGAGGAGCTCTCTGGCGTAGAGCTGCTCGACGTGCTGGGACAGGACGAGCACCGGGAGGCCGGGGATGGAGCGGCGGGCCGCCAGCGCCGCCTGCAACCCCTCGTCGGTGAAGGTGGGCGGCAGCCGCACGTCGACCACGGCCACCTCGGGACGCTCGTCGAGCAGGGCCCTGAGCAGCTCGGGCCCCGACTCGACCGCCGCGACGATCTCGAACCCGTGGGCCTGCAGCAGGCGGACCAGGCCGTCGCGGAGGAGGTAGAGATCTTCGGCCAGAACGACCCTCACGCGGCCGCTCCGGCCTCGGCCCTCTTGATCTCCTGGGTGAGGCCGTAGGCGGTGACGGCCATGGCGACTCCGAGCACGATCATGCCGATGATGGCGGGCCACTGGAACACTTCAGGCAGGTAGAGCGCGAGGAACCAGCTGCGCTCATCGGCGTCGAAGATCTTGAAACCCGCCGCGACGAGGCCCTGCGGGAACAACGGCAGCCACATCAAGCCCCAGCACACTGCCATCAGCCTGTGTTTCCAGGGCGGCAGGGTGACGCGGCACGCGGCGTGCCCGGCGAAGGCGCGAGGGATGTCGACGCTGGCCGTGGTCGGACCTCCCACTGGGCTGTACAGCGCCAGCACGCCGTCGAACGCGGCCACCCGCCGCTCGATGCCGCGCAGGCCGCTGCCACGCGAAGGGTCGGCGCCGCCCTGACCGTCGTCGATGACCGTGATGCGCAGGGCGGGACCGCGCCGGCTGATGTCCACCGCGACATGGCGCCCGCCGCCGTGCCTGCTGGCGTTGGTGAGCAGTTCGCTGACCACGAAGTAGACGGCGGACTCGACCGGGGCCTCGGGGCGGGCCGGCAGGTCGACGTTGACCGAGACCTTCAGCGGGCTGT
>NZ_JBHTCG010000025.1:0-125993 GCF_042665155.1 Sphaerisporangium rhizosphaerae | reverse complement strand
AAGGCGCCAAGACCTACGGCTGGATCGAGGCCCTCAACGAACTGGCAGAGGCCTATCCAGGTCGCATCAGGTAAAACGACCAAGACCAGCAGCAAGATCAGCTTTACACACTACGAGTTACAAGCTCGCGCTGGCCCAACTTTTGGGATAGCCGAGCTCGGTCCTGTAGGAGGCCGGCGGCAACGGGGCGAATGCAACGCCGTTACACGGTCACGGCGTTGACCTCCAGTCCCCTATGTGTCTCCGATTCATAGGGACTACATGTAGCTACGATTTGTCGTGACCCTTATGGCGTTCCGGCACCGCGCTTCACTGGCCGCGACTAGGTGAAATAACTCGCTGTATCCAGTAGCTGGCGATCTCGGCATTGACAGGTTTGCTGACGCTGATCAAGATGATCCCGTTTGGCTTGCTTTATGCGGGGTTTATACGGGCCGCTGGGCGCGGTGCCGCTGGTTGACGGGGTTTTCGGAGGATGTGGCGTGCGCCTTCAGCGTGCTCAAATCTGGCTTTTCGCGGTTCTTTCAGTCGTGTTGTTGGCGTCCAGTGTCGGTGTCATCACCGATCTGGTGTCGCCTTCCTCGCCTGAGTCCGCAGCTCAGGAGCAGTCCGTGGAGGGCAGGCCGATCCGCAGGGTCGCCGACGTCCACGGCGTGGAGGACGCTCCGCCGGTGGTGCGGCAGGCTTCGGCGCCGGTGTGGCCCAGCGCCGGAGCGGGCGAGGTCACCGTCGCCGCCCGTGCGGCCAAGGTACCCGGGCTGCCTGTCGCGGTGGCTCAGGCCGATGGGACCGGCTCCCCGGGCAAGGTACGGGTGGAGACGCTGGGCGCCGACGTGGCGAAGCGACTAGGTGGCGTCGCGCTGGGGGTGCGAGTGACGCGCGCCGATGGTGGAAGCACACCCGGCCGTGTGCGAGTGAGCTTGGATTACTCCGGGTTCGCCGGGGCGTTGCCCGCAGGGGCGGCGTCCCGGCTTGGCTTGATCGAGATGCCCGCCTGTCTGCTCGCGGTGCGGCCGGACGCGGCATGCGTCAAAGCGGCGGAGAAGTCACGCATTGTGCCGAGCGGCAATGACGCGGCTTCGCGGAGCCTGGTCGCCGATGTGGAGGCCACGTCGGGCACCTCGCCATCACAGGGGTCGGTGTACGTGATGGCCGCGACGGCGGCGGCCGCGGATCCGGGGTCAGGGACGGGGAACTTCGCCGCGACCGATCTGAAGGCGGCCGGGTCCTGGCAGGTGGGACTGTCGGGTGGCGGGTTCTCCTATTCCTACCCGATCCCGGTCCCTCCGCCCGTGGCCGGGAAGGCGCCCCAGTTGGCGCTGTCGTACTCCTCCTCGGCGATCGACGGGTTGACCAACTACACCAACAACCAGGCGTCCGTGGCGGGTATGGGATGGGATGTCTCAACGGGTTTCGTCGAACGTCGTTTCCGAGCCTGCTCCGACGATGTGGCCGAGACCAGCAAGAACCCCGACCAGGTCAACTGGAAGCACCAGTGCTGGGAGTCCCCCGATGAGAACGACGGGGACTCGGCCACCACGGACTACTCCACCTCGCACCTGGTGCTGTCGGTGGACGGCAAGTCCTCCGCGATCGTCAAGGACCGCACCAGCGGCACCTGGAAAACCGTAGAGGACTACGGCTGGAAGGTCGCCTATGTACTGGACACCCAGGCCGGGCTGTCGTCCTGGGTGGTGACCACCGTCGACGGCACGACCTACCGGTTCGGTGCCCGCCGGGACTCCAACTGGCAGACCGCCTATGTGGGTGACGATCCGGGGGAGCCGTGCAACTCCAGCTACTCCAAGACCAGCACGCCGGGGCTGTGCAACGCCACCTGGCGGTGGAACCTGGACCAGGAGACCGACCCCAACGGCAACGTGGCCGACTACACCTACACCCGCGAGGAGAACTGGTACTGCAAGACCGTCGGCGCCCTGTGCCAGCCCAGCGACTTCTGGGACGCCCGCGCCAACCGCGTGGCCTACGACCGTGGCGGTTACCTGACGGAAGTGTCCTACGGCCGTAACACCAAGGTGGCCGGCTCGACGCATACCGCCAAGGTGGTCTTCAACACCGTCGACCGCGGTACTCCGCCCTCCTCGGGCGAACCGTGGGACAACGACACCCCCACCGACCTGAACTGCCCCTCCGGGCCTCCCGACGTCCTGCAACCGTGTGACACCCCCGGGCCGGCGTTCTACATCTCCAAGCGGCTGAACAACGTGACCACCTCGGTGTACAACCCGGCCACCAGCGGGTGGGACCAGGTGTACCGGCTGGAGGCCGGCTACAAATGGGTCTACACCCAGACCCTGCAAGGCCTGCCCCCTGCCGGGCCGGTGCTGTGGCTGGACACCCTGCGCCCGGTCGGCCTGGCCGGTGACGGCCCCGACATCGCCCTGCCACCGGTCGACTTCGAGGCCACCCTGCTGGACAACCGCGCCGACTACGACGGAGGCTCCAAGGCCCGGCTGCGCATGCCGCGCATCTCCTCGGTGTACAACGGGCTCGGCGGGCGCACCGACGTCTTCTACGGTCAGGCCAACCCCTGCCCCTCCCCGTCCGGATACCCCACCACCGGGTGGGACACCAATGCCCGGGACTGCTACCTGGCCACACTGGGCACCTACTACGACTCCAACGGCATCGCCCGCACCAGCCGCGCGGTCTACATGAAGTGGCTGGTCACCCAGACCGTCGACCACGACCTGGTCGGCGGCTCACCCGACATGCCGACCCGCTACGAATACCTCGGCACCCCGGCCTGGGCACGCGCCTTCAACTACCTGCGCGCCACCACCATCAACGGCGTGGTCTGCTCCCCACCGGTCACCGGCTACTGCAAGGTGCTCACCGAAGACTGGGACGAGTTCCGCGGCTACCAGACCGTCCGCACCATCAAGGGCGCCGGCACCAGCCCCGACGACTACAGCGTCACCACCACCGCCTTCTACCGCGGCATGTACGACGACCCCCGCACCGACGGAACCACCAAGAACAGCCAGGTCACCGACTTCGAAGGCAACACCTACAACGACCGCCGCGTCCTGGCCGGACGCACCCTGCAAGAACAGACCTGGCGCGCCACCACCATCAACGGCTCGGCCCCGGCGGCAGCCTCCGGCGCACAAGCCCTCCCGGCTACCGGGACGCAGGCCCTGCCGGTGGCGTCCGGTCTCCAGCCGAGACCCCTTGCGGCGGGCGGGGACCCGGATACACGACCGATGACCGCGCCGAGCGGTGCCCATGTCATCACCGCTGCGCTGACCCCAGCTCGCACCCTGCTCCGCGGCCTGCGCGACCTGTTCAATGCGGGGAATCTGCCCGCTCAGAAGGCGGTATTCGCCTGCACATACCCCGCGTGGCAGCAGTTCACGCCCTACGTGAAGGGGAACCGGGTCACCTACAAGAACCACCACTGGGAAGCCCTGGACGCCAACGTGTGGGCCGAGCCAGACCAGACACCCAGCGTCTGGAAAGACCTCGGCAACTGCAGCACCACCACCACCCCGACGCCAACACCCACGGTGACCCCGACCGTCAAGCCGACGGTCACCCCCACGCCCACGCCCACCCCGACTCCCACGCCTCCCAGCGGCCCGGGCCTGGGCGGCTACGTCGAGATCGGCTCCACCCGGTACGAGTACACCACCGTCTCCACCGGCGACGGCCCCGGCATCTACGACCCCCTGCTCATCAACACCACCCGCCAGGTCACCCGCGAAGCCGTCACCAGCGGCTTCCGCTACACCGACCAGCGCACCACCTACGACACCTACGGCCTGCCCACCAAGGTCAACGACTACGGCAACACCGCCGACGCCAGCGACAACACGTGCACTACCAAGACCTATGCCCGAAACCTCAGCAAATGGCTGCTCGACTACCCGGCAACGGTCGAACGTAGGGCTGGAGATGCCTGCACTAGTGGCACCATTCTCGGCCGCACCGTGACCCTGTACGACGGCGCTACCAGCCCCTCCAGCACCCCTACATACGGCAACGAGACCCAGAATCGCGTTTATAGCAGCGGCACGGAGTACGCGACCACCGGTGCCGGATACGACGGCTACGGTCGGATCACTTCCACCATTGATGTGGCGAACAAAAGCACCAAGGTTGACTACACCCCGTCGACTGGGTGGCCGGTGAACGGCGTGGTCACGACCAACCCGCTAGGCCACACCATGACCAGTTGGTTGTCGCCTCACCATGGCCAGCCAACCCAAACGCGAGACGCCAACGGTAACGAAACCCTATTCGAGTACGACGCTTTGGGTCGTACCACTACGTTGTGGACGCCCCAGCAGCCCAAGAGCGGCGGCACCGCCGCAGCCAGCGTCGGCTACACCATTCCCTTCGATGGGAACCTTGGCCAGCCCACCGCCGCATTGAAGACCACAATGAAAAGACTGCGGTCCGGCTCAGGCAGCACGGCCGTCTGGGTCTCCCAGTACGCCTACATCGACGGGCTTGGTCGAGCTCGTGAGCAGCAGTCGACCTCCCCGGCAGGCGGACGCATCGTCACCGCCGTCGCCTACGATCCCCGAGGCCTCACAAGCAGCGTCTCCCAGCCTGTACACAACGCCGGCGGTGCGGGCACCGGGCTACTCAACCCCTCTTTCTCCAGCGTGCCCCAGTGGTCCAAGACCGTGTATGACGGCGCCGAACGGGCGATCGCACAGATGGTGTACAGCAGTGCGACTGAGCTGCGCCGAACCAGCACTGCGCACTTCGGTGATCGGTATGAGGTGCAACCGCCTGTCGGTGGCAAGAGCACGTACTGGACCGATACTGATGACCGGGTAGTGAAGATTGAAGAATGGTCCGACGCCACCACCCATAAGGACACCTCCTACACCTACGACGTCGACGGTCATATCACCAAGATGGTGGACGCGGGCGGCAACGTCCGCAGCTTCACCTATGACCTCCTCGGTCGTCGAATCACCTCACATGACCCTGACGCCGGGGAGGGCGAGGAACACTACGACGCGGCTGGTCGACTGAGCTGGACCAAGGACGGCAATGGCCAAAAGCTTGCCTACAGCTACGACGACCTGGGCCGCAAGACCGCATTGTGGGCCGGAGACGTTGACACCGGAACCAAACTGACTTCTTGGACCTACGACACCCTGGCCAAGGGCAAACTGACTTCCTCAACCCGCTACGTCAATGGCAACGCCTACATCGACCGCGTCACCGGATACGACACTATGGGTCGGCCTACCGGATCGACCCTCACCATCCCCGCCTCTGAAGACCTTCTCGCCGGCGACTACACCTTCACCACTGCCTACAACGCCGCTGGCGACCTGGCCGAGGTCGGGATGCCGGCCGCTGGCGGACTGCCCGCCGAAAAGGTCACCTCGACCTATAACGATCTCGGGCTCGCCAAAGGGCTGACCTCCGACTACGGCAGCGGCTTCAGCTATGTCAAGGACACTCGGTACACCCCCACCGCCCAGCTGGCCGAACGGTCCTACGGAGCCGCAGGTGCCATCAAACGCGCGTTGACCTGGGATACCTCCACTGGTTGGTTGTCGAAGATAACCACTACGACCAAGGCTGATACCAGCACCCCTCAGATCGCACAAGACGACCATCTCTTCTACGACGTCTCAGGCCAGATCACCAGAGTCCTGGACGCAGCCTCCACCATTTCGGGCGGCAGCCAGGGCCAGTCGGAATGCTTCTTCTACGACGGGCTGCACCGACTCTCGGACGCCTGGACCACCACCTCCTCCTGCACGGCAGGCATCGCCGGTGCTGACGGCCTAGGCGTCGACCCCTACAAGCAGCAGTACGAATACGATCCGGCCGGAAACCTCACCACCCTGACCGACAATGGCCAGACCTCTAGCTACCACTATCCGTCCCCCGGCGCCTCAGCGGTCCGGCCAAACGCGGTGAGCTCCATCGACCGGCCCAGCGGCGGAACCGACACGTACACCTACGACAACGCCGGTCAACTCATCGCACGAACGGTCGCGGGCGCTCCAGCCACCTTTACCTGGAACGAGCTCGGCCAATTGAGCAAGGCCACCATCGATGGCCAGGACACCTCGATGGTCTACGACGCCGACGGAGAACGCCTCATCCGCCGCGACCCTAGCGGCAAGGTCACCCTTTACCTTGGGTCTATGGACGTCCTCCTGGAGGCGGGAAAACTCACCGGTAAGCGTTACTACACCGCCCCAGATGGTTCCACCGTAGCAATGCGGACCGGAGAAACAGGCGTGAAGTGGCTGGCATCGGGACTCCACGGCAGCCAGCAGTTAGCCATCGATGACGCTACCGGCCAATTCAATAGGGAACGCTACCTTCCCTATGGCAAGCGCCGCGGCACCGATGACTTGCCCTTCACCGACCACGGCTTTCTCGGCAAGGTTGAAGACGACTCGACTGGCCTAGACTATCTCTCCGCACGCTACTATGACCCCGCCATTGCCAGATTTGTCTCCATTGACCCACTGCTGGACCTAACCAAATCTCAGTGGGCAAACCCCTACAGCTACGCCGCCGACAATCCAATCGGCCTGTCGGATGCAACCGGTCTTCGTCCCGAGCCAGACAACGGTAACGCTGGCGCATGTAGCAAACCCAATAGCCTGGCATGTGCCAAATACAGAGAAGCGCTTGCTCTGAGTCATACAGACAGCTGGCAGAAGCAACTTCTCGACGCGCTGCTGGCACTGGGAAAGATCGCCGCTGACGAACTCGGTATCACCGCAGGGATCAACTGCTTGACTAAGGGAGATCTGAGTGCCTGTGGTGAAACGGCTCTCAATATCCTCGGCTCTCTCGCTGGTGGCCTAGTCGCAAAACTAGGTGCCAAATACGCCATGCCCTGGAAGTGGAAAAAGGGTATCGCGCTCGCCAAGGCCATCTGGAAGCACGCTGATGAGGCGATCAGCGCTTTCAAGGGATGGATGAAAGCGAAAGACGAATTGAAGGTTGCACAACGAGTTTTAGGGCGACTTGCGAAGGCGGCATGCAGCAGCTTTGTGCCTGGCACAGAAGTTCTCATGGCCGACGGATCGCGCAAGGCGATCGAAGACGTCAAAGTGGGCGACAAAGTCCTTGCTACGGACCCACAGTCTGGCGAGACGGCGCCAGAGCCAGTGGTTGCTACCATCGGTAGCATAGGGACCAAGGACTTGGTCGAAGTCACGGTCCACGCAGGCGGTCATGCCGAGGGCTCGGCCAGCGTAATCATCTCAACCGACAGACATCCTTTTTGGGTGAACGACCAGGGTCGCTGGCTGAACGCAAGCGACTTGCAGCCTGGCATGCATCTACGCACCTCAAGCGGTCACACGCTTGAAGTAACCAGCGTCCGACAGTACCGTCGGACCAGTCAGCAGGTTCACAATCTAACTATCGACAAGATTCACACCTACCATGTTGCGGTAGCCGGGATCGACGTTCTCGTACATAACGCGATCCCCTGTGCGGATGCCTTGCAGAAGGCATTTGAAACTGCCAATACAGAACAGAAGCTTGAGCATGTAATTGATCCAGCCAAGCACGGCTTCAAGGACCTGACGGATAAGTATGGCCGCTCGGGGTTGATGCGAAAAATTGTCGACAGCCTCGCAGATGTCGATGACTTGCCCGAATCCGGCGTTTTCGAGGTAACCAGAGTGATAGCCGGGGTGAGGGTAACGATTCGCGGGGCAATGGTCAGAGGGGTACCGCGAATCGGTACCGCATTCCGCCCTGGGATGCACAGATAATCTCCTAGAGCCGAGCTTCAATAGAGGGGGCGTCCAGTGATTGCCGGAGAACGGCAGCTGACAAAACAGGAATGTGATGTTCTTGAGCATCTCCTATCGCTCGAATTTTCGGGAGCAAGGGAGTTGCGTCGCCAGCTGCAAGATGCATGGGTAACAGGATCGTGGTCTTCGGATAACCAATCGCCCAGTATCAACATCAAAGTCGCAGATCATCTGCCGGCGGCGCCGATTCCCGACGATATTGTGCCAGTGCGCGCAATCGTCAAATCCGAGGACGGCGAGCCTGCGGGAGAACTTATATTGTGGCTGACGGATGGAAAGATATCCGCACTTGAATATGCGTGGGTAACCGATTGTATGCCTTCGGGGCTGCCGGACGTCAACTCGATCGAATTGTCGGCGTCGCGATGATGTTAACAATCAGAATTCGAGGAGGGTACCGTCACGGTGCTGGCTGGGGTGCGTCCTCGAAGCGGCACCAGGCGTCGTACTTGGCCACGATGGCCTGGCAGATGGTCGAGGCCGTCGATTTAGACAAGGCGGCATCGAGGCCGAGAGCATCAGCCAGGGTACCTTCAACTCCATGTGTCGACAGGCTGCGCACGAAGGCGGCGATTGCCAGGGCCTCCAGGGCGTTGGTACGGGTCGCGCCGACGCCGAACAAACGTGAGGCGAACTTCTCGGTGGTGCGGTGCGGTCTGGGCCAGGCGATAGTGACCGGCCTAATTTGACCGTGGTCGGGAAGTGCCCGTTGTGGTGCCGGGGTCGTACGACGTGCGCCTCGTCGCTGGTGGCGACGTTGGCACGCTGATTGCGGGTGCGGCCGAGGAAAAGCGCCAACCTCGGCTTCGATTGCGGTCTGGATGATCAGGCGGGCACCGAGACGGGTGACGTCCTCGATGACCTTGACCAGGTCACGGCCTTCGGTGAACAGGGCGTCGATCTCGGCGCTGATGGCCTGGCGGGCTGTAGTGTGCATGCCACGAGCGTAGGTCCTTGCGTTGTGCGAACTTTGGTCGGTTCAGCACGGCAAACTACGCTCGTTCACTTTTACACCGCATCTCGGACGCGACCGCTGGCGCTGTTCCGCTGGAGCGTGTGAGCGATTGACGTCAGCGTGCTGGAGCCAGTGAAGGCAGTCTTACGCCTGCGCTTGATCACCGCCCGCACTGGTCAGCGCCGACGAACCACTTGGGCGAGCTTGGCCACGGCCACCATCACCGTGGTGCCCTTATCGATCGCCGCGATGTCCTCTTCGTCGAAGATCTCTCGCTTGACCGCGTCCCACTCGTGAAAGTCGCTCACCTACCGTCTCCCTTCGCTCGGCTGTATGGTCGTCACCTCGTACCTGGGGAGCTTCGGCTCGGGCGGGGTCCTCTCCGAGGCTTCGCCCCTGTGGCCTCCGGCCAACTGCAGGCGGGGCCGGCCCGGCACACTGGCCCGCGTCGATTGCCATTGCTCGCTGCTCGACGGGACTGACAGCGGCATGCGTCAGCGCGCTGTGGGGTCTCTGGCCTTATGGTCTGGTGGCGAGGAGCACCGGACGATGGCTATGTCGCACCAGAGGGTCACGTTCGGACCGTGATGGCTTGTGCCCCATTCCTTGGCCAGTGCGCTGATGATCTGCAGTCCTCGTCCGCCCTCGGCCTCCGGTTCGTCGCGTACGCGGGGTGCGTTGGTCGAGGACCCCTCGTCGGTGACCTCGATGCGAATCGCCGTGTCCGACCACCGGATGGTCAACGTGACCGTGCCACCGACCTCTCCCGAACGCGAGTGCCTGAGCGAGTTGGTGACCAACTCGCTCACCGCGAGGACCGCGTCATCCACCGCCGGATGATCCTCCCCGAGCAGATCCTGCGTGAACTGCCGTGCCCGCCGCACCGAGGTCCTCGTCCCCACCAGGTTGACCGTCGCCGCCCGTCCGTCCGCCGCCATGTCGCTCCTCTCTCTGAGTAATCGAATGATTACTTGAAGCAGAAGGTGCGGCATGGAAACTGCAAGAATTGCAGCTCCAACTTCTCCGCTGATCTGCTCCTCCCGGTCGAGGTCGGTGCGCGAGACTGTCGCCAGGTCGGAAGGAGTGATGGAGTAGTGGCTCAAGGGCCAAGCGTTCGGCGACGCAGGTTGGCGGGTGAGCTGCGGGTCCTCCGCGAGCGCGCCGGCCTGACCGGCGATCAGGTGGCCGAGGTCGTCGGTTGGTCGGCGTCGAAGCTGAGCCGCATGGAGACCGCCCGCGTCGGTGCACGAGCGAAAGACCTGCTGATGCTGTTCGACCTGTACCAGGTGCCCGAAAGCAGGCGGGAGGCATTGCTGACCCTCGCGCGTACCGATCACCGGCGGGGTTGGTGGGACATGTACGACTCGATCCCCACCGAGTACGCCAACTACATCAGCCTCGAGGTGGCGGCCAGCGAGATCAAGCGCTACGACCTGCTTCTGATCCACGGTCTGTTGCAGTCCGAGGCATACGCCCGCGCCGTCATCCGTTCGGGGTTGATGTCTCTCGCCCCGGCCCAGGAAGTCGATCGTCGGGTGGAGATTCGGTTGACCCGCCAGGAGACGCTACGTCGGCCGGATCCGCTGAAGTTGTGGGTGGTCATGGACGAAGCGGCTCTGAGACGCGTCGTCGGCGGGTCTGAGGTCATGCGCGAGCAGTGCAAGCATCTCGTGGAACAGGGCGAGCGGCCCAACGTGACGATTCAGGTGCTGCCGAACCGTGCCGGTGCGCATCCGGGTGTGGTGGGCGCGTTCTCGATCATGGAATTCCCCGGCAAGCATGATCCTGCTGTCGTCTACGTCGAGACCATGGCAAGTAGCCTGTACATCGAGGATGATACGGATGTGCACCGATATGGCTTGGTCTTCGACCAACTGCGCGCCATGGCGCTCGGTCCAGATGAATCCCTCGAAATGATCGGGCACATCGCCGGGCAGCTCTAGTCGACAAGACAAGGGGACTCGCGTGTCGCGAACAGCAGAACCGATCATCACTCGAGACTGGCGAAAGAGCAGCTTCAGTGAGGGCGCGAATGGGTGCGTCGAACTCGCCCTCGCGCGGGTACCGGAAGAGGCTGCGCTGTGGAACGAAGAGGGAGGCGAACTTCGCCTTGTGCGCGACTCGAAGAACACGGCGGGGCCGGTGATCGCCTTCAGACCTAGTGTCTGGAGGGCATTCGTCGGCGGCATAAAGGATGGCTGGGCCGATCAGGCGGGGTAGGCCCGCGACCTTCACCCGGCGCTTGCCTCTATGGACACTCCCCCCGACTCCGTTCGAAAGGCGCTATGGTTCACCGCGCAGGTGACAGGCTCGTGTTACCCGAGATTGCGGCCCTTCTGTGTTATCTGACAGCGGTGGGCGTGCTCACCTGGATGACCATGGTAGGTCTGCTGGGGGACTCCCTATACGGATTTGTGCTGATGTTGCTGATGGCCTTCCCCGTGTCGATCGCCACCCTGCTCATCGGAATTCCCCTGACCCCCATCGTGGAGGCGCAGTCGTACGACGTCAGGCAGGTCGTCTACTACGTGCAGCTGGCATTACCAGGTGTGATGCTCGCCGTCATTCTGTTCATGCTGCTCAAGAGCGCGCGTAATCGGGTCGTGGGCCGTGGTCTCACGTGGTTCGCCACCGCATGCGTCCTGATGTCCGGAGCGTTGCTCGTGCTCGACGACTGGGAACCGCGTCGTCCGTACGGCTGGCCGCTGCTGGTCTGCGGCCTCGGAATGGCGGCCGGTCTCCTCGCGGGGCGTCGCGTTGCCTTGTCCCCAGGCGCCAAGAAAGAGTGACTATTCGCCGTCGCCGTCGCCGTCCACAGTCTGACACGGCGGAGGTCCAGAGGACTGCTCTACCTGTGCGTGACTCCAAGAACCCCAAGGGCCCTCGCTCGCTGCTCGGCGGGGCCGAGTGGCGCGCGTTCCTGGACGGCATCAAGGACGGCGGACCGCGGTAGCTCGATGGTCTTCGCCACCACGCCCGGCGGCGCTCCGGCTCAGGCCATGTCCTCGTCGGGGCTGGGCCTCTGTGCTGCCGGGCTTACCTCATCGTGGTCGGCGGACCGTCGCCGAAGCCAAGGCGACCCGCTTGACAGGGCCAGCGGTACGACTACTATAGGTGATGCATGGCCCACTCGGGGTCATGAAGTGAAGCCGGGTTAACCTCCGCAGGTGGTGGCCCGGCTTTCGCGTTTCAGGTGTCAGATCGGCTCGCATCCCACGTATGTCAAGATTTCTCCGAGCCCCCGGCTCGAGGGATCTTCATTCAATGCGAGCAGTCTGGCTGTGCAACTGACGACGATATCCGCCAACCACAATGCCGGCTCGACGGCGAAAGCCGCGTGCCTGTAAGTGAAGCGTGGCGGTCGTCCGGCTACTCCGCCGAGAACCTTGCGGTCATGTCGATCTTGGTTCTGCTCGCGTTGGGCCAGAGTCAGGTCGCGCACCTGGCCGGGAAGGTCTTGCACAAGCCACGTCAGAGCGCGGGCCCGTGCGGCCTCCTTGCGTTTCGGTCGCTCGAAACGGCAGCCGTACACCCGGGCCGAGATCGACATGGAGGTGATCTCCTTGATCAGGGCGGCGCGTGTCGGCTCATCCTCCATCGACCAATGGGGCGGGCGAGCCGCCGGGACGAGCACTGCCAACCGGCTTCTGATGTCGGTCGTAGTGCGCGGATCAATTATCACGAGTCCGATCACGTACAGTCGCGCGTCCGTGTGGATCGATTCGTCGATGTAGCCGGCGAGGCCCGAGGGGAGGGGATGCACCACACCATCATCGCGTAACTCGGCGAGGTTGAATGACTACTCTTCGCGGTTGTGAAGATCGCACCATCTGGCGGCTCCACCGCCCCAGTGCAACCCGCTTCGTGACCTACCTCGGCGATCAAGCCTCCGATGTGGTCGTGGCGCGGGCAACCCGGTTCGGAGGTCGATGCGTCATCACGGAGGACGGGACGGATGAGGTGGCCCCTGGGTGACGTGGTCGGGGGGCGACGGGTGGGAGGATGCGGGTGGCCGATCGGGCGTTGTATGAGGATTTCGTGGTGGCGAGGTCCGACCGGCTGTTACGCACGGCCTACTTGCTGACCCGCGACTGGGGCGTGGCGGAGGACCTGCTGCAGGAGTCCCTGGCCAAGGCGTGGTTCGCCTGGCCGGGGGTGGAGGAGCCCGAGGCGTACGTGCGCCGGGTGCTGGTCACCACCTACACCTCGTGGTGGCGCAGGCGGTGGCGGCGGGAGGTGCCCCGTGACGACTTTCCCGACATGCCCGCACCGGAGGGGTCCGGCGATCTCGCCGAGCGCGAGGCGCTCTGGCGGGCCGTGGGACGGCTGCCCACCCGGCAGCGTGCCGTGGTGGTGCTGCGCTTCTACGAGGACCTGCCGGTGGCCGAGGTGGCGCGGCTGATGGACTGCGAAACCGGCACCGTCAAGAGCCAGACGGCCAAGGCGCTGGCCAAGCTGCGCGTGGACGACTCGGTCGTGAAGGAGTTGTACCGATGACCGTACAAGATCTGCGGGACGTCCTGCGCTCCCATGGTGAAGGCCCCGCCCCCGCCAACCCCGTCCGGAACGAGCAGGTCCGGGCGCGCATCCGCACGATACGACGGCGCAGACGCGCGGTTGCCGCGGGCGCGGCGTTGAGCGCGGTCGCGGTGCTGAGCCTGGCCTTCCTGCCGGGGCGTGCCCAGCCGGGTCCCGACGCGGTGGCGGTCGCCCCGTCGCCGGGCCGGACGTCCACGCAGGGGGCCGGGCCCGCGCAGCGACCGGATCCGCTGCCCGAGGCGTTCACCGCCGCCGACGGCGCCGAGTACCGGCGCCTGGGCGCGGCTGCCGTCGCGGCCGGCGGCTCCAGGAAGGCCACCGTGACGGTGCCGGTCACGGGCGGGCCGCTGGACGTCGCGGCGGTCTGCTCCGGGGGCGTCCGATCAAGTATGGGGGTGCGGATCCGTATCGGCGGCAAGCCGGTGTCCGCGGCCCCCTGGGACCTCCTGCCGTGCGGGAAGGGCAGGCTTTTGGCGCCGCTGACCGTGCCCGCGGGCGCCGGCGAGCGGATCAGGGTCTCCTTCGAGCTGGTCGACCGGCTGAGGGGCTGCGTCGCGGCGAAGGGCTCCTGTGTGCCGCCGGAGAACGGGAAGGTCGCCTTCTCCCTGGCCGTGTACGAGTGGGCGCCACCCGAGCGGCCGATCGAGCCGCCGGCGCCGCGGGCCCTGCCCGAGCTCCGGGGCTACCGGCTGGCCGACTCCCGGACGGGCACCTGGCCGCGGGACAGGTCACTGGCGTTCGACGTGCTCGGCGATGGAAAACCGGTCGCCATCGACCAGATCTGCACCGGGGACGTGGCCCCACGGCTGTGGTTCACGATCAAGGTGAACGACCGCCTCGCCTCGCGGGGCACGTGCGCCGTGTGGACGAGCGGGCCCATCCCCCTGGCGCTGGCCGATCTTGAGGTACCGAAGGGCAGGAAGGTGACCATCTCCGTGAAGCTCAGTATGTCGCCCGAGGCGCCGAACCGTCCGGTCCGCTGGTCGGTCGGCCTCTGGCGCCGCCGGTAGATCGTCGAGAGTCACGGACGTGCGGCGCCGGAGGTCATTCGATGACCGGATCGTCCAGTACGTGGGGGAGGACGCGGGCCTGGAAGGCGTCGGGGTCGGGGCTGGACAGGCCGGCCATGGTCACCAGCGCCTTCCACAGCGCCCATCCGCGTGCGCGTCTCCAGGCGTCGTCGGACAGGCCGGCCGCCCCGCGGAAGATCTTCCGCTCGTCGCCGGTGAAGTACGTCCACGCCATGACGAGGTCACACGCGGGATCGCCGGCCCCGCAGGTGCCGAAGTCGATGACCGCCGACAGCCTCCCGCCGGTGGTGAGCAGGTTGCCGGCGGCCACGTCGCCGTGGAACCAGACGGGTGGGTGCGGCCAGGCCGAGGTCAGCGCGCTCGTCCAGACGGCCTCACAGGCGGTCACGTCGACCACTCCCTTGAGCCGGTCCAGGGCGTGCTCGACCTGGTCGCCGTAGGCGCTGGGGTGACAGCCCCGGAAGTAGGAGTGCCGCCCGGCCGCCGGCCCGTGGTCCGCCGGGACGCGTCGCAGCGCGGTCAGGAAGCCTCCGAGGTCCCGTGCCAGCTCGGACCGGTCGAGGTCGGTGGCCGCCTCGACGGTGCCTCCGGGCAGCCATTGCCGTACCGACCAGGGGAACGGATATCCGGCCGCCGGACGTCCCGCCGCGACCACCGCAGGCACGGGCAGGGGCAGATGCGCGGCCAGGACGGGCAGGCAGCGGTTCTCCTTCTCCACGGCGGCGACGTAGCCTTCGGCGCTGGGCAGGCGCACGGCCAGCCGGTCACCGAGCCGGAAGGTCCGGTTGTCCCAGCCCTGGCGGGCCACCGGCTCGACCGGCAGGTCGCTCCACTCGGGAAACTGGTCGGAGACCAGGGCGCGTACGAGGTCGGCGGTTATGTCGATCACGGTCAGACCTGGTGCCGTTTCTGTACGACGACGATGGTGCGTCCGGGAACGGGATGAGAGGGATCCGGGCGCCGCTGGACAGGCAGCCTATGCCGGGGAGCAAGGCGGACGATATTGATTTATGGCAGGTCCGGTCAGTTCATGTGGTGTGGCCGGGCTCAGCAGTGTTGGCCGTTGGCGTAGTCGATGGTCGGGAAGTAGGTCACGTTCTGGCAGAAGTAGCTCCCGGACGGGATGGTGATGGTGCCGTAGGTGCCGGTGCCCGACCCGGTGCAGCCGCCGGCGGTGATGTAGTAGCCCAGCAGGTCGGACAGGAGGAACCGGTTGCCGCTCGTGCAGGTGTAGTTGGCGTCCATGGCCATGGCGGGCGCGGCGGTGAGGGCACTCGCGAGCACGGCGGTGGCGCAGACGGCGGCCATGCGCGTGACCAGAGCATTCATCAGGCGCTCCTTCCGGGGGGGGTACGGACGCGTGCATCCTTACCCGAGGTGCCTTGCCCTGATCTGGTCGGAGGTGTCCAGATGCGGTCAGCTCCCGGACGCGGCACGGCGGTGGTTCGACGGCGGTGGTTCGAGGGCGGCGGCCCCGACGGCGAGGGCGCGGCCTACCGGGCCGGTGACCTCCTGAGCTCGCGACCCATGGGCCCCGTGACTGCCGGGCCCGCAACTCCACCGGCCGGGTTCACAGAGGGGTTCCGCGTCCAGCCTGGGAGCCGTCAGTGTTCGGCGGTGGGGGTGTAGGTGGTGGCGTAGTAGTCGCAGAGGTCGGTGAGGGGGCAGGTTTCGCAGCGGGGGCGGCGGGACTGGCAGATGGTGCGGCCGTGGACGATCAGGGCGATGTGGAGTTCGTGCCGGATCTCCGGAGGGACGCGGGGGGCCAGGAGCCGGTGGGCCTTCTCGGCGGTGGTGCCGGGCGGGATCCAGCCGAGCCGGCCGGTCACGCGGTGGACGTGGGTGTCGACGGGGAAGGCGGGGCGTCCCATCGAGAAGACCAGCACGCAGGCGGCCGTCTTCGGGCCGACGCCGGGCAGTGAGGTGAGGTAGGACTCGACGGCCTGGTCGTCGAGGCCGTCCAGGCGGCCGAGGTCGATGCGGCCCTCCCGTTCCTCGATGACCGCCAGGATGTGCTGGATGCGCCGGGCCTTCTGGTCGGCGATGCCGCCGCACCTGATCGCGTCGGCCACCTCGTCGACGGGGGCGTCGGCGGCCTGCTCCCAGCTCGGGAAGCGGGTCTTCAACGTGGCGAACGCCCGCTCGGAGTTGCGGTCGGAGGTGGCCTGCGAGAGCACGGTGGCCACCACCTGGTCGACGACGGGTAGCGCCTTGCCCGGGACGAAGGGCCCCTGCCGGGCGCGCAGCCGGCGGAGCACCTCTTCGATGGTCTCGCGATCGGCCTCGGTCATCTCCCGCCTTCCTCCTCTGCCGTCATCTGCTGCACTGATCGTCTGCCGTTACCCGCTGCCCTGATCATGACGACACATGTGGTGAGTGGTGGCGTGATAGTCGGATCGTCCAGGTGGTTCGCCGGTTCGACCATTCCTGTGACCTCCGACCTGGGCTCATAGTTACCTCACCTGAACGGACGCACCTCGGTGAAGTCCAGGAAGTCAGGTCGATCGTTCCCCTTGGAGGCCCGATGGCGCAACGGACCCGACCGGCGGCGGCGACGCCTCCGCGACCGTCGGCCCGCTGGGCGCGAGGTGAACACCGTCCCGCCGGGGCCGTCGGATCGTCTATCTGGTACCTGTGAAAGCCCATGTTACGTGCGGTGACGTGATCGACAGCGTCATCGATATGTGGCGGTGATCCGCCACGGCAGAGAGTCGGACGGCATCGTGATGGAGAACCTCGTGACCGACGAAGTACGTCCCGGCCCCGCGACGGGTCCGGGTGCGGTGAGCGCCTGGGTCCGTGCCACGGACACGGGGGTGCGTCTGACCGTCGCGTGCGACGGCGAGGTGGTCCTTGACGGGATCCCGCTGGGGTTCTCGCTGGACGGCGTCGAGTTCGGCCTCAACCCCGAACCGGCGGGCGTCGTGGAGCGCACGGTCCGCGACCGGTTCCGCGCCCGCTCGGGCAAGGCGGTGGGCGAGCACCACTACGAGCACCGCGAGACCGTCCGCACCTTCCGCGAGGCCGGCGTCGAGTGGCAGGTCATCCTGCGGACCGGGCCCGACGGCGTGGCCGTCCGCTACGCGCTGCCCGCCCTGGACGGCACCGCCCTGCTGACCGGCGACCGCACCGCCGTCACGCTGCCGGCCGAGGCGAGGAGCTGGGTGCTGGACTACCAGACCTGGTACGAGACGCCCCGGTTCGGAGCCGGCACCGCTGAACTGCCGAGCGGTGCTTACGGGTTCCCTTTCCTGACCCGGCTCGACGCCACCAGGCATGTGCTGGTCACCGAGTCCGGCATCGACGGCCGGTTCTCCGGCGCGCACGCCGAGGTGGGCGAACCCGGGGCGGCCGGCGGGCGGACGCTGCGCTTCGCGCCGGCCGACGAGGCCGTCGAGGTCACCCGAGGCCTGGTGACGCCGTGGCGGGTCTTCCTGGTGGGGACGCTGTCCCGGCTGGTGTCCTCGCTGTTCGTGGACGAGCTGGCGCCGCCCGCCGCGCCCGAGCTGGAGGAGGCCACGTGGGTGCGGCCGGGCCGCGCGGCCTGGTCGTGGTGGTCGGACTTCTACTCCGGCGCGCAGGTGGAGAAACAGAAGCACTTCGTCGACGTCGCCGCGAGCCTCGGCTGGGAGCACCTGCTGATCGACTGCGGGTGGGAGGAGACCTGGGTCCCCGAGATCGTCGCCTACGCGAGCCGCCGGGGCGTCCAGGTGCACCTGTGGACCATCTGGCGTGACCTCAACAGCCCCGAGGACCTGCGCAAACTCGCGCTCTGGCGGTCGTGGGGCGTCGCCGGCATCAAGGTCGACTTCATGGAGTCTGAGTCCAAGGACCGCTACCGCTGGTACGACACGATCCTCGCCGAGACCGCCCGCCTGGGCCTGATGGTCAACTTCCACGGCTCGGTCATCCCGCGCGGCTGGGGACGCGCGTTCCCCCAGGTGATCGGGTACGAGGCGATCCGCGGCGCCGAGTACTACGTGTTCTTCGAGAACCAGGCGCTCACCGCCGCGCACAACGTGATCCAGCCGTTCACCCGCAACGTCGTCGGCGGCATGGACGCCACCCCGGTCGCCTTCGGCGCGGCGAACCGCACGACGAGCGACGGCCACGAACTCGGGCTCTCGGTGGCGTTCGAGTGCGGGATCACGCACTTCGCCGACCATGTCGACGCCTACACGGCCCGGCCGCTGGCGGCCCGCTTCCTGGCGGAGCTCGCGCCGTGGTGGGAGGAGACGGTGCTGCTGACCGGTGACCCCGACGAGCACGCGGTCGTCGCCCGCCGGTCCGGCGACCGCTGGTTCGTGGGTGGCATCGCCACGGGCGGGGCGCGCGCCCTGCACGTGCCGTTCGACCTGATCGGGGTGGGGGCGGACGCCCAGGTGTGGGTGGTCGGCGACGCCTCGCCCGCGACCGGCGAGGTGCCGGCCACCGGGCTGGCGGAGACCACCACGACCGCGGGCGACGGCATCGACGTGGAGGTCGCCCGCGACGGCGGCTTCGTCGCCATCGTCGCCCCGGCCGGAACCCCGCTGTTCCGGGCCGTGCCGCGCCCCGTGCAGTCCCAGCCCGCCGTGCACCCGGCCGTCGCCGAGGTCGGCCCGGACGGGACCGCGACGATCACGACCGAGGCGGGCGCCCGGATGCGCCTTCCGGCCGGCTGGACGGCCCACCGTGACGGTGAGGACGGTCGGACGGCCCACCGTGACGGCGCGGAAGGGTGGGTGGTGCGCCCCGATCGTTCGCTGGCGCCCGGGCGGCTCGGGGTCGTGACGGTGGAACGCGACGGCGACGGCGGCGTTCCGGTCGTCGCACACGCGCGGGTCGTGCGCCCGCTGACGCCCGGCGACCACGCGCTGTCCGACCTGCCGATGATCGCCTTCGTCAACGACGACGGCCCCGTCGAACGCGACCAGTCCAACGGCGCGGGCAACCCCGGAGACGGGCGGCCCATGCGCGTGGCCGGCGAGGGCTTCGCGCGCGGCCTGGGCACGGCGCCGTACTCCGAGGCGCGCTTCCACCTCGGCGGGCACGCCGATGCCTTCACCGGCGCCGTCGGCGTGGACGACGAGTCGACCGGCGTCGCCCGGGTCGGCGTCCTCGGCGACGGCCGCGAGCTGTTCACCGCCGTCGTCGAGGCGGGCAAGCCCGTCACGGCGTTCACCGTGGACGTCCGGGGCGTCCAGACCCTTTGCCTGCGCAGCGAGACGGCGACGCCGGACGACACCGGTGTCCACGTCGACTGGGTCGACACGACCCTGCGCGTCGCATCCACCAGCCGATGAAACCGCGCCGGTCACGACGACCGGGGCACAGCACGATCAGAGGAACACCATGAAACGCAAGTGGATGGCCGCCGCGGCGATGGCCGCGGCGGCGACGGTCCTGACCGCCTGTTCGGGCGGGTCCGGCGGCGCGTCGACCTCGTCATCGACGGAGAAGGTCACGCTGACCTACGCCAACTGGAGCGAGGACCAGTCGCCCGCGATGAAGCAGATCGCGGCCGAGTTCGAGAAGGCCAACCCCACCATCACCGTCAAGATCCAGACGCTGCCGTGGACGGAGTACTGGTCGACGCTCCAGGTCGGCGCCGCGGGCGGCACCGCGCCGGACGCGTTCTGGATGCTCGCCGACCACTTCCGCGAGTACGCCAAGGGCGGCCAGCTCCTCGACCTGTCCGGCACGGTGAAGTCGGCCGGCATCGACATGAGCGTCTACCCCAAGGCCGTCTCGGACTCCTACACCCTGGACGGCAAGGTCTTCGCGCTGCCCAAGGACTTCGACACCAACGGCATCTGGTACAACAAGGCGCTGTTCGACGCGGCCAAGGTCGCCCACCCCGACGACACCTGGACCTGGCAGGACGTGCAGGACGCCGCCAAGAAGCTCACCGACAAGGCCAAGGGGGTGTGGGGCATCGCGGCGCCGATCGACGCGCAGGGCGGCTTCTACAACACGATGCTGCAGGCCGGCGCGCAGATCGTCAATCCGGAGGGCACCGCCTCGGACTTCGCGAGCCCGGCCGGCGTCGCGGGCCTGAAGTTCTGGGCCGACCTGCAGGCGGCGGGCGTGTCGCCGACCCTGCAGCAGCTCTCGGACACCGAGGCCGTCTCGATGTTCGAGAACCAGAAGGTCGCCATGTACTTCTCCGGCGCGTACTGGGCCTTCCGCCTGCACAACAACCCCGACCTGAAGGGCAAGGTCGACGTCGCGCCGCTGCCGCAGGGCGTCAAGCGCGCCACCGTCACCAGCGGCATCGGCAACGCCGGGTACGCGGGGTCCAAGCACCCCGAGGAGCTGAAGAAGTTCCTGGCCTTCCTCGGCGGCACCAAGGCGGCCGAGATCCAGGCGGCCACCGGGACGGTGCTTCCCGCCTACAAGGGCACCCAGCAGCCGTGGCTCGACGCGATGCCGGAGTTCAACCTGAAGGTCTTCATCGACGCCATCGACTACAGCGTCCCGCTGCCGGTCGCCGGCAACGCCTCGGAGTGGCAGGGCCTGGCCGCGCAGTACCTGACTCCCGCGTGGAACGGCGACAAGCCGGTGCAGCAGGCGGCCAAGGAGTACCAGGACGCCGTGGACAAGGTGCTCGCGAAGCAATGACGTCCGTCAAGACTGTGACATCGACACCCGTGCGGCGGCCGGCCGGTCGCCGCGCGGGCGTCGGCGAGCCCGGCGGCTGGTGGGCGTTCGCCTTCATCGCCCCGGCGGTGCTGGGCCTGGCCGCCCTGTATCTGTGGCCGTTCCTGTCCACCGTGATCAAGAGCTTCCAGGACGTGCCGGCGTTCGGGCCGGCGACGTTCGTGGGGCTCGGCAACTACACCGAGCTGCTCGGCGACCCGGAGTTCTGGAAGGCGTTCGGCAACTCCGCCCTCTACACCGCGATCATCCTGCTCGGCATCCCGCTCGCCGTCGTACTCGCCGCGCTGATCGAGCAGGTAGGGCGGGGGCGGGCGGTGTACCGCGTGCTGTTCTTCCTGCCGGTGGTGACGCTGCCGGTGGCCATCGGCATGGTGTGGCGGTTCATCTACAACGGCGACTTCGGGCTGCTGAACACCGTGCTGTCGTGGTTCGGCGTCGAGGGCCGGTTCTGGGTCGCCGATCCCCGGTACACCATCTGGGCGTTCGGCGCGGTCGGCATCTGGATGAGCCTCGGCATCAACATGATCATCCTGGGCGCCGGGCTGCAGGCCATCCCGAAGGACCTCTACGAGGCCTCCGCCCTGGACGGCGCCGGGCGCGTCCGGCAGTTCCGCCACATCACCGTGCCGCTGCTCACCCCGAGCATCTTCTTCGTCACGATCCTCAGCGTGATCGCCGCCCTGCAGATGTTCGACCTGATCTTCGTGATGCTGCGCGGGGTGAACAACACCGCCCTGGCCGACTCCAAGACGATCGTGTACCTGTTCTACGAGAAGGCGTTCGTCCAGTTCCACCAGGGCTATGGCGCCGCCATCGCGGTCGTGCTGCTCATCGTGATCATGATCGCCACGGCCCTGCAGTTCCGCCTCCAGAGATCGTGGGTGTTCTATGGCTGAGTCCGCCGCCCGCTCCGGGCCGGGCCGCCGCCGACGCGGGGGAGCGGCCTCCACCTGGACGATCCACGCCGTGCTCATCGTCGCGGCCGTCGTCATGGTGGTGCCGTTCGCCTGGCAGATCCTCACCGTGTTCAAGACCACCGCCGAGGCGACCAGGATCCCGCCGACCGTCCTGCCTGACGCCTTCTCGCTGCGCTCGTTCGGGACGTTCTTCTCCACCGTGCCGTTCTGGTCGATGTTCGGCGTGTCGGCCGGCGCGCTGGTGCTGCGGGTCGCGGGCCAGCTCGCGGTGGCCTCGCTCGCCGGGTACGCCTTCGCCCGCATCCGCTTCCGGGGGCGCGAGCCGCTGTTCGGGCTGTTCATCCTCATGCTGATGGTGCCGAGCCAGCTGTTCCTGATCGGCCAGTACGACCTGGTCCGCGGCCTGAACCTGCTGGACACCCTGCCGGCGCTCGCCATCCCCGGCCTGTTCTCGGCGTTCGGCACCTTCCTGATGCGCCAGGCGTTCCGCACGATGCCCAAGGACTACGAGGAGGCGGCCCGGCTCGACGGCGCCAACACCTTCCAGGTGTTCTGGCACGTCATGCTGCCGATGGCCAGGCCCACCCTGGCCGCGCTCGCCGTGCTGACCGGCCTGTACTCGTGGAACGACCTGCTGTGGCCGCTCATCGTCTCGCCCTCGGGGGAGAACCGGCCGCTGCCGGTGGGCCTCGCGGGGCTGCAGGGACAGTTCGGCACGGACTACCCGACGCTGATGGCCGGGGCGTTCGTGTGCTCGATACCGCTCGTGATCGTCTTCCTGGTGCTGCAACGGCAGTTCTTCGCGGGCATCGCGAGCAGCGGACTCAAGGGATGACGGGGGAGTACGCCCAGTGAACGATGACACCCGCACGCCGATCCACCTGCGAGCCGGGGGCACCGGCCTGGTCGTCGCCGTCGACGGCGGCCGGCTCCCGCGCATCCTGCACTGGGGGCCGGACCTCGGCCCGCTCACCGGCGACGTGCTGGCCGACCTGCGCAGGGCCGCGCTTCCCGCCATCGGCGACAGCGCGGTGACCTATCCGCAGCCCGTGCCGGTCCTCCCGCAGCTCGCGGAGGGCTGGCTCGGACGTCCCGGGCTCACCGGCGACGACGACGGCCGCCGCTGGGCGCCGAAGTTCCGGGACGCGGCCTACCACCTGGACGGTGAGGCGGACGGCGGGCCGCTGCTGCGCTGCACCGCGCACGACCCCGAGTACGGCCTCACCGCCGAGATCGAGATCCAGGTGTTCGCCGCGAGCGGCCTGGTCCGGCAGCGGGCCCGCCTCAGGAACGACGCCGCGGCGCCGTACCGGGTCGGGCACCTCGAACTGGCCCTTCCCGTCCCGTCCGAGGCGACGGAGATCCTCGACCTGACCGGGCGGTGGGCGCTGGAGCGCGTGCCGCAGCGCCGCCCGTTCCACGTCGGCGAGTGGGTCCGGGCCTCCCGAGGGGGCAAGCCGGGGCTGGAGCACACGACGCTGCTGGTCGCCGGCGAGGAGGGCTTCGGGTTCCGGCACGGCCAGGTGTGGGCGACGCATCTCGCCTGGAGCGGCGACCAGGTGCTCGCCGCCGAGCGGACGCCCGCGGGCACCAGGCACCTGGCGGCGGGGGAGATCCTGCTCGCGGGCGAGGTGGTGCTCGGGCAGGGCGAGTGGTACCGGACCCCGTGGCAGTACGGGTCGTGGGGCACGGGGCTGGACGAGCTCGCCGCGCGGTTCCACCGGCACCTGCGGTCGCGGCCCGGGCACCCCCGCTCACCACGGCCGGTCGTGCTCAACACCTGGGAGGCGGTCTACTTCCGGCACGACCTGCAGGCCCTGGTGGCGCTCGCCGAACGCGGAGCCGAGGTCGGCGCCGAGCGGTTCGTGCTGGACGACGGCTGGTTCCTCGGCCGCAGGGACGACACCAGCTCGCTGGGCGACTGGACGGTCGACCCGCGGGTGTGGCCGGACGGCCTGGAACCGCTCGCCGCCCGGGTCCGCGAACTGGGCATGGACTTCGGCCTCTGGTTCGAGCCCGAGATGGTCAACCTGGACTCCGAGCTGGCCCGCGAGCACCCGGAATGGGTCTTCGACGCCGGGCACGGCCCCGGCCTGCCCTCCCGGCACCAGCACGTCCTGGACCTCGGCCACCCTGGCGCCTACGCCCACGTGCTGGAGCGGATGAGCGCGCTGGTGGCGGCCCTCGGCATCGCCTACATCAAGTGGGACCACAACCGGTACCTGCTCGACGCCGGGCACGGCCCGGACGGCAGGCCGGGCGTGCGGCGGCAGGTGGAGCAGGTCTACCGGCTGATGGCCGAGCTCAAGGCCGCCCACCCCGGTCTGGAGATCGAGTCGTGCGCCAGCGGCGGCGGGCGCGTGGACCTCGGCGTCCTTGACTTCGCCGACCGCGTCTGGCCGAGCGACTGCAACGACCCGCACGAGCGGCTGGAGATCCAGCGCTGGACGGGCCTGCTGGTGCCGCCGGAGATGCAGGGCACCCACATCGGCGCCGAGGAGTCGCACACCACCCACCGCGCCCACCCGCTGGACTACCGGGCGGAGAAGGCGCTGTGGGGACATCTCGGCATCGAGGTGAACCTGCTCACCGCCGACGACGCGACCCGCGCGGGGCTCGCCCGCTGGGTCGCCTTCCACAAGGAGCACCGGAGCCTGCTGCACTCGGGTCAGGTGGTGCACGCCGACCTGCCCGACCCGGCCCTCCGGCTGGAGGGCGTCGTCGCGGCCGACCGGAGCGAGGCGCTGTACGCGTTCAGCGTCGTCGCCCGGCCCGCGACCTGGCCGCCGGGCCGCGTCCGGCTGCCCGGGCTGGACGACGACCGGCTCTACACCGTGCGGGCGGTGTACCCGGGGGAGCCGCCCGCGGCGGCCGCCGTGCTCCCGCCCTGGCAGCGCGAGGGGGTCACCATGCCCGGCCGGGTGCTGCGGCTGGCCGGCGTCGAGGCGCCCTCACTGGACGTCGACCGGTCGGTGCTGCTGCGCGTGACCGGCGCCTGAACGGCCGTGACCGGCGCCCTCGGGACGGTCCCGCGCCGGGGCCTGGCCGGCCCTGGGACGGTCCCGCGCCGGGGCCTGGCCGGGCCGGAGACGGACCCGCCTTCCGGGCCGGCCGGCCGTGACGGCAGGGAGAGGGGACGCGCCCGCGTCCGGGGCGTCAGCCCTTGGCGCGGTTGCGGTACTCCGTCGGGCTGGTCTCGTGCAGCCGCTTGAAGTGGCGGGAGAAGTAGAACGGGTCGTGGTAACCCACCTCGCGGGCGATCGCGGCGACCGTCGCGTCCGTCGTGTCCAGCAGGTTGCGCGCCTGGGCCATGCGGAGCGCCGTGTGGTGGGCCAGCACGCCGCCGCCGGTCGCGCGGCGGAACAGCGCGCTCAGGTGGGAGGGGGAGACGCCGACCAGTGACGCCAGGTCGGCGACCCGCACGGTGCCGTCGAGCCGTTCGGCCAGGTAGGCCATGGCCCGCTGCAGCGGGTCGCCGGGCGCCGGCATGACCCGGTCGGCGGCGATCTGCGTGAGGAGCTTCCATGCCGCGCCCGCGGCGCCCATCAGGCTGGCCGGCGAGTGGTCGCGTTCGAGGACGGTGACGATCTCGTCGAGCAGGGCGATCGCCCGGTCCAGCCGCCGGATGGGGATCACCGGCCTGGACGCGCTCACGCCGATCTCCCCGACCAGCTCGGCCAGATCGCCGCCCCGAAGGTGACACCACCAGATCGTCCAGGGTGCCTCGGAAGACGCGCCGTAGGAGTGCGGGGCGCCGCGCGGGATGACCAGGGCCGCGCTCGGCCCGACGCGGTGCTGGGCGCCGCCCACGTCCGCCCACCCCGCGCCCGCCGCGCACAGGATGAGGACGGTCTCCTCGGTGCCGTTCGGCCTCCTCATCAGGTGGTCGGTCGCGTTGGGGTAGTAGCCGCAGTCGGTGACCTGAAGGCGTCTGGTCACCGGGCGCGCCTGCGCCTCCGCGGTGACGCGGCGCGGGACGACGGTCAGCCGCTGGTTGCGGAACCCCTCCTGGATCGGCATCGGCTCAGTATGGCATGGACCATCGGATTGTCCAGGCAGTGCCGTACATCCGCCATTCCCCGCGGCGCTCGCCGCCGGTTGACTGGTGGCGCCGGCCACCCGAGACACGTGCCCGGCCGATCACGGAGGCCGTCCAGCCGGGCGGCCTCCTCACGACCTGGGGGATGGAGATCATGGGACGGGGATTACTGGCCGGGAAGGTCGCCGTGGTGACCGGCGCGGCCTCCGGGATCGGCGCCGCGGTCGTGGACCGCTTCCTGTGCGAGGGCGCGCGGGTGATCGCGGTCGACGTGGCCGACCAGGGCCCGGACCGGCCAGGGGTGCTGCCGATCACCGGCGACGTCGCCGACTCCGCGGCCTGGCGGCGGGTCGCCGAGGCGGCGCGCGAGGAGTTCGGCCGGCTGGACGTGCTGCACAGCAACGCCAGCGTGGTGGTGCGCGCCCCCGCCCACGAACTCGCCGAGAGCGACTGGGACCGGCAGATCGCGGTCAACCTCAAGGCGGCCTACCTCGCGATCGGCGCCTGCGTCGGCCTCCTGCGCGACGCGCGCGGCGCGGTGGTGCTCAGCTCCTCCGTGCACGCCATCGCGGGCCTGCCGTCCCACCCCGCCTACGCGGCGGCCAAGGGCGGCCTGGTGTCGCTGGGCCGCCAGCTCGCCGTGGAGTACGGCCCCGAGGTGCGGGTCAACACCGTGCTTCCCGGGCCGATCCTCACCCCCGCCTGGGACGGCATCGGGCAGGAGGACCGCCGCCGCAGCGCCGCCGGCACGGCCGCCGCCCGCTTCGGCCGGCCCGAGGAGGTCGCGGCCGCGGTGACCTTCCTCGCCTGCGAGGAGAGCTCGTACGTGACAGGAGCGTGCCTGGTCGTCGACGGCGGCTGGAGCGCGGTCAAGGACTCCGCGTGACCGGCCGGTACGACGCGGCCCGGCGGTACGACGCCGCCGGCCGGCATGCCGTGACCGGCGAGAACACGGCGACCGTCCGGCATTCGGCGACCGTCCGGCATCCGGCGACCGCCCGGGATTCCGCGGCCGTACGGGATTCGGTGGCCGGCCGCGACGCCGTGGTCGGCCCGGGGCGGAGGGCGCGGTGAGGATCACCGGGGTCGAGACCTTCCTCGTGCCGCCGCGGTGGCTGTTCTGCCGGGTGCAGACCGACGAAGGCGTGGTCGGCTGGGGCGAGCCGGTCGTGGAGGGACGCGCGGAGGTGGTCCGCGCGGCCGTGCACGTGCTCGCCGAGTACCTCATCGGCCGCGACCCGCTGCGCGTCGAGGACCACTGGCAGGTCATGTCCAAGGGCGGCTTCTACCGGGGCGGCCCGGTGCTCTCCAGCGCCCTCGCCGGGCTCGACCAGGCCCTGTGGGACATCGCCGGCAAGGTGCACGACGCTCCCGTCCACGTGCTGCTCGGCGGCCCGGTGCGCTCCCGGGTGCGCATGTACGCCTGGGTCGGCGGGGACGAGCCGGCCGAGCTCGCCGACGGCATCGCCGCCCGCGTCGAGGCCGGGTTCACCGCGGTCAAGATGAACGCCGCCGGCCGGACGTCCCCGCTGCCGACGGCCGCCGAGGTCGCCGGCATCGTCGACCGCGTGGCGCTGGCCAGGGAACTGCTCGGCCCGCACCGCGACGTCGCCGTCGACTTCCACGGCCGCTTCACCGCGGCCGGCGCGCGGCGCGTCCTGCCGCTCATCGCGCCGTTCCACCCGCTGTTCGCCGAGGAGCCCGTGCTGCCCGACCGGCCGCACGTGCTGAGCGAGGTGGTGGGCGCGAGCGGCGTCCCGATCGCCACCGGGGAACGGCTGTACTCGCGCTGGGACTTCCGGCCGGTGCTGGAGGCGGGGGTCGCCGTGGTGCAGCCCGACCTGTCGCACGCGGGCGGCATCTCCGAGACCCGCAGGATCGCCGCCCTCGCCGAGGTCTGGGACGCCCAGCTCGCCCCGCACTGCCCGCTCGGCCCGCTGGCGCTGGCCGCCAGCCTCCAGGTGGCCTTCGCCACCCCGAACTTCCTCATCCAGGAGCACTCGATCGGCATCCACTACGACCAGGGCGACGACCTGCTCGGCTACGTGCTCGACCCGGAGGTGTTCCGCTTCACCGACGGCCACGCCGCCCGTCCCACCGGGCCGGGACTCGGCGTGGAGATCGACGAGGCGGCCGTGCGGCGCGCCGACCAGCGGGGGCACGCCTGGCGCAATCCCGTCTGGCGGCACGAGGACGGGGCGTTCGCGGAATGGTGACGACCCTTCGGATCCCCCTTCACCCCCGTTTCGACCTGGCGCGCGGCGGCAGGTGGACCTCGCTCGCCGGGGGCGGGCGCGAGTGGCTGTGGTCGCGCCCGGACCCGGCCCGCGCGGACGTGGCCCCCGGCGCGGAGTTCGTCGACGCCGGCGGCGTGGAGGAGTGCCTTCCCACGGTGCGCGGCCTGCCCGACCACGGCGACGCGTGGAGCCGGCCCTGGGAGGGCACGGCGGCGCGGGCCCGCGTGCGCGGCGCCGGCTACGAGCTGCTGCGCCGGGTCACCGAGGAGGCCGGGGCGGTGGTCGCCGAGTACCGGCTGTCGGCCGACCCCGGGTACGCCTTCGTCTGGACGGCCCACGCGCTGCTCGACGTCGGCGATGACGCGCGGCTGGTCGCCCCCGCAGGCACCGTGACCAGGGTGTACCCGGAGGCCGCCGGCCTGCTGGGGCGTCCCTGGCCCGACGGCGTGCCCTACCTTGAGGGCCGCTGGCCCGCTCCGCTGGGCCTGCCGCTCGACCGGTTCGGCCCGTGCGACGGCACCGCGGCGGGCGCGGTGCTGCGCTGCGCCGCCGTCCGGGTGACCGACGGAGCCGACGCGCTGCTGCTGCGGCTGGAGGCGCCCGGCGGGGTGCCGGTGTCCACCGCGCTGTGGCGTAACCTCGGCGGGTTCCCCGCCCGCGCGCCGTACCGCAGCATCGGCGTGGAACCCATGCTCGGCGCGGTCTTCGACCTGGAGGAGGCCGGGCCGGGGGACGCGGCGGTGGTCCCGCCGTCCGGCGAACTGACCTGGCGGCTGGTCGTGGCCGCGGAACGGATGAGCGATGCCTGAATCGAACACTGAATCACCCGCTGAATCCCCGCTGGACGGGGCGCGTGAGGCGCGTTTCCTGTCGACGCTGGCCGGACGGCGCCTGGTGGCGATCGTCCGCGGCCGGGACGCCGGCGCGGCCCTGCGCACGGTGCTCACCCTGGTGGAGGAGGGCGTCGAGCTGGTGGAGGTGTCGCTGGTCACCGCCGGCGCGCTGGAGGTCCTGCGCCGTGCGCGCGCGGCTCTCGGCGAGGCGGCGGAGCTCGGCGCGGGGACGGTCCTGTCGGCCGCCGACGCCGACGCGGCCGCCGAGACGGGCGCGTCCTACCTGGTCACCCCGGCCGTCTCCGCGTCCGTCGCGCGGGGCCGGTCCCTCGGCCTGCCGGTCCTCGCGGGCGCGTTCACCCCCACCGAGGTCGTGGCCGCGCTCGGCGCGGGAGCCGCCGCCGTCAAGCTGTTCCCCGCCTCGCTGGGCGGCGAGCGCTACCTGCGCGCGTTGCGCGACCCGTTCCCCGAGGTCGCGTTCGTGCCGGTGGGCGGGGTGGACGCGGCTGCGGCGGCCGGGTACCTGCGGGCCGGCGCGGTCGCGGTCGGCGTCGGCTCGCCGCTGGTGGGCGACGCCGCCGACGGCGGAAGCCTCACCGAGCTCAGGGCACGCGTCCGCGCCTTCAGGGACGTGCTGTGATCGACGTGGCCACCTTCGGCGAGACGATGGCGTCCCTGCGGGCGCGCGACCCGATCCGGCTCGGCGGCGCCATGCGGCTGTCGGTCGCCGGCGCCGAGTCCACCGTCGCGATCGGCCTGGCCCGGCTCGGCCACCGCGTCCGGTGGACCGGCCTGGTCGGCGAGGACGAGACGGGCGAACTGGTGCTGCGCACGCTGCGGGCCGAGGGCGTCGAGGTGTCCCACGCGCGCTCCGACCCCCGCGGGCCCACCGGGCTGATGCTGCTGGAGCGGCGCGTCGGCGAGCTGACCCGGGTGATCTACCACCGGGCCGGCTCGGCGGCCTCCTTCCTGCGGCCCGAGGACGTCCTGCCCGCGCTCGACCCGCCGCCCACGATCGTGCACGTCACCGGCATCACCCCCGCCCTCGGCCCCGGCCCGGCGGCGGCCGTGCGCGCGGCGGTGGAGTGCGGCGCGCGGGTCTGCCTGGACGTCAACCACCGCTCCCGCCTGTGGGGACGGGAGGAGGCGGCGCGGGCGCTCCGGCCGCTGGCCCCCCGGCTGTCGATCGCCGTCGCCTCGGAGGACGAGCTGGAACTGCTCGCCCCGCCGCAGGCGCTGACGGAGGCGGAACGGGTGGCGGCGCTGCTCGAGGCAGGCGTGGCGGAGGTCGTCGTCAAGCGGGGCGCCGAGGGCGCCAGCGCCTACACGGCGGGCGGGACGGCGCACCGGCCCGCCCGCCCGGTGCGGGTCGCCGACGTCGTGGGCGCCGGGGACGCGTTCGTCGCCGGCTACCTGTCGGCCGTGCTGGACGGCCTGGACCTGGCCGGCCGTCTGGACCGGGCCACGACCACCGCGGCCTTCGCCGTCGGCTCCCCGGGCGACTGGGAAGGACTCCCCGCGCGGGGGGAGCTGGACCTGCTCGCCGCCCCGCCCGGCGCCACCCTGAGGTGAGCGGGCCACCGCCGCGCCCGATGCCTGTGGCGTGCGGCGGCGGCGTGCGGCGGCGGTTACGCTGGCGGCCCCTGAGGGGTCACCGGGCGGTGGCCGCGAGCGCGAGGAGGACAGGTGACGGCTTCGGCAGGGCGGACGGCCATCGTGACGGGAGCGGCCCGCGGCATCGGGGCGGCGGTGGCGCGGCGGCTGGCGGCGGGATCGCCGGTGGCGGTGGTCGACCTCGTGGAGTCCGACGCGCGCGGGACGGCCGAGCAGATCGAGAGCGCGGGCGGCCGGGCGATCGCCGTCGGCGCCGACGTCGCCGACGCCGGGCAGGCCGCCGAGGCCGTGCGCCGCGTGGCGGCCGAGCTCGGGCCGCCCGCGGTGCTGGTGAACAACGCGGGCGTCACCCGGGACAACCTGCTGTTCAAGATGACCGAGGAGGACTGGGACCAGGTCGTCGACGTGAGCCTGCGCGGGTCGTTCCTGATGAGCCGGGCGGCGCAGCGGCACATGGTCGAGGCCGGCTGGGGACGCATCGTCAACGTGTCGTCGACCTCCGCCCTGGGCAACCGCGGGCAGGCCAACTACGCCGCGGCCAAGGCCGGGCTGCAGGGGTTCACCAAGACGCTGGCCATCGAGCTCGGCCGGTTCGGCGTGACGGTCAACGCGGTCGCGCCCGGCTTCATCGTCACCGACATAACCCGGGCCACCGCCGCGCGGGTCGGTCAGTCGTTCGAGGAGTTCAGCGCCGCCCGGGTCGCGCAGATCCCGGTCGGCCGGGCGGGACGGCCCGAAGACGTCGCGGCGGTCGTCGCCTTCCTGGTGGGCGAGGACGCCGGGTTCGTCAGCGGGCAGGTCGTCTACGTGGCGGGCGGCCCCCGCGGCTGATCCGCCGGACGATCCTGAGCGGCCGACCCGCCGGACGAGCCTGAACGGGTGGTCCGCCGGCCGGTCCCGCGCGGAGGGTCCCCGTGCGGCCGGTCCGTGCCCGTCCGCGGCGGGAGCGCCGCCCTCCGGGGAGGGCGGCGCTCCGTGTTACCGGGTGGGAGGGCTGCTACCCGGTGACCAGGGTGAGGCCATAGGCGGAGAGGACTTCGTTGACCGGCTGGAAGAACGTGGTGCCGCCGGAGCTGCAGTTTCCGGACCCGCCCGAGGTCATGCCCTGGGCCTGGCTGCCGGAGATGAAGGAGCCGCCGGAGTCACCGGGCTCGGCGCAGACGTTGGTGCGGGTGACCTCGCCGACCGTGCCCTGAGAGTAGGTGACGCTGGTGTTGCGCTGCTGGACGGTGCCGCAGTGCCAGCCGGTGGTGGAGCCGGACCGGCAGATGGAGGCGCCGACGCCGGCGACGCTGGAGCCGGTGACGGTCACGTTGCCGTACGCCACCTGCGAGGTGGGCGTCCAGTTGCTGTTCACCGCGATGTAGGAGTAGTCGCTGCCCGGGAACACCGAGCCCTGGAAGGTGCCCTGCGCGACCCGGTTGTAGCCGGCGGTGGAGTTGCCGGCCCGGCCGCAGTGGCCGGCGCTGACGAAGCCGGGCGTGCTGCCCCTGCGCACCGAGAAGCCGATCGAGCAGCGGGCCGAGCTGTTGATGTAGTAGGCCTCGCCGCCCCGCAGGTTGTAGAACGTCTGGGGCTGCTCGCTGGACTGCTCGACCCGCACCAGGGACGCGTCCACGCCGCTGGCGGCGATGAAGGCCTGGGCCTCGGCCGGCTGCGACGACTGGACGACCACGCTGTTGGTGGGCACGTCCACGAACCACACCGGGGTCGACCCGTGCGCCTGCGTGGCGGCGGTCCTGTCCAGGGCGGCCTTGGCCGCGTCGAGGGTCGCGAGGCTGTGCGCGACCAGCTTGCCCCGCACGCCGGTGCCCTGGATGCCGGTGAGCGCGGCGGCGTCGGTGGTGGCGACCGTCAGGGTCGAGGAGGTGGGCCCGCTGAGCCAGGAACCGGCGTAACCGGCGCCGAGCTTGTCGGTGTAGGACTTCTCGACGCCCATGAACCGGGCCTCGTTGAGAAGGCGGGACTCGGCCTGCTCCTTGTTGATGCCGAGGTCGCGGGTCATCGCGTCGATCATCGCGGGGGCGGGCTTGGGGCTCGCGGCGGCCGGTGCGCGTTCGGCGACGGCCGGGGCTGCCATGAGGGTGAGGACACTGATTGCTAGAGCGCATCCGGCGGTGACCGTGCGTCTGCGGAGCATGGGCTCTCTCCTCGGTGTTTGGGGGGTGTCGTCACCGTAACTGCGCTCACGCCAGGCGCGGAGCTATCGTTTGGTCCCTATCGCCGCGTTATGGAAGCGCGCACGGATGACGGATCGTGCCGTATCGCCGCTCGGGGAGGCGTGGCCACGGGTCAGGGGATCATGCCGAACCTCGGGTTGGCGGTCAGCCAGTCGGTGTAGCGGTCGTTGCGCCGGACGGCCTCGGCGTGCGCGTCCCTGGCGTGGTCGGTGACCAGGGGGGCCGTGCGGGCGGCCAGGGAGTCGGAGTGCCATCCCAGCAGGTGCCTCCAGCGCAGCGGGGTCCCGGCGACGGGCATCATGACCAGCCCGGCGCTCAGCTCGAACGTCGCCTGGCACAGGGCCACGGCCTTGCCCGCCTTGACCAGGTGCAGGCAGGTGGAGACGTCGGTCTCGTACATGTGCCGGGGGACGAACCCGGCGCGGGCGCACGCCCCGGCGAAGCAGTCGGCGAAGCAGCCGTCCCCCGGCGCGACGGCCCAGCCCTCGCCGGCGAGCCCGGACAGCTCCACCTCCTTGTCGCCGGCCAGCGGATGGTCTTCGGGTAAGAGCACGAACACCGGGTCGGTGCCGACGACGGCCCAGGTCATGGCCTCGGCGGCCGGTGGTGCCGACTCCCCGCAGGTGCCGATGAGGGCGAAGTCCAGCCGTCCGGCGCCGACCAGGGTGGTCAGCTCCCGCGCCGACCAGGACGTGCGGGTGCTGATGGGGGTGGAGGGATGGGCGCCGGTGAGGCGTTCGACGAGGCCGCCGAGGATCGGCCCGTGGGTGGCGCCGATGCGGAAGCCCGCGATGCCGGTGTAGGTGTTGGCGAAGCGCACCGCCTCTTCCTGAAGTTCCCGCACGGCGGGCAGCAGGACGCGGGCCCGGGTCAGGACGAGTTCGCCGAGGGGGGTCGGCCGGGCGCCGTTGCGGTCGCGTTCGAAGAGGGCGCCTCCGAGCGTGCGCTCGATCCGTTTGAGCTGCGCGGTGAGCGACGGCTGAGCCAGTCCTAGCTGGGTGGCCGCCTTGGTGACGCTCCCTGCCTCGGCGACCGCGCGCACGATCTTGAGGTGACGGAGCTCCAGATCCATACCGGGAACGTACGGCCGGGATGTTATGCCCGCAATGCCGATATGTCACCAAATCTGACTGCAATTTGTAGGATCATGCTGATCGCGCCGCTGAGCTGCGATGATGCTGGGCGAGGTCGTCGAAAAAAGGCGAGTCATCCTCGCCCTGCTCTGTCAAGAAGCGTGAACGGCGGCTCGGCGGCCGGTGCGGCGCGGAGGAACCGGGGCGGCGGCCGCCGGTCGCCCGCTCCACCCCACCCCAGGTAGAACACGTTTCTATCAATTTGGCGGGCGAGTGAGTGACGGAAGACACACGCAGCACTACGATCGCGGACAACATACGCGCTATTGGACAAACGGTCCGAGTATCCGGCTGTCGGTTAACCCCGGAGGATTTTGATGCGACGCATCACTGGAGTCGTTCTCATCGCGATCGGGGCCTTTCTCATCACGCTGGCGCCGCTCATCCGCTTCTACGCGGCCGGGAAGCTGGTCGCGGCGCCCGCCGACTACTACGGGGTCTCCGAGCTGCGCGCCGACGACGCGCAGTACTTCAGCATCGCCAAGGTGAAGGTGCTCAACGCCAGCCTCGACATCACGGTGACCACGCGCGGCGACGTGGCCGAGGCCAAGGGCGACCGGGTGGTGTGGGACGAGTTCACCGCCGTCAACGACGTCACCAACGGGCAGCCGAACATCCAGATGGACCAGCGGCGCAGCGCCTTCAACAAGTACACGGGGGAGGGCGTCGACTGCTGCGGCGCCAACGTGGACAAGGAGCCGGTCCAGATGACCGGCCAGATCTACCTGTTCCCGTTCGGCACCGAGAAGAAGACCTACAAGGTCTTCAACTCCTCGGCCAAGCAGTCCTTCGACGCCGCGTTCGTCGGCGAGGACACCGTCAACGGGCTGCAGGTGTACAAGTTCGAGCAGAAGGTCCCGCCGACCAAGATCGCCACGCTGACCGCGCCCGCCTCGGCGATCGGCATGGAGCAGACCGGTGACGTGCAGGTCGACCGCTTCTACGACGGCGTCGTCACCTACTGGGTCGAGCCGGTCAGCGGGTCCCCGGTGAAGCAGGAGCAGCAGCGTCACGAGGTCCTCAAGACCAAGGACGGTGTGGAGCGCTCGGTCGCCCTGGTCGCCACGGCGAAGATGACCCCCGAGACCGTCGACAGGCTGGTCAAGGGCGCCATCGACGGCAAGGACCAGATCACCCTGCTCAAGACCACCGTGCCCCTGGTGATGCTGGTCGTCGGCCTGGTGGTCGTGGTCCTCGGCGTCGTCCTGCTGGTGGCGAGCCGCTCCCGCCGCCGTTCCGCGGGCGCGTAGCCCGCAGCCAGGTGGCCGCGCGCCTCGGCGTCGTCCTGCTGGGGGTGAGCCGCTCCCGCCCCCGCTCCGTGGGCGCGTAGCCCGCGGCCAGGTGGCCGCGGGCTACGACCGGGCGTGGCTCTCCTCCCGTCATGTGCTGGAGGCGGTCGGCGCCGGGTCGGTGGGTCGTGGCACGGCGATGCCGGCGCCCCTTGCGGCGCCCGGCCGGTCGACGGTCGCGGACGGCCCCGGGCTGCCGGTCCTTCGGCGTGTCCGCTGTGGTGACCCGAGCGCGTGGAACGTGTTCTCGTAGGGGGCCGGCACCGTGATCGTCCGTGCGCCACGGGGCCCTCGCGTGTGATCACGACCTCCTGTTAGAACACGTTGCAGTTTGTGCGGCGGCGGTCGTACATTCGTGCCATGCGGACACGTGTCACCGACATGTTCGGGATCGAGCTGCCGATCTTCGCCTTCAGCCACTGCCGGGACGTCGTCGCCGCGGTCAGCCGCGCCGGCGGCATGGGTGTGCTCGGGGCCCTCTACTTCACCCCGGAAGAGCTCGAGATGGAGCTCAAGTGGATCGACGACCACGTCGACGGCAAGCCGTACGGCGTGGACGTGGTCATGCCCGCCTCCTACGCCGGAGCCGACCTCGGCGTCGACTCGCCGGAGGACCTGGTGGCCAGGCTCCAGGGGATGATCCCCGACGGCCACCGGGCGTTCGTCGAGAACCTGCTCGCCCAGCACGGCGTCCCGCCGCTCTCCGGCGACGCCGAGGCCGGACGGGTGCTGCTCGGCTGGACCGACGCCACCGCCCGGCCCCAGGTCGAGACGGCGCTCAAGCACCCGATCGCGCTGCTGGCCAACGCGCTCGGCCCGCCGCCCAAGGACGTCGTGGACCTCGCCCACGCCAAGGGCGTCAAGGTCGCCGCGCTCGCCTCGACCCCGCGCCACGCGATCAAGCAGGTCGAGGTCGGCGTGGACGTCGTGGTCGCCCAGGGCACCGAGGCCGGCGGGCACACCGGCGAGATCTCCACGATGGTGCTGATCCCGCAGGTCGTGGACGCCGTGGACGTCCCCGTCCTGGCCGCGGGCGGCATAGGGTCGGGCCGCCAGATGGCCGCGGGCATCGCGCTCGGCGCCGAGGGCGTCTGGACCGGATCGCTGTGGCTGACCGTCGAGGAGGCCGACACCCCCGAACTGGCCCGGCAGAAGATCCTCGCGGCCACCTCGCGCGACACCGTGCGGTCCCGCTCCTGGACGGGCAAGCCCGCGCGGCTGCTCAAGAACGAGTGGACCGACGCCTGGGAGTCGGCCGAGTCGCCGGGCACGCTGCCGATGCCGCTGCAGTTCATGCTGATCTCCGGCGCCCTGCGCCGCATCGGCAATTCCGACGCAGGCGAGCTGGCCACCTTCCCCGCCGGGCAGATCATCGGCGCGATGAACCAGGTGAAGTCCGCCAAGGACGTGGTGTTCGACCTGGTCGAGGAGTACGTCGAGGCCGTCGAACGCCTCGGACGCCTCACCGCCGACTGACGCCGCCGCGCTCGCCGTCCCCCGCTCGCCGTCCCCGTGCGCGCCGTTCCACCCGGCCCGGCCTCCCGGGCGGGTGGCGGCCGTGCGGTTTACTGGGCGGAAGGCGAGCGGAGGGGTGGAAGCGGATGCCGGAGGCGATGGACGCGCCCGAGATCATGGGCAACGTTCCCGGGGCGTACGCCCTGGGCGTGTTCCGCGAGCGGCACCCCATCCTGGTGCGGCAGGTCAGGGAGGCGCTGCCCTACACCCCCGACCGGCTGCGCGCCCTCGACGCGCTGCTCGACGAGGTCGTCCGCGACGTCATGGAGCCGCTCCACGACCCCGACGGCCCCGACGGCACGGCCCACGACCACGCCGCCTGGGCCGCGTGGGGGCGCGGCAAGATCGGCAGGCGCTGGGTGGACGTGCCGTTCCTGTGGGCCGAGAGCTACTTCTACCGCAAGCTGCTGGAGGCCACCGGCTACTTCGGGGACGGCCCGTGGCGCGGCGTCGACCCCTTCGGCCCGGCCAAGCAGGCCGAGCTGCACAGCACGGCGGTGGACGACGAGCTGGCCGCGCTCGACCACGCCGCCACGCTCCCCGAGGACGAGCGGGCCGCCGGGGTGCTGCTGGGGTCGCTGTGGGGCAACCGCGCCGACCTGTCGCACGCGATCACCGCGACCGGCGGGCCCGGGCCGGCCGGCGAGCTGGTCGTGGACGACGGCGCGCTGCTGTGGTCGCTGCTGCGCGACCGCGCGCCGGGCAAGGTCTGTGTGCTCGCCGACAACGCCGGGCGCGAGCTGCTGCCCGACCTGGTGCTGATCGACCACCTGCTCGACCGGGGGCTCGCGGCCGAGGTGGTCCTGCACGTCAAGCCGCAGCCGTACTTCGTCTCCGACGCCACGCCGGCCGACGTGGCGGCGTCCCTGCGGCGGCTGGCCGGCGCCCCCGGGCAGGCGGGCAAGACCGGCGAAAGACTCTGGCGGGCGATGGGCGCGGGACGCCTCGCGCTGCGCGCCCACCCCTTCTCCTGCGCGCCGCTGCCCTACAGCGACATGCCGGACGACCTGCGCGAGGAGTTCGCCTCGGCCGCTCTCACCATCACCAAGGGCGACCTCAACTACCGCAGGCTGGTCGGCGACCGGTTCTGGCCGTCGGCCACCCCCTTCGCGGCCGTCACCTCCTACTTCCCCGGGCCGGTCGTCGCGCTGCGCACCCTGAAGTCCGACGTGCTCGTCGGAGTGGACGAGCCGGTGTCGGCCGCCCTGGATGCCTCGGGGCGGTCATGGCGCACCTCGGGCACCCACGCGATGATCCAGGGCCGCGCCTGACGCCCCTCTCCTCTGTCACGCCTGGGCGAGGATAGCCGCGAGCGGCAGGCGCTGGACGAGCGCCGCCGGAAGCGCCGAGGCGAGCACCGCGAGCAGGACGGCCAGGACGCAGGCGCCGAGGCCCCCGGCGGCCACCGCCCAGGGCAGGCTCCCGGCGAGCACGGCCGTCGCCGCGAGGCCGGCGGCCGCCCCCGCGGCGCCGCCGGACAGGCCGATGAGCACGCCCTCCGAGACGACGAGCCTGGCGAGCGAGCGCCCCGTCCAGCCGGTCGCCCGCAGCGCGGCGAGTTCCGCGTCCCGCTCCCGCACGCCGAGATAGAGGACGTCGGCGACGGCCAGCGTGCCGAGCGCGAACATCACCATGATCGCGGCGTAGTCGGCGGGACGGGCCTGCAGCACGATCGCGTCCCCGAGGAGCGAGCCGACCACTCGGCCCCGGAAGCCGTAGGTCACCCCGAGAAGCACGGTCAGCGCGAACACGCACACCGCGAGCGTCGAGGCGCCGAGCAGCGTACGGGCGGGGACCCGGGCGAGGCCGGCCAGGGCCATCCCGGTGACGCCGCGAGGCGAGCGGGCCCGGCGGCCGGCCCGCGCCGCCGGGCGCACCGCCTCGACCGGCGGCACGGCCGAGGCGCGCCACGCGGGGACCAGCCCCGCCGCCAGCGCCAGGGCGAGCGCGGCGGGCACGGTGAGCAGGACGCGCGGCGCCGGCACCTGGAGCCCGAACCACGACGACACCGGCACGGCGACCACGGCCGACAGCAGGCCGCCGAGCAGGCCCACGCAGCCGGTCTCGGTCAGCACGCCGCCGAAGAGCTTGCGCCGCGACCAGCCGAGGCAGGCCAGCACGCCCAGTTCGGTGCGGGCGGTCCGCACCGCCGCGGAGGAGGCGTTCACCAGGAACAGCCCACACACGGCGAGAATCAGCACGAACAGCGCGAGCGACTTGCGGTCGGACTCCCGCAGGATCCGGTAGGCCACTCCCTTGTCGACCCAGCCCTCCTTGACGGTCAGCGCGGGCCGGCCGTAGGAACCGGCGGGCAGGTCCACGGTGACCGGCCGCGGCGAGGAGCCCATGGTGATGTCGACGTCGAGCCCCGTGGCGGCCACGATGTCGCGGGCCACCTGGCCGATGCGCTCCCTGCTCACCGGGTCGGGCCCGGTCACTCCCGCGACCCGCACCCTGACCACGCTCAGGGGCGCCTTCGCCAGCCGCCCGCCCTGCGTGAGGCCGGCGATCCTCCGCAGGCTCGCCAGGTCGGTCAGCAGCAGCGGCGGCGGCTGCAGGTAGCCCGCGAGGTTGTCGGAGGGCAGCAGGCCGCGTCCCTTCAGCAGGGCGCTCGTCCGGTCGTCGCCGGGGACGACCGACGGCGGGTTGTAGGTCTCCATCGGCAGCGAGGACAGGGGAGAGAAGCCCGGGAGTTTCTCGGGGTCGAACCGGCCGACGACCCGCATGGCGTCGTCCCTGACCACGTCACCGCTCATGGCGTTCAGGTCCAGCCGCCGGAACTGGGCGTCGGCCGACCCGATGGGGGCCGACCCCGCGCCGGCGATCTCGGGGACGATCGACGCGAGGAAGGGGTCCTGCCACACCTTGGGGTCGTTGGTCACCGGCACCGGCCTCAGCCGGCCATCGGCGTCCTTGCCGTACTGGACGGGGCCGGCCGTCCAGTAGCGGGTCATGGAGATGTACTGCTCGACGGACTTGCCGCTGACGGGGTGCTGCCAGGTGTGGAGCATGTCGGCGAAGAACCGGTCGGTTCCGACGGTGACCTTCTTGACGACGGGTCCGTGCTGCCGGGTGACCTCGCTCCGCAGCGTCCTGGCCGGCAGGCCGGTGACCACCTTCTCGGCGGTCCTGGCGGGCAGCCTGCTGATGACCAGCTCGTCCTGCTGGTCGGCGTAGGGACGGCCGGCCGCGATCAGCGGGATCTCCCCGCGGGGGGTGTCCTCCGGCCGGCCGAGGTAGTGGCCGTCCACCATCGCCTTGTCCAGGCCGGCCAGCGCGGCCTCCGCCTGCGGGTCGATCGCGGCGAGCAGCAGGGGGAACTCCTGCCAGAGCTGGATCGTCGCCTCGCCGGGACGGATCCCCCTCGTCTGCGCGAGAAACCGGTCGCCCTGCGCGTTCGCCGTGGACCAGGCGCTGGTGGTGGGCCCGCCGTCGAAGGGGAACGGGCCCGAGCGCGGCGTGAGCCGCTGCCAGTACAGGGATGTCCCGATGGGCACGTTCTTGTCGCGCGTCACCTGTTCGCCGGTGTGCCGCAGCACCGCGCCCTCCTGCATCGAGGAGGTCAGCGGGCGCCGGGTGATGTAGGCGTAGTGCGGGGCGTACGGGATGCGGGTGAGCCCGCGGTCGGCCACCCGGGTGCGCTCGACGCGCAGCAGGGTGCGCTCCCCTTCGCCCAGCACGTCGGTGACGGGGACGTCGACCTGCCCCGTGCCGGTCATGTAGCCGATCATGCCGATGGGCGCGGCGACCTCGATGCCGTCCAGCTTCCTGATGCGCTCGTACTGGGCCTGCGTGATGCCGCCGTGGATGCCCGACAGGTAGTTGGCCCGCACCAGGCCGGACGAGCGCTCCAGCGCCGTCGCCGACCCCTTCGGGCGGACCAGGATGTCGTACTGCGCGCGGAAGTTCTCGTCGACCGTGCCGACGATGCGCAGCCGCTGGGTCTCGGCCGTGCCGGTGAGGACGGTGAAGGCGGTGGCGGCGACCAGGATGCCGAGCAGGAGCACCAGGGCGCGCCCGGCGCCGTGCCGCAGTCGCGAGGCGGCGAGCCGGATCACCCGAGCCGTCCGATACGGTCGAGCACGTCGTCGGCCGGCGCCACCCGCTCGTCGCTCACGATGCGGCCGTCCTGGAGCCGGACCAGCCGGTCGCAGGCGGCGGCCACCTCGGGGTTGTGCGTCGCGATGATCATCGTCATGCCGTACCGGCCGCGCAGCGCCGCGAGCAGGTCCATGATCTCCTCTCCGGTGGCGCTGTCGAGGTTGCCGGTCGGCTCGTCGGCGAGCAGTAGAGGAGGGTTGCCGATGAGCGCGCGGGCGATGGCCACCCGCTGCTGCTGGCCGCCGGACAGCTCGCCCGGCAGCGCCCGCTCCCGGCCGTCCAGGCCGGCGGCTTCGAGCAGCTCCCGCGCCCGCGCCTTCCTGTCGAAGTCCACCCGGTACGGCAGGACGGGCGCGAGCACGTTGTCCAGCACGCTGAACGCGGGAAGCAGGTGGAAGCGCTGGAAGACGAACCCCACGCGCCGCCGGTGGGCGTCCAGTCCTTTGCGGGGGAGCGGCCGGTCGTCGACCACCACCTCGCCCGCGTCGGGCAGGTCCATGCCTCCGACGAGGTGGAGCAGGGTCGACTTGCCCGCTCCCGACTGGCCCATGAGCGCGACCGCGCCGCCCGGCTCGAACTCCACGCTGACGTCGTCGAGCGCCTTGGCCGACCCGTAGATGCGGCTGACGCCCCGTAACGCGACTCCTGCTCCCATGGCTCCATACATTGTCACAATGTATGGAGTGTTATCGATAGATTGCGACAATCTAGGGGAAGGTCGGAAAGATGCCGCTGAGTCACGCCGTACTCGCCCTGCTGGCCGAGGGCCCGAGCCACGGGTACGAGCTCAAGAGCCGCTTCGAGGCGGCGATCGGCCCGCAGTGGGGCGGCCTCAACATCGGCCACCTCTACCAGATCCTCGACCGGCTGGTCAGGGACGGGCACGTGACGCGCAGCCACGTGACGCAGAACGACCGGCCGGACAAGACGCTCTACGAGCTGACCGGCGGTGGGGCCGAGGAGCTGAGCTCCTGGGTCGCGACGCCGCACGTGCGCGCGTCCGGCTTCCGCGACGAGATGTTCCTCAAGCTGCTCGCCGCGACCCGGCTCGGCGCCGGGGCCCTTTCGGACTACACCTCGGCGCAGCGGCAGGCCTGCCTGTCAGACCTGGCCGGGCTCACCCGGCTGCGCCGCGAGAACGCCGCCGACCCGCTCGTCGCCCTGCTCGTGGACGCGGCCATCGCGCACACCAAGGCCGACCTCCAGGTGATCGACGGCGCCGAGCGGCGCCTCGCACCCCTCGCCGGTCAGGCCCGTCCCGCGCCGGCGGCCGGCGCCGTCCCCGAGACCGGCGGCGAAGCCCCGGACGCCGCCACCGGCCCGTAACCGGCGGATGACCGGCCGGCCCATGGCCCGGACGGGGGCCTCCATGGGTTACCGACCTCACTCAGCTGTTTTCAGCGGGGTCCTGGTCAGATGTGTCGAACTCCACGAGCGGACATGTTCGACGGACCAAGGCGTGAAGGCCCTCGACCAGAGAACCAGCCGAGGCCCTCTATGGGTGCCAGACGATACTCATTCAGTCGTTTCAACGAGGTTCTGGTAAGAGCTGCTGATCACCACCGAGCCGGCGCGCCTTGAACACTCCGCTTATACGGGCAGGTCCCAGCTTGGCCCGTCGTTGTCTCCCAGCCAGACGTACTGCCGGTCACGCGTGACCCTGAGACCGAACGCTGATTGATCGGGCGAACCGGCCTGTTGCCACGTCTCAATGGCATCTTCGACGGCGTCCCAGAGCCGCAACGGGCCATGCTGCCGAACCACCCATTCGCCTTCTGCCGTCTTACTGCTGCTCGCTTGTGAGCCGGTAGCGACATCGACCAGGATCGTCTCGTCCCCCGTACCCAACCGCTGGGCCGATGGTGCGGCGAGTTGGGCGACGAAGACCCCGGTTTCATGGTCGAGGAGATTAGGGTCGATCCTGCTCGGTCGTGACGGCCCGCGAAGAAGCACCGCGTGCGAGAGCGGGTGAGGCAGGTGTGGACGCGCGGTCATGAAGTAGAGACGGTCCTGCAAAAAACGCCCGCTGGCATAACCTGCGTCATCGAGGGTCAGGTGAGCGAACGCCGTCCCACCCATCCATCCCCACAGTGGCGTGGTGATGGTGCCGCCGTCACGGACTTGCCACATCCACGGCATGGGGATGTAGCGCACCGAACAGGTGGCGATCAGCCGGTCATACTCGGCGTTCTTCTCGTAACCCGAGAGCCCATCGCCGACCACCAGCGTAGGTGCGTATCCCCCAGCGGCCAATGCTGTGCGGGCGTGGCCGGCGACTGCGGGATCGTACTCGATCGATGTCACGGCGCCATCTCCGAGACGGTGGCACATCAGCGCTGCTGAATAGCCGGTCCCCGTCCCGATCTCCAGAACCTTCGCGCCCCCGGAGATTTGCGCGGCCTCCAACATCCGCACGACCAATCCGGGCATGGTTGACGAACATGTCGGTGGCCCTGACGTGCGACCGGTCGCGTCATCGGCCATGACCCCGCCCACCTGCGTTACCCAGGTCTCGTCACTGTAGGCGAGGCGGAGCCACTCGTCGGCGGGAACCTCATCACGCCGGATCACCTCCCACCGGTCCCCGTATTCGGTGGCCCGGTAGATCGCCGCCCCGAGAAACAGTTCACGTGGGACGGACTCGACGGCTTCACGCCATGCCGACTGCGGGAAGTGCTCCGCCAGGGCACGCCGGAAATGCGATGCATCGGTGGCGGGGACGTTCACGATGAGTCCTCCAAGAGCAGATCAGCGACGGCGCGGGCGATGGGCAATCCCGTCTGGTCTTCGAGCCATCCCCATTGACCGTTCGGATTGCATTCTAAGAATACCGGGCCGTCTTCGGTAAGGGCGAAGTCGAATGCTCCGAAGCGCAAGTCACAGCATCTCAAGTAGGTCATGCATCTTTCGCCGAGGCCGGACGGAGGATCAACGACTCTATAAGTGAGCCTGTCATAATCTGCTCGCCAGTCAAGCAGATCGGAATCAATTTGGACACAGAACACGCGTTCCCCGACCACGGTCACGCGAAGATCGGCATGCTTGGTCACGTAAGCCTGGAACAGATGTGCCGTGTGATTCACGGTTTCGTCCAACTCGGCCGGATCGACGAGGGTCGTCCAGATGGTGCACAAGTCGCCGTTTGGGTCAACGTAGGAAGTACTCCGCAGCGGCTTGTAGATGATCGGGCCGTGCTGGACCGCGAACGCGCGCGCATCCTCCACGCGATTAGTGATGAGCGTGGCCGGTACGATGAATCCGGCTCGCTGCGCCGTCGCGAGCTGGAGAGGCTTGTGCTCCGCTTCCGCGAGCGTCCACGGGTGGCTCACATATGGACATGGCAAAGTTGCGAGGACCCCACCGAGCCCGAACCGTGCTTGCATTCCCGAGAAACGCTCCACTTGAGACGGGCCCCCGCCTTGATCGGCTCACCTCCCGGGCCGACGTGCACGGCCTGCTGAGATACGGGATCGAGACGAACAGTGCTGTAGGAGAACGAAGAAGCCGGAGGCAGGGGGGACATTCGAGTCAAGCCCCACGGTTGCGCAGCATCCAGGGCCGATAGGCAGGACCCGGCTCCGCTGCTGTCGTCCCTTTCGCCCAGATCACTGTGAAGCATTCATTCACCTCGTTTCAAGACTGGTTACCGCGTCTTGGCTTGCGAGCCGATCCTAACTCGACCGGCCCGACATGGCGAGCCTTTCCGCGAATACGCATTTTGGCATGGTGTGCTTGCCGTTGAATTTGCGCAGCGAAATACCATTCGCTGTGCTGGTGTTTTGAAAAAGTGTTGACGAGGATGGATGGGGCGGCGATGCGGGAGAAGTCGCGCGTCGCTCCCGGATCGAGGGCGGCAACGGTCCGCCGTCCGAATGCTCGCCCAGGCGGCGGGCGGATCACCTCGCGGTCCGGCGGAACATGATCGTCACCCAGGCTGCGCACCCAGGACAGCCGGGTCGAGGGAAGATCGGGCAACCGGGACCAGCCCGTCAGGTAGCTGCTCACGTCCCATGTCGTCACCGGAGCCCAACGGCGGTGCTCGGCGGGGTGATCACGGGCGATCGAGCGGGCGACCTCTTCGGCCGGCAGCCCTATAGACGATGTCGATCTGTGCGATCGGTGCGATCTGTGCGATCTGCCAACCGTCATCCAGGCCGCTTGCCCGCGACTCCAGTTGAAAGGCGACGATCCGAAGCCCGTCATGACCGGACCTCAAACCAGACCGTGCGCCCGCTGGCGTCCTGTCCCCACCCCCACGATGAGGACAGCTCCCGTACCATCCACAGGCCCCGGCCGCTCTCACTGAAGAGGCTGGCCTGAACGGGGATCGTCGGAATGCTGTTGGGCGAACCCTCGTCGGTCATCTCTACTCGAACCCTGTCGCCGTCCTCGTAGATCCGCACCTGCACCACACCACCCGGTCGGCGGCCCGACTCCGAATGCCGGACCGCATTGGTGAACACCTCACTCACCAGGGTTTCGACGTCCTCCAGGTCCCGCCACCTGGCCCGGTCCAGCACCGAGCACACATACGCTCGTGCGATCTTGACCGAACTTTCCAGCCCCAGGAGATCGACCTTGCCGAGAAGATCGCCCACCGTTCTCACTGCGCGACCTCCCAGATCCGCTCGGCCGCGTCGTCCGCCAGCGCCCGCACCTGCTGATCCCGGCCCCGGCCCCAGGTGTAGACCCATGTCCCTTTGGCGCAGTACGCCATGACCCGCAGTGAAGCCGTCGCCGTCCGGGTCACCATCAGGACGGGCTCGGTCTTCAGGGGGAGATCCACCGCCGCGCGCAGGCCCCGCCGGTTCAGGTTCCAGGCCAGCCGAACCAAGTAGAGATACTGCTGCTCTCTCGCACTTCGAGAAGCCCGCGCAGTCGTGGCGGGCGCGGCGTTGCTCCTCTTGGAGCGACCGCGCACAAGATCCTGGCTTGTCATTCGCTCTCCATCCGCCTTGGTGAACGCCATGATGTTCGCGATATGTGCGTGGTGTCGATGCACTGTGCAGATTCGCTATAACTTGAGCATTCGACCATTGGCAGAGACGTGAATCCGGCAGACTGTGCGTATGTCGATCGCGCACAGTCCCACAGTCCGGCTACGCCGCCTCGCCAGGGAACTTCGTAAGATGCGAGAGGCGACCGGGCTCAGCCCCGAAGGCGCAGCCGCTCAACTCGGGTGGAGCCGCAGCAAGGTAAGCCGCATCGAGACCGGTCGCACTCGCGCAAGCACCGCCGACGTGGCACAGATCTGTGATCTCTACGGCACGCCGTCATCGACCCGTGCCGCCCTGGTGGAACTCGCGAAGGAAGTCCGCCGCCGAGGATGGTGGACGGCGTATGCCGATGTGTTCACCGGCTCGTATGTCGCGCTGGAAGACGAGGCGTCCCTGATCCATCAATGGGAAGTCCAGCTTGTGCCCGGCCTTCTCCAGACCGAGGACTACGCGCGCACGGTGATCAGCGTGGTGCGTCCTGAGCAGTACGATCCCCAGGAGATCGACCGGCGGGTCATGGCCCGCATGGCACGGCGGACCCTCTTGAGCCGGACCAACGCGCCACAGCTACACGCCGTACTGGATGAAGGCGTCCTACGCCGTCGCATCGGAAGCCGTGCGCTGATGCATGACCAGTTGGAAGCTTTGATCATCGCCGCACGGCGACCCAACGTGACTATCCAAGTTCTTCCCTACAGCGCTGGAGCCCACGCCGGCCTTGAAGGAGCCTTCACGATCTTGTCCTTCCCCGACGAGGTCGATCCTGATGTCGCATACATCGAAAGCACGGCAGGGGACGTGTACGTGGAGAGCTCAGAGCAGGTCGACCGCTATAAAGTGGCTTTTGAGCGCATCCGCGATGTCGCTCTGATCCCGGAGGAATCCATCGGGCTCATCACCGACACCAAGGAACAACTCGAATGACTGATCTTCCCAACGCCCGCTGGCGCAAGAGCAGCTACAGCGGTGGGGGCAACAACTGCGTCGAAGTCGCCGGCAACCTGCCGGGTGTCATCGGTGTCAGGGACAGCAAGAACCCCACCGGTCCCGCTCTCCTCTTCACGCCGGGCGGGTGGTCGGCTTTCGTGAAGGGTGTCAAGGGTGGGGAATTCGACGTCTGAGGCTTTGCTAGTCCCGACGCGACTGACCTAGAGAGCCCTCGCACCACGGGGGCTCCAAGGTTGTCGAGCGGCCTGGCGGACCCCGGCCAGTGCCGTCCCCCGAGACCGGGGGCGGAGCGCCGGGCTCCGCCCCCGGCCCGTGACCGGCTGACGTCGCCGCGGTCACCGGCCCTGACGCGCCCGCGCGTCGGGGGGTCGCCCTTGAAGGTCGTAGGTCGCGTGACAAGGGCCCGCATGCGGTGAGTCTCGCGTGCGGTGCGGCCAGCGTGCGGTGCGCCTGGCGTGCGGAGGCGAGGCTCATTCGCCTCGGTACACGGCGGGGCGCTTCTCGCGGAAGGCGCGTGAGCCTTCTTTGGCGTCCTGGGAGCCGATGACCGGCCAGCCGATGGCGTCGGAGACCTTCAGGGCCTCCGGCTCGGGCATGCCGAGCGTGTCGCGGTAGGCGCGCAGGATGGCCTGCACGGCGAGCGGGCCGCAGGCGGCGACCTGGTCGGCGATCTCCCGCGCGGCCGTCAGCGCCTGGCCGTCTGGGACGACCCGGTTGACCAGGCCCATCGTCAGCGCCTCCTGGGCGGTGACGGGCCTGCCGGTCAGCAGGATGTCCATGGCGAAGGCGTAGGGGATCTGCCGCGGCAGCCGGACGGCGCTGCCGCCCATGGGGAACAGCGCCCGCCTGGCCTCGAACAGGCCCAGCGTGGCCGACTCGCCCACCACGCGCAGGTCGGTGCCGACGAGCAGCTCGGTGCCGCCCGCGACGGCGTACCCCTCGACCGCGCAGACGATCGGCTTGGCGGGCAGCGCGTCGCCGTCGCGCAGCAGGCCCTTCCAGTGCACGTCGGGGATCTCCTGGGCGCGCCGGGCCACCCGCTCGTCGGCGGGCGGCGCGCCCATCGCCTTGAGGTCGGCGCCGGCGCAGAAGGTGCCGTTCGCGCCGGTGAGGATGCCCACCCGGACCTCCGGCTCGGCGGAGATGTAGGCCCACGCGTCGGCGAGCCCGACCAGCATGTCGGTGGACAGGGCGTTCCTGGCCTCCGGGCGGTCCATCGTGACGATGACGACGTGGCCGTCCCGCTCGACCCGGCAGTGCTGGGTGCTGATGGGCAGGAGCTCCATGGAGGACACCTTCCTGGGCTGAGCGGTCCTATCAAGCGCTTGTTCGACGCGGCCGTCCGGGGTTAGTCTGCCGCTGCGAACTAGAACAGATTCTTGTTCGTGAACCTGCCGTAACGCCAGGGTTGTCGGGAAACCGAGAACGTGCTTCACTTCGGCGCATCCGGGAAGGTACGGCGCAACCGGACAAGGGAGTTCCCATGGGCTCGCTCGGCTTCTGGAGGCTCGCGCAGGCCGATCCCGGCTGGATCGCCGCCGTGGACCCCGACGGCACGCCACACCCCGCCGGCGAGCTGCTCGCCCGCGCGAACCGGTTGGTCCACGCCCTTCGCGGCCTCGGGCTGCGGGCCGGGGACGGCGTGTGCGGCCTGGTGCCCAACGGCGCCGACGGCCTCACGCTCTACCTGGCCGCGCTCCAGGCGGGCTGGTACTACACGCCGATCAACTGGCACCTGACCGGGCCCGAGATCGCCTACATCGTCGCCGACAGCGAGGCCAAGGCGCTGTTCGTCCACGAGCGCTACGCCAAGGAGGGGGCGCGGGGCGCCGAGGCCATCGACGCCGGCCGCCGGTTCTCCTTCGGGCGCGTCGACGGCTTCCGCACGGTGGACGACCTCACCGCCGGGTACCCGGACACGCCGCCGCCGGACCGCACCGCGGGCGCGACCATGCACTACACCTCCGGGACGACCGGCAGGCCCAAGGGCGTCCGCCGCCCGCTCAGCGGCCTGGACCCCGACGACGGCGCCGAGCTGATGACGTTCCTGCTCTCGCTGTTCGGCATCACGCCCGGCCCGCCGAACGCGCACCTGGTGACCTCGCCGAACTACCACACCGCGGTCACGCAGTTCGGCGGCACGGCCCTGCACATGGGGCACACGCTCGTCTACATGGATAAATGGGACGCCGAGGAGATGCTGCGGCTGTGCGAGAAGCACCGCGTCACCAACTCCCACATGGTGCCGACCCACTTCAAGCGGCTGCTCGCCCTGCCCGACGAGGTCAGGCATCGCTACGACCTGTCCTCGCTGAAGTGGATGATCCACGCGGCCGCGCCCTGTCCCGTCCCGGTCAAATGGGCCATGCTCGACTGGTGGGGCGACTGCGTCTACGAGTACTACGCGGCCACCGAGGGCGGCGGCACCATCGCCACCCCGGAGGCGTGGAAGAAGCACCCCGGCACGGTCGGCTCGGCCTGGCCGATCAGCGAACTGCTCATCGTGGACGACGACCTGCGCCCGGTCCCCACCGGCACCCCGGGCACCGTCTACATGAAGATGGCCGGGGTCCGTTTCGAGTACAAGGGCGACCCTGACAAGACCGAGGCGGGCCGCCTGCGCGACCACTTCACCGTGGGGGACATCGGCTACCTGGACGAAGAGGGTTTCCTGTACCTCTGCGACCGCAAGGCCGACGTCATCATCTCGGCCGGCGCCAACATCTACCCGGCGGAGATCGAGAACGAGATGATGGTCCATCCCAAGGTCGCCGACGTGGCCGTCTTCGGCATCCCCGACGACGAGTGGGGCGAGCAGATCAAGGCCGTCGTCGAGCCGGCGGCGGGCGTCGCGCCGGGCCCCGAGCTGGCCGAGGAGATCCTGCGCTCGCTGGAGGGCCGGCTGGCCCGCATGAAGTGGCCGCGCACCATCGACTTCATCGCCGAGATGCCGCGCGAGCCGAACGGCAAGCTCCTCAAACGCAAGCTCCGCGACCCGTACTGGGAGGGCCGAGACCGTGCCATCTGAAGGGCCCCTCCCCGGGAAGCCCGACACCGCGACGCCCGGGACCGCGCATCCCGGGGGCCTGCCGCCCCTGCAGAGCCCGGTGCCACCGCCGGTGCCGCTGGTCGCCGAGCACGTGCTGGAGTTCCCCGGCGGGTACACCCGCACCACCGGCCCGGTGATCGGCCGCTTCCTCACCGAGCTGCGCGACGGGCGCATCGTTGGCGTGCGCACCGCCGACGGCCGCGTCCTGGTGCCGCCGCTGGAGTACGACCCGGCGACCGGCGAAGCGGTGACCGAGGAGTACGTCCAGGTCGGCCCGGGGGGCACCGTCCAGAGCTGGGCCTGGGTGGGCACGCCCCGCAAGGGGCACCCCCTCGACCGGCCGTTCGCCTGGGCCCTGGTCAGGCTGGACGGCGCGGACACCGCGCTGGTGCACGCCGTCGACGCCGGCACGGCCAAGGCCATGCGCCCCGGGCTGCGCGTACGGCCCCGGTTCCGGCCGGACGGCGAGCGCGCCGGCCACATCACCGACATCGCCTGCTTCGTGCCCGAGGTCACCACGATCACCGCGCACGTCCGCACCGAGTACCGCGTGCAGCCCGGCCGCTCGCTGACCCGCTTCCTCGAGGGCGTCAGGGACGGGGTCTTCATCGCCGGGCGCTGCGCCCGCTGCGACAAGGTCTACGTGCCCTACCGCACCTCCTGCCCCGAGTGCGGCTCGGCCATCGCCGAGGAGGTCGTGCTGCCCGGCACCGGCACCGTCACCACCTTCGCCATCAACAACCTGCCCGACCCCCGCGCCCCGCAGGTGCCGTTCGTGTCGGCCTACATCCTGCTCGACGGCGCCGACGTCCCCATGATCGCGCTCATGGGCGACGTCCCCGCCCACGAGGTGCGGCAGGGCATGCGGGTGAAGGCCGTCTGGGTGCCCCCCGAGGAGCGCACCATGTCGATGAGCAACATCAGGTGGTTCGCCCCCACGGGCGAGCCGGACGTCCGGCTGTGAGGGGAAGGTCCGCGTGCGTGAGGTGGCGGTCATCGCGTTCGCCCAGACGAGGCACACCGGTGAGGACCAGGGCCTCAACGAGCCCGAGCTCATCGGGCCCGTCATCCAGGAGGTCAAGGAGCGCACCGGCCTGACGCGATTCGGCTTCACCTGCTCGGGAAGCTGCGACTATCTGGCCGGGGCGCCGTTCTCGTTCGTGTCCGCGCTGGACGCCATCGGCGCCTGGCCGCCCATCTCCGAGAGCCACGTCGAGATGGACGCCGCCTGGGCCCTGTACGAGGCGTGGGTGCGGCTGCAGCACGGCGACGTCGACTCGGCGCTGGTCTACGGCTACGGCAAGACCTCCATGGGCGACCTGCGCGAGATCATGACGCTCCAGCTCGACCCCTACTACCTGGCGCCGCTCGGGCTCGACCAGGTGTCCTACGCCGCACTCCAGGCGGACGCGGTCGGCGCCACGCCCGCCGAACTGCGCGAGATCGTCCGGCGCAGCCGCGCCGACGGCCGGGCCAACCCGTACGCGCTCGACCTGCCCGACCCGGGTGACTCCGGTGGTCCCGGTGACGACGAGTACGACGTGCGGCCGCTGCGCGCGAGCGACATCGCGCCCATCACCGACGGCGCGGCGGCGATCGTCCTGGCCGCCGGAGACCTCGCCAAGCAACTCGGCAAACGCCCCGCGTGGATCACCGGCATCGCGCACCGCGCCGAGCCGCACTACCTCGGCATGCGCGACCTCGCCCGGTCCGTCTCGGCCGCCGACGCGGCCCGGGCCGCGGGCGTCGGCAAGGGACCCGTCGAGGTGGCCGAGCTGCACGCCCAGTTCAGCCACGAGGAGGTCATCCTGCGCGAGGCGCTCGGGCTGCCGCCCGGCACGGTCGTCAACCCCTCCGGCGGCCCGCTCGCCGCCAACCCCGTCATGGCGACCGGGCTCATCCGCATCGGCGAGGCCGCGCGGCGCGTCATGGAGGGCGCCGCGAGCCGCGCCGTCGCCCACGCCGCCTCCGGGCCGTGCCTCCAGCAGAACCTCGTCACCGTCCTGGAGGCCTGACCATGGGAAACCGCTGCGCCGTCATCGGGGTCGGCCAGACCAAGTACCAGACCAAACGCCGCGACGTCTCCATCGCCGGCCTGGTCCGCGAGGCCGCGCTGCGCGCCCTGGAGGACGCCGGGCTGACCTTCAAGGACATCGACGCCGTCGTCATCGGCAAGGCGCCCGACCTGTTCGAGGGCGTCATGATGCCCGAGGCCTACCTCGCCGACGCGCTCGGCGCCGCGGGCAAGCCGGTCACCCGCGTCCACACCGCGGGGAGCGTCGGCGGCTCGACCGCGCTGGTCGGCGCCTCCCTCGTCCAGGGCGGCGTGCACGACCGCGTGCTCGTGGTCGCCTTCGAGAAGCAGTCGGAGTCCAACGCCACCTGGGCGCTGTCCACCCACCTGCCGTTCACCGCGTCCCTGGTCGTCGGCGCCGGAGGGTACTTCGCGCCGCACATCCGCGAGTACATGCGCCGCTCGGGCGCCCCCGACCACATCGGCACGCTCGTCGCCGTCAAGGACCGGCTCAACGCGCTCAAGAACCCCTACGCGCACCTGAGGATCCCGGGCATCGACCGGCGGATGGTGGAGTCCACGCCGATGCTGTGGGAGCCGATCCGCTACCTGGACACCTGCCCGTCCTCCGACGGGGCCTGCGCCATGGTGCTGGCCGCCGAGGACAAGGTGACCGGCACCCCGGCGTGGATCCACGGCGGCGCCATGCGCTCAGAGCCGATCTTCCGCGCGGGCCGCGACACCGTGAACCCGCAGGGCGGCAAGGACTGCGCCGCCGACGTCTACCGCCAGGCCGGGATCACCGACCCGCTGCGCGAGATCGACGTCGCCGAGGTGTACGTGCCGTTCTCCTGGTACGAGCCGATGTGGCTGGAGAACCTCGGCTTCGCGGGGGAGGGCGAGGGGTGGAAGCTCACCGAGTCCGGCGCCACGGCGCTCTCCGGTCACATCCCCTGGAACGCCTCCGGGGGCGTGCTCAGCTCCAACCCCATCGGCGCGTCCGGGCTGATCCGCTTCGCCGAGGCGGCTCTGCAGGTCAGGGGCAAGGCGGGCGAGCACCAGGTCGAGGGGGCGCGCCGCGCGCTCGGCCACGCCTACGGGGGCGGCGCGCAGTTCTTCGCCATGTGGATCGTCGGAAGCGACAAGCCGTGAAAGGCGCTCCGCATGCCGGGGGATGAGTCGTGAGCCCGTTCCGGGCCACCATGGAGCGAGCACATCGGGGGGCAAGCAGTGAGGGCCGCCGGCGACCAGTTGTGAGGAGTCCCCGATGGAGTTCAACCACGCCGACCTGTTCGAGGGATTGGCCGACGCGATCGGGGACCGCGTGGCCGTCGTCTGCGGAGAGGCACGCCTGACCTACGCCGGGCTGGAGGCGCACGCCAACCGCCTCGCGCACTTCCTGATGGAACGCGGCGTCGGCCCGGGACGGCACGTCGGCATCCAGATGTACAACGGCGTCGAGTACATCGCCGCGCTGCTCGCCACGCTCAAGATCAGGGCGGTGCCGGTCAACGTCAACTACCGGTACGTCGAGTCGGAGCTGCTGTACCTCTACACCGACTCCGACATCGTGGCGCTGCTGTACGACACCGAGTTCGACGACCGGGTGGCCGCCACCGCGCCGAAGTGCGCCAGGCTGGAGACGCTGGTGGCCGTCGGCGGCCCGTCGCGCGTCGAGGGCGCCGTGCCCTACGAGCAGGCCGTCATCGGCCGGCCGGACGGGCGGGAGGGCTTCCCCCGGCGGTCGGGCGAGGACCTCTACATCATCTACACCGGCGGGACGACGGGCATGCCCAAGGGCGTCATGTGGCGCACCAGGGACCTGTTCATGGCCTTCGGCGGCGGCAACCCCTACGGCGAGCCGCACAAGGAGCCGGGCCAGGTCATCGAGACGGCGGTGAGCTCCAACCCGATCATCATGATGCCCGCCGCGCCGCTGATGCACGGGGCGGCGCAGATGGCCACGTTCATCTCCTGGTGGATGGGCGCAACCGTCGTGTACACGCGCAGGTTCGACGCCGCCGAGGTGCTGCGCGCCATCGAACGCGAGAGGGTCCTCACCGTCAACATCACCGGCGACGCCATGGCCCGGCCCCTGGCCGACGAGATCGCCGCCGGCGGCTACGACCTGGCGTCGCTGATGGTGCTCAGCTCGACCGGCGCCATCCTCACCGGCGTCGTGCGCGACCGGTTACAGGAACTGCTGCCCAACGTGATCATCATGGACAGCTTCGGCTCCACCGAGTCCGGCTACACCGCCTCCGCCGTCGCCGGCTCCTCCCCGGAGTCGGGCCTGAAGTACAAGCCCAACGCCACCGCCACCCTCGCCGTCCTGAACGAGGACCTGCGCCCGGTCGAGCCGGGTTCGGGCGAGATGGGCACCGTCGCCAAGGCCGGCGACATCGCCTTCGGCTACTACAACGACCCGGACAAGACGGCGCGGACGTTCGTCACCGACGCCGCGGGCACCCGCTGGCTGCTCACCGGCGACCTGGCCCGCGTCGAGGAGGACGGCACCATCCTGGTCTTCGGGCGCGGCTCCCAGTGCATCAACACCGGCGGCGAGAAGGTCTTCCCCGAGGAGGTCGAGGCCGTGCTCAAGGGCCACCCCGCCGTCTTCGACGCCGTCGTCACCGGCGTCCCCGACGAACGGTGGGGCAGCCGCGTCGCCGCCGTCGTCGAACCCCGCGACGGCGCCCGGCTCACCGCCGAGGAACTCGACGCCCACTGCCGCGGGAAGCTGTCGGGCTACAAGGTGCCCCGCACGTACGCCTTCGTCGAGCACATGGTCCGCACCCCCGCCGGCAAGGCCGACTACCGCTGGGCCCGCCAGGTGGTCACCGAGACGTCGTAGTCACTCACCCACGTCCCCCGCCATGCCGCGTGGGGACCACCCGCCATGTGCTGGTGGGGACCCGCCCGTCAGTGCGCGGCCGGGCCGAGGACGCCTTCGGCCAGCCGGGTCAGCGCGGCGATGATCCGCTCGGCCGGGTAGCCGTGCTCGTACCGCTGGTGCAGGTAGACCTCCGGGGCGAGCGGCGCGAGCAGGACGTCGACCAGCGGCTCGGGGTCCTCGGTGTGGGCCGCGACGAGCAGCACCCGCACGTGACTGCTCCAGAAGCGGTAGGAGCCCGGCGCGAAGCGCGACCGTCCCACTTCGGCGCCGAGCACCAGCGGAGCGTGCTCTTCCAGCAGGCCCACCATCGCCGCGTAGAAGGCGACCAGCCGTTCGGCCGGTGGGGCGCCGGGGCCCAGCGGCGGATCGCCGCGCAGGATGTGCTCCTGCAGCCGGCGCTCGTGCTCGTCGAGCAGCGCCAGGGCGAGGGAGGCCACATCGGGGTAGCGGCGGTAGAGCGTGGCGCGGCCCACCCCCGCCGCGCGGGCGACCGCCTCCATGGTGACCCCGCCGGCCGGCGGGGCGGCGAACAGCTCCGCGGCGGCGGCCAGGATGCGCCGGCGGTTGCGGGCCGCATCCGCGCGTTCGGCGAACGTGCCGGACTGACCCAGCACGGGAAGGTCAGCGGTGCTCACCCGGCCGGTCCCTTCCTCGAAGCGGCGCTCTCCGCCGGCAACGTTAGCAAACCCGCCCGCGCCGCCTCCGCAAGTGGACGGCATGTCCGGTTGTCCGGTACCGTGGTGACAATCGGACAAGGTGTCCACTTTTCCGGAGAGGAAGACGATGACCGGCCTCGCATCGACCGCCGTCGGCGCTCGCAAGGCAGGAGTGCGGCTGCCGCCACACGGCTGCGACGCCATCGAGCAGCCGGGCATGCCGCCACACCCCCGCGAACGCCCGCGTACGACTCCCGCCCGCGGCCGGGAAGCGCCCGGCGAGGCGCCCGGCGAGGCGCCCGGCGAGGCGCCCGGCGAGGCGCCCGGCGAGGCGCCCGGCGAGGCGGAGGCGGCGTCCCGATGAGCTGGGTCTGGCTGGTGACGGCCGGCCTGCTGGAGGTCGCCTGGTCGCGGAGCATCAAGCCGACCGGGAACTTCACCCGTGTGCTCCCCACGGTGCTGTGCCTGGCGCTGGCGGTCGCGGCCGTCTACCCCCTCACCCTCGCGATGCGCACCATCCCGGCCGGAACCGCCTACGCCGTGTTCGTCGGCATCGGCGCCGTCGGCGCCATCGCGCTCGGTGTGATCGTCGACCACGACCCGCTCACCCCCGGGCGGCTGGCGGCGCTCGCCCTCATCGTCGCGGGCGTCATCCTCGCGCGCCTGGTCACCGCGGGCTAGCCTCGGTGATCTGGGTGATCCAGTCGATCCAGGTGATCGCGGTGATCTCCGGTGATCTGTCGGTGCGGCGGTGCATCGTCGGTACGGCGATGTCGATCCGGGGGTTCCCCGTTCGTCTGTGTACCGAGACCAGCCCGAGGAGGACCGGCGCACGCCCTCGTACGTCGCCGTCCGCGGGCATCTCGCCCAGCTCGCCCACACCGACGTTGAGGGAGTCTTCATGTCAGAACCGCGCACCTGGGTCACCGGCCTCGGGCTGGTCGAGTCGCCACGCTGGCACGACGGCCGCCTGTACTTCTCCGACTGGACGGCGCGCGAGGTGATCGCGCTCGGCATGGACGGCGCGCACGAGGTGGTCGCGCGCGTCGACTCGCTTCCCTTGTGCACGGCCTTCGATCCCGACGGGCGCATGCTGATCGTCGACGCCGCGCGGGGGCTGTTGCTGCGCCTGGAGCAAGACGGCTCGCTCGTGACCCATGCCGACCTGTCCGGCCTCGCGCGCGGCTGGAACGACATCGTCATCGACGGCCGGGGCAACATCTACCTCAACCGCGTCGGCTTCGACATGCTCGCCGGAGCGGCGTTCGCCCCCGGGAACGTCGTGCACGTCGCCCCCGACGGCTCGGCGCGTCAGGTGGCCGACGGCATCGCCTTCCCCAACGGCATGACCGTGACCGGGGACGGCTCCACCCTGATCGTCGCCGATTCCTACGGCCACAAGCTGATGGGGTACGACATCGAGCCGGACGGCGGCCTGTCGGGCGCCAGGGTGTGGGCGGACCTCGGCGACGCCGCCCCCGACGGCATCTGCGCCGACGCGGAGGACGCCGTCTGGTACGCGGACGTGCCTCACCGGCGGTGCGTACGCGTGCGCGAGGGCGGGCAGGTCGCCGAGACCATCGAGCTCGACCGCGGCGCCTTCGCCTGCGAACTCGGCGGCCCAGACCGCTCGACGCTCTTCATCGTCGCGGCCGAATGGCGAGGCATGCCAGACCTGGTCGCCCCCGGCACCGGCCGCGTCCTGTCAACCCAGGTGACCACCCCCGCCGCCGACCGGCCCTGACCTCCGGCTTCATCACCGTCGTACGGGAGTTCTCCCTCAACGGACGCGCGGCTCGCCCAGGGAGACGCCGCCCGGCTTCCCTTCCGCCTGCTCGTCAGCCGACAGAGCAGATCGGTCGAACAAATGCGGACGAATCGCGGGTCGGGTGGTGCGGAATCGCGCGGCTATGCGCGCGGGCGGCCGGCGCGTGTTTCGGTAAACGCGCTGCCGAACCACGGCGTCATTGTGTCGGCGCGCATTTCCGTTCTCGCGTCCGACGATGTGCCGCAACGTACTGGAAGGGACATCAATGGCGGATGATCCACCGACCATCGACAGCGTCGCCCGTTCCGTCCTGGAGAAAGTCGCGCCACGGCAGATTTCCTTCCTGGATTCGACGGCGAGCGAGATATTCGCCGGCGGCGCCACGTCCAGGCGCGCCATGCTCGCCGCCCTCGGGGACGGCAGAACGGGCCGTCCCACCGGATTCGGCGCCGAGAGCATGGGCCTCGTGGTGGGCTTCCTGCTCAGCGTGCTCAACGGCGTGGCCTGCGAGATCCTCACCGACCAGGTCACCGAGCGGTCAGGGGCGCTGGTCAGGCGATGGCGCGCCCGGCGCGAGAGGCGGGCGCTTGCCTCCCGGCCGGCGCCGCGAGGGCTGGACACGAAACTGCCGCCGCTCGGCGCGGTGCAGGCCGCCCAGGTGGGGCAGCGCGTTCTCGGCCTGGCCCGCGAGGCGGGAATACCCGAGGAGCAGGCGCACCGCATTTCAACGCTTATCGCAGCGGAACTCACGACGGCATGACGACGGCCCCGAAATCCCCGGCCGGCGGTGAGCCGGCGCCTCCGCCGCCGGCCTCCGCACGTCATGACGTTCGCCTCGATCCACTGACGCTGCCTTCGGCGACGACATCGCGGTTCGTGATTCTGCTCGTGGTCGCCGCCGCGGGCGCCCTGTTCCTCGACTATGTATTCCTCAGCGATATTCAGGCGTCCACCCCCGGCAATCCCCTGGTGGACAGAAGCCACTGCGCGAAGACCCTCGGCACCGATTTTCAGGCGGCCAGGACGGGTCTCGGGCTGGCGTACTACCAGTGCGAGCGGCTCGCCTCCATGCGCTTCGCCACGATCGCTCTGGTCTCGGTCCCCGCGCTGGCGATGGTGACCTTCCTCATCTACCGGCTCTATCCTCTGCTGATCGGGCGGAGGCTGCGCACCGTGCCGCTGTCCTCGCGGGCCGCGGACCTGCCGGAGCACGTCGTCGCGATCATCGACGGCATGGTGGCGCGTGCCGGCCGGCCCGTGGACATCAGGATCGCCCTGAACCGGCCGACGACCGGCGGCCGGGCCTTCGGTCACTACCCGCGCTACCGCGTGGTGCTCGACCTCGGGCTGCTGGCGCAGGCCGCGGACGACTCCGGGCCGCTGCGCGCGGTCCTGGCGCACGAGTTGATGCACGTCCGCAACCGTGACATCGACCTCACCTACCTGGCCATGTCCGTGTGGTGGGCGTTCCTGCTGGTGGTCGTGGCACCCTTCCTCGCCGCCGGCCTGTGGTACCCGGCGTCGGTCGCCGCCATGTCGTGGCGGGTCGCGCTGCTGGTGGCGCTGCTCTGGTTCGCGCGCGCCGCGGTGCTGCGCTCGCGGGAGTTCTACGCCGATCTGCGGGCCGCCGAGGCCGGCGCCGGCGCGCCTCTGCGGGAGATCCTGCGCGGACGCGCGGCGATGGAACGTGACAGCCGCCCAGCGCGCATGCTGAGGGCCTTCTCCTACCACCCGGCCGCCCGCGCCCGGCTGGCCGTCCTGGACGACGCCGCACCGCTGTTCCGCCTGTACCCGAGCGACGGCTTCGTCGTCGGTGCGTTCGTCGGGCTGGCGTTCACCCCGCTGCTGATGATCGCGCGGATGTTCTGGACCAGCGTCATGTGGACCGGCGTCGCGGTGGGGCTCATCTTCAGCGCGTTGCTGGCCGGGTCGCTGGGCGGCGCGATCTGGCGGCAGACCCATCACCGCCTGGCCGCCGGCCGGCCGCCGGGCGGGATCGCCGCCGGAGCCGCCGCGCTCGCCGCCGGCATCCTGGCCGGACAGCTCGTCACGCCGCCGCTGTTCCCGATCAACGGCCTGACCTACCTGGTGACCGGTGCGCCGGTCGCCGCCGTGGGCCTGGTAGCCGTGCTCTTCGCGCTGAGCTACCTCATGTTGCGCTGGGTCGCGGTGTGCGCCGGAGGGTGGCTGCCGGTGGTGCGCCGGCCCCGGCGGGCCTATGTCGCGGGGGTCGTCGTCGCCGCGGTCGTGCTCGGAGGCTGGCTCGCCATCTGGTTCCAGATGCAGGCGCTCATGATGGAGACGCGCGCTCCCGCCGACATGATCAGCCTCACGGTGTTCAGCATCGCGCTCAACCAGCCGATGCTCGTCGCGGTCGCGGTCGCGCTGCTGTATCCCGCGCTGGCGTGGACCTATACACGGCTCCGCCGGCGCCCTGACGGCGTCCCGCTCGCCGCCTCGCTGGTGCCGGTGCCCGTCGCCCTCGCCACGGTACTCGCCGTGGCCGTGGCCTCCACGGTGGTGCCGCTGGCCTTCCTGGAGCAGGTCCGCCTGGCCGACCGGGCCGCCGCCGGCGCCCAAGGGGTGAACTTCGGCGGGTTTCTGCCTCCGCTGGTCATCGGAGCGATGATGTCCACCCTGGTCGGGTTGGTGGTGGGCCTGACGGTGGGCGGCCGGCGGCGCACTTCGCCGGTGGTGATGAGCACCGGCCTGGCCTCGCTGATCACCGGGCCCTACGTGCTGTTGATGTCGTTCGCGGCCGTGTGGCTGGCCGAGTGCGGCGGATGGCCCGGGGCGTTGGTGTGCCTGCAGAAGATGCCCGCGTCCACGATCAGCGCCAGCGGGGCGCTGGTCGGCATGTGGTTCTCCGCGGTGTGCGTCGCCGGGGTCGCCGCCGCGGCGGCCGGCAGCGGCATCCGCGCGGCGGTCGAGGCCGCACGGCGCAGGCCCCTGCGGACGCCATCGCCGCCGCCGCGGGCGCGGCCCGTGCGCGGCGTCGCGGCCATGCTGCCCTTCGCCGCCGTGTTCGCGCTGTTCGTCTATGTCATCGCCCATCCGGTGTTCGTGCCCTACACGGCGCTCGGTCCGGCCAATGCAGAGGCGATCCGGCGGCAGCCGATGCCCGCGCCGAACTCCTGGACCGGGGCGGTGGCCTGTACGACGATCCAGCGGCTGTTCAACGATTACACGTTGGGGGACGTCACCCAGGCGGGGGGCATCAGGTCGGCGCAGGCGGTGGCCGCCGCGGTGGGGAGCGACAACGGACCGCTGGCCGCCCTCGGCCGGGAGTTGGCCGCGCACATGAGGGCCGCCGAGGAGCGGGAGGTCAACGACATGAACCAGGCGGTGAGCTGGTACTGCGACCTGACCATCGGCTCCCGCCGCCCCACGGGCGCCGCCTGACGGAACGAATGCCGAACACGCCGATGAGGGGCCGAGAACCATCGCCGGACCCGGGGCGACGAGGGCCCCGAACGGCGGCCGGGACACCTACGACCAGGGACGGGGACGGCCGAGGCGGCTCGGCGAAGGCGGCTGCGCCCTGCACACCGGCTGACCTCGGAGGTCAGACCTTGCGGCCGGTGTCGCCGGAGAAGGCCGCCAGTGCGCCGAGGCCGATGTAGACCAGACCGCTGGCCACGTCCAGGCGGCGGGCGGCGATGGACGAGCGGCGCAGCCGGCCGGCGAGGGCGGCCGACAGCAGCGCGTAGGTGCCGTCGCTGGCCATGCCCAGGGCGATCCAGATCAGCCCGAGCAGGACGATCTGCGGCGCGACCGGACCGCGTCCCGGGTCCACGAACTGCGGCAGGAAGGCCAGGAAGAACAGCGCCGTCTTGGGGTTGAGCACGTTGACCACGAAGCCCTCGCCGAACATGCGCGAGCGCGAGACCGGCTCGGCCTCCTTGGCGAGCGCGCCGGTCCGGGCGAACAGTTTGCGCAGACCGAGGTAGAGCAGGTACGCGGCGCCGGCGTACTTCACCGCGGTGAACGCGGTGGCCGAGGCGGCGAGCAGCGCGCTGACGCCGAGCGCGGCGGCCACCACGTGGACGACCGAGCCCGCGTGGATGCCGGCGACCGACACCAGCCCGGCGGCCCTTCCCTGCGCCACGCTGCGGGTGACGATGTAGACGACGGCGGGTCCCGGGACGAGCAACAGGGCGAGCGTCGCCGCGGTGAAGACGGCGAGCGCGGTCATGGATGGCATGTCGCCGATGGTAGGAATCATCCCGCCCCCAGGTCCATCGATTTCCGCCCCACCGGCCGCTCCACCGGCCGCCTCAGGGAACGGCGTCGGCGAGGGCGGCCAGGAGGGCCGCGGTGGCCGGGGGCTCCGGCGGCTCACCGTAGGTGGCGGCGAAGACGTGCCTGGTCGAGCCGGGGATGGCGCTCGTCCGCACGTCCGGGTGGCGGTGGGCGGCCAGCGCCAGGCCGGGCAGCACGGTCACCCCGAGCCCGGCCGCGACCATCGCCTGAACGGCCACGTAGTCGTCGGTCGTGAAGGCGATCGAGGGCGCGAAGCCGGCCGCGGCGCACAGCTCGAGCAGATGGCCGCGGCACCGGTCGCAGCCGCTGATCCACTTGGCGCCCGCGTACGCGGCCGGCGAGCGGTTCGCGTCGGTCCCGGATGGCTCGGACGCCGCGGACGTCCGGGAGGTCGCGCGAGCATCGAAGGCTCCGGACGATTCGGGCGGGGTGACCAGGAAGCCCGGGTCGTCGAACAGCGCCCTCACGCGGACGCCGTCCTCCTCGGCGGCGGCGGGCACGGGGGCGGTGGCGTACCGGAAGGTGACGGCCACGTCGACCTGGCCGGCGCGCAGCATGGCCAGGGCCTGCGGCGGCTCGGCCTCGACCAGGCGCAGGTCCAGCCCGGGATGCTCCCGGGACAGGCGTACGGCCGCGGCGGGCACGAACGTCCCGAGCGCGGAGGGGAACGCGGCCAGGCGCACGCGGCCCGCGCGCAGGCCGACGTGCGCCGCCAGCTCCGCCGAGGCGGAGTCGAGCCGTCCGATGATCTCGGCGGCGCGGTCGGCGAGGATCAGCCCCGCCTCGGTCAGCCTGATGCCCCGGCCCACCCGCTGGACCAGCCGAGCCCCCGTCTCTGCCTCCAGCCGGGCCAGGTGGTGGCTGACCGACGGCTGGGAGTAGTGCAGCTCGCGGGCGGCGGCCGTCACCGAGCCGTGCCGGGCGACGGCGTCCAGGACGCGGAGCCGCAGCATGTCGAGCATCCATCAACCATATCTATGGATCGTGCCGCGTATTGGCATTGGACCTATGAAAGCGCGCGGGACAGGGTGGTGCCCATGCCGATCGTGTCCTGTCCTCCGGCGCCGCCGTCGTTCACCGACGTCCTGCGCGCCGCCCGCGTCATCGCACCGCACCTGCCGCCGACGCCGATGTGGTCCTACCCCGTGCTCGACGCGCACGTGGGCGCCGAGATCCACGTCAAGCACGAGAACGCCCAGCCGACGGGCGCGTTCAAGGTCCGCGGCGGACTCAACCTGCTCGCCCACCTGCCGGCCGGCGCCGAGAAGGCCGGGGTGCTCACCTACTCCACCGGCAACCACGCCCAGTCGATCGCGTACGCGGCCCGGATCTCCGGGGTTCCCTGCACCGTCGTCATGCCGGAGAACCCGAACCCGGCCAAGGTGGCGGCGGTGGAGGCCCTCGGCGCGGCGGTCGAGATCCGCGGCGCCACGATGGTCGAGACCGGCGCCTACGCGCGGGCGCTCGCCGAGGAGCGCGGCGACCGGCTGATCAGCCCGGCCGGCGACCCGGACCTGATCGCGGGCGTCGGGACGCTCTACCTGGAGATGTTCACCCGGCAGCCGGACCTCGACGCCGTCTTCGTCCCGGTGGGCTCGGGCACCGGCGCCGCCGCGGCCTGCCTGGTCGCCCGCGCGGTCGCCCCGCGCTGCCGCGTGATCGCCGTGCAGTCGTCGCTGGCGCCCGCCGCCCACGACGCCTGGCGCTCCGGCGAGCCCGCCGGGCGGCCGGTCCAGACGGTGGCGGAAGGCCTGGCGACCGGCTCGTCCTTCGCCCTGCCGCAACAGCTGATGCGCGGGCTGGACGACTTCCTGCTCGTCCACGACGATGACCTGCGCGCCGCACAGCGCCTGCTGCTCACCAAGGCCCACACCCTGGCCGAACTGGCCGGCGCCGCCGCCCTGGCCGGGCTGCTCGCCGTCGGGGAACGGTTCACCGGGCGCAAGGTCGCCGTCGTCTGCACGGGCGCCAACGCGAGCCCCGCCGAACTCCGGCGCCTGCTCGCCGACGACTAGGACCCCAGCGGCTGTTCAGCGACGCCAGGACTCCGGTGGTCGTTCGCCGACGGCCAGGACTCCGGTGGCTGGTCGCCGACGGCCAGGACTCCGGTGGCTGGTCGCCGACGAACAGGACTCCGGCGGCTGTTCAACGACGGCCAGGTGTCCTGGGTCATGGCGTCGATCTAGGGGGCGGGGTCGGGGCCGCAGGTCCAGGAGTCGTCGAGCACCTCGAAGACATCCCCGTACAGGGACGGGTCCCACCCGTCCCGCACGTACAGCCGCGAGACCACGTCGGACGGGGCGCCCAGCAGGTCCTCCGACGCCTCCTCGCCCACCAGACGGGTGGCCGCCGCCAGGTCGTTCACCCGGATCCGGTAGCGGGCCTCCAGGGTCACCACCGGGGCCTGCCCGTCCGCGGCGGCCTCCTCCTGCTCCTCGGCGGAGTCCGGCTCCTCGTCCAGGTCGCTGAACGGGTTGCCCCATCCGGCCTGGTCGGCGCACAGCGCGGCGTAGGCGACGGCGGAGGCGCGCAGGCGGTTGACCGCCTGCACCACCCGCGGGTAGTCCTCGGGGGACTCGGCGAGGATCCGGGCGTGCTCCTCGACGGCCCTGCCCAGATCGCGGGCGCCGGTCAGCAGGTCGCCGTTCCCGGGTGCCTGGTTGTCGGTCTGGGACTCATTCACGATCGTCTACTCCTGGAACGGGAAGTGCCTGGTGTGCATGATCTCACCACGGTTGTTGAGGTAGTCCACGTGGAAGTGGTCGTCGGACTTGCACGGGCCGCGGAACACCGCTCTGCTGCCTCCGTCGGCGGCCGCCGTCCTGGCCTGTGACTCCGCGTCCCCTCTGCTTCCCGCCTTGCGGACCCCCGAGTTGGTCTTGTTGGCGGAGTTCTGCCGCCGGCGGGCGGACATCTGCATGATGGACGGCTTGCCGGGCCCGTCCACTTTAGGCGGCCGGAAACGGGGGACGCCTCCGGGGATGTGCCGTGGTCCGCCGGCCATGGCGAGCGGGGGACCGCCGAACGGGCCGCGGGCGTTGCGCAGGATGCGTTCCAGGGGCTCGGTGACCTTGCGGGCGAGGCCGGGGGCGAGCACCCGGGCGCCGCCCTCGCCGGCCTCGCGCAGGATCCTGCCCATGGCGGCCCGCGCGGCGAGCACGGTGGCCGTGGCGGTGCCGAGAGCGAGCGGGCCGCCGGCGAGCATGCTGGTCGCGAGCTTGACCGTGGCGGCGGCGGCCTGCGAGATCACCGCGATCTTCGTGCCGGTGACGACGGTGGCCGTGCCGTCGAGCAGGACGGGCGCGTAGGAGCTCGCCCGCGTCGCCAGCCCGAGGTGGCCGGTGCCACCGGTCTTCTCCCAGTGGCCGGCCAGGGCGGTCGCGGACGCGCCCTTGTAGTCGGCCCCGGTCGTGCGGACCACCTGGTCGGCGCCCTCGGAGGAGGCCGCCGACTGGCCGGTGAGCCGGCGCCAGGAGTCCGCCTCGTGACGGATCTTGCTCTCGCTGATGTTGGGCCAGGGGACTCCGGCCATGTTGAGCATGCCGGAGGCCCAGGGCGGAAGCATCACGTCCATGTGACGCCCAGGTCCCCGTCCAGTCCGGCCATGCCGCCGACCAGGTCGTCCTCCGCGTACGAGACCCGCCCGCTCGCGGTGGAGAGCCCGTCCCCGGTGGCGGTGATCACCTGGCCCATGTGCGTGTAGGTGGCGAGCGCGGTGTTCTTGCACTCGGCGTAGGCCGAGATGAGCGGGCTCAGCAGCCCGTCGTCCCCCCATGACCGGGGGTCGTTCTCCAGCAGTCCCCGCACCGCCGACGCGTACTCTTCCCCGTGCGCCCGGAGGTGGGAGCCGGACGCCGAAAGAGCCCCGTGGGCCATGTCGAATCCCCGTTCCATGGTCGCAGGCTAGCCATGATCGGCCACAATTGCGCCACATTCCATTGTGAATCCCGACATCTGGCGTTTACAGCGGTCATTGGTGCCGATCACCGCCCTTCTCGCCGGTACCATCCTCACCAATGGCGCCGTCCCCGCGTTCCGGCGCCGGGTGAGGGAGCGCGTGGTGTCCGATGACCTCGAGCATCTGGAGCGGATCGTCCGCCAGACCGAGGAGGTGATGCGCGGCTTGCGTCAGGCGCAGGCCGCGATCGGGCGGGTCACCGGCGAGGGGGAGGGCGCGGGCGGCCTGGTGCGCGTCGTGTCCGACGGCAGGGGACGGCTCACCGACGTCCGGTTCGACCCGCGCGTCATGCGCCTGGACCCCGACGAGCTGGGCAGACAGGCGCTCAGGGCCGTCCAGGACGCGCAGCGGTCGGCCGTGCGCGCCTCGGAGGAGATCATCGAGCGCGCCCGCGAATCCGCCGAGGGGTTCCCCGAGCCGCTCGACGAGCGGTTCGTGCGGCGCCGGGTCGAACAGGTCGCCCGCGAGATCGAGTGACGGCGGGGGCGCCGGCAAGGAGTGATCGATGGACAGGCTGGACGCCGACCCCGCCAACTGGCGGGACGGCGAGCTGGAGAAGGACGCCGAGCGTGCCGCCCGCATCCTCGCGTGGGTCGAGGAGGGGCAGCACGAACTGGAGGCGATCACTGGGGAGGGCGAGGCCGCGGACGGCCAGATCAAGGTGGTCACGGGCTCCGACGGGCTGGTGCGGGACATCGCGATCACCCGGCGGGCCATGCGCCTGGACAGCGGGTCGCTGGCGGAGGAACTGCTGGCCGCCGTCCACCGTGCGCAGGACGACGCCGAGCGCAAGGGCCGGGAACTTCTCAACGAGGCGCTCGGAGAGGTGCTCCCGGCCGGCGCGTCCGACGTCGAGGCCATCGAGGAGCAGTACGCCCGCATCCTGGACTACTTCGACCGCCCCTGACCGGCCGGAATCCGGCACGACCGGCCGGGACCCGGCACGACCGGCCAGGACTCGGGACGACCGGCCGGGACCCGGACGACCGGACAAGGCCCGGGACGACCGGCCGGGACCCGGACGACCGGACAAGGCCCGGGACGACCGGCCGGGACCCGGGGACGACCTGCCGGGACCGGGGACGACCTGCCGCGACCGGGTCGAAGGGCCCGGCCGCGGTCCGGCCCGGGGGCGCCCGGCCGATGGTCAGGCGCGGGTGAAGAAGCGGCGCAGCACCGGCGCGACCCGCTCCGGGGCGCCGCGCTGGGCCGCGTTGCCCGACGCGCTGTGGCCGAGCCCGGGCAGCTCGGCCCGCTCGGCGTGCGGCAGCACCTTCGCCAGGGCATCGGCGGCCACCCGCATGTACGCCGGGCTCCTGCCGCCGACGAGCAGCAGGATCTCGGCGCGCGTGGCCCTGAGGTCCTCCAGCTCGCGGCTCTGCTCGGCGACCAGCCGGACGTCATGGCGCAGCGTCGGCGCGAGCGCGCGGAACGGCACGTCGTCCGGCCCGGCAACGCCGTCCTCGCGCGCCATCAGCTTGGTGGTGAGCGCCTCCAGCAGCCGACGGGGGACGTAGTCGAACACCTTGGGCCCCATCTGCGTGCCCTTCATGCCGGTGACCAGCGCCGCCGCCGTCCTGCCCTCGGCCATCTCCCGTTCGTGCCGCGCCAGCCAGGCCAGGGACGGCGAGCCGTCGATCGGCAGCGGCGGGTCGAAGACGACGACCCTGGTCACCGCCGGAACCGACAGCGCCGTGCGCAGGGAGACGACGCTGCCTGAGCTGACGCCGAACAGCAGCCGGGCGCCGGTCTCCTCCAGCAAGGCGGCGACGTCCGCCACCTCGGTGCGCAGGCCGTGCCCCTCGCGGTGCGGGCCGCTCAGCCCCCGCCCGCGACGGTCGGGCAGGTAGCAGGTGAAGTCGGAGGCGAGCGCCTGAGCCAGCTCGATGTGGCTGGCGGAGGACTCCATGGCGCCGTGGAGGAGCACCAGGCCGGGACCGCGGCCGAGCCGCCGGTAGCCGATGGTGGTGCCGTCCGCCGAGGTCACCGAGCCGGTGGTCACGGTGGTCGTCGTCGGGCTGGTCGTTGTCGGGTTGGTCGTCGCGTCGGACATGATCTCTCCCATGGTCGGCGCGGGACCGGAGGATCCGGTCCGGCGCGTGTCGGTCGGCATGCGTGCGAACCGGCCCATGCGGGGGAGCCCAGCTATTCTTGCGGTTGCCACCTTGCGGCCGGGTTCCGTCGCCACGGGTCTCGGTTCGAGGTCGAGCCCGGCGGGGTGTTCCCGCACCCCGCCGGGCGTCATGGTCGTCAGTCGTGCGTCATTCGGTCGTGCGTCATTCGGTCGTGCGTCATTCAGTCCTGCGTCATTCAGTCCTGCGTCGTTTGGTCGTGCGTCTTCTGGTCGTGCGTCATCGGTCCGGGTCCGCCGTGCTGCCCCTTTCGGCGATGTCGGCCAGGTCGGGCGGTATGCGGCCCGTCCGGTGATAGTCCCGCCACCCGGCCTGGCCAGGGAAGGAGCCGGCGGTCAGCTCCTCCAGCAGCGCGCTCACCCAGGCCGCCTCGGCCTCGCGGACGGCCAGCTCGTACTCGTCCTCGATGAGGAACAGCCGGGGGACGTCCTGGCGGTCGTGGTCCAGGGCCTCGCGCCGGGTGGCGGTCTCCTCCGCGAGCAGGCGCAGGCGCCGCCGCAGCAGCCCGGCCACCTCGTCGGGCGGCAGGCTCCCCATCACCGAGAGCCCGGCCTGGAAGCTCGACCACTCCGGCTCGGGATCGGACAGCAGCTCGCGGGTCCAGTCGCGCATCTCCTCCTGCCCGGCGTCGGTGATGCGGTAGACGGTGCGCTCGGGGCGGCCGCCCTGCCGGGTGCTCTCGACCGCCTCCAGGAAGCCGTGGCGTTCGAGATTGCGCACCACCGTGTAGAGCGAGCCCCATTTGACCCGCATGTCGTGGTCCTTGCCCCGCGCCCGGAGCATCGAGGCCATCTCGTAGGGGTGCATCGGCCGCTGCACGACGGTGCCCAGGATGGCGAGGGCCAAGAGATTGCCGACCTTGCGCCGCTTCGCCACCGCGCGACCCCTCCTCTATTCGGCTACGATTACTCGTTCACGAGCATACGGTGACGGCTATGCCGGTGACAAGACCCCTTCCGCCTGCGGCCGTGTCCGGGACGGGTCGTAAGCTCGCGGCATGAGCGGTTTCGAGATCGGCACCGACGGTCCGCAGGTGATCGTCGTCGGGGTCGACGGCTCCGAGACCTCCATGCGCGGCACCGCCTACGCTTGGGGGCTCGCCCGCCGCCAGGGCTCTGAGCTGATCTTCGTCTACGTCGTGGTCACCAGCCCGATCACCGCGCTCATCCCCGACGCCTCCGTCAGCGCCATCCAGGCGCAGGAGGAGGCGGGCGCCGAACTGCGCGACCGGCTCGCCAAGGTGGCCGAGTCGATCCAGCCGTGGGTGCGCCACACCTTCCGCATCGAGCGCGGCGACGCCGCCTCGGTCCTGATCCGCGTCGCGAACGAGGTCAGGGCGGACGCCGTGGTCGTCGGCTCCTCGGCCCAGGCCGGCCACCGGCTGATGGGCTCGGTGGCCGTCCGCCTGGTCCGCGCCGGCCGCTGGCCGGTCACCGTCGTCCCCTGACCCGCGCCCCGGCCCGTGCCCCGGTCCGCGCCCCGACGCGCGCCTCGACCCGCGGCCGTACTCGCGCCTTCGGCCCGGGCCGCTGCCCGCGTCTCTGACCCGCGTCTCTGACCCGCGTCTCTGACCCGCGCCCGTGATCCTTGGCGAGCCGTTCGCTGAACGTTTCAAGCCGTTCACACATGTGAAACAGATCCCAAGATGAGGAATCGGCGACCGCCCAGCTAGGAGGCCGTGGCCGGCATTTCGCCACGGGAAAGACTTTCCGCGTCCTCACCAGGCGGGTTGACAGCCATGAGGGCGATTTTTACCTTCAACTCGTTCGCTTACATGTACGCCATACACATATGTGAACAGTGTGGCGAGCCCTACGAACCCCGAGGAGTGATCGTGGGCGTGATCGTGAACAGAAGGCGGGCGGGCGCCGTGCTCGCCCTGGCGGCGGCCTCAGGTGTGGTGCTGGCCGGCTGCATCGTCGCCGGAGTGCCCGCCTCCGCGGCGCCGGCGTCGGGCGCCGCGCTCCAGGCCGCGATGGCCGCCCCGACCGACCTGGTCGGCTGGGCCACCCAGGGCGGCGGCACCACCGGCGGCGGGAACCTCTCACCCACCAACGTCTCCAGCGCCTCGGCGCTGACCTCGGCGCTGTCGTCGTCCAGCGCCGCGGTGATCCGCGTCTCCGGGACGATCTCCTGCTCGGGCATGCTCAAGGTCGCCTCCAACAAGACCGTCCTGGGCAACGCGGGAGCCACGCTGGTCGGCTGCGGCCTCAACGTGACCAAGGCGTCCAACGTGATCATCCGGAACCTGACCTTCCGTGACTGGAACGACGACGGCATCAACGTGCAGTACTCGACCCGGGTCTGGCTGGACCACAACACCCTCAGCCACGGCCACGACGGCGCCATCGACATCAAGCGCTCCAGCGACTACGTCACCGTCTCCTGGAACCGCTTCTTCAACCACGACAAGACCATGCTCCTCGGCCACAGCGACGACAACGCCTCCGAGGACGTCGGCCACCTGCGCGTGACCTACCACCACAACTTCTTCGACGGCACCAACCAGCGTCACCCGCGCGTGCGCTTCGGCAACCCGGTGCACGTCTACAACAACTACTACCGCAGCGTCGGATCCGGAGGCGGCTACGGCGTCGCGTCCACCGAGGGCGCGGGCGTCCTGGTCGAGGGCAACTACTTCGAGAACACCCCGGACCCGTTCCACCGCGGCGAGGCGGACTCCGGTCCGGGCAGCCTCGTGGCCCGCAACAACTACTTCGTGAACTCGGGCGCGGGGGACGCCGGCGGCAGCGTCGCCTCCATCCCCTACTCCTACTCGCTCGACACCGCGTCGAACGTCAAGTCGATCGTCACCGCGAGCGCCGGCGCCGGCAAGATCAGCGTCTGACGCCGTTCGTGCGAACCGGACCCAGCGGTCACAGAAACAAGGAGAGAACAAACGTGAGCCTCATCATGAGGACGAGGAGGACGGGCAGAATGCTCGTCCTGACCGTCGCGGCCGGCGTCGCGCTGGTGGCGGGCGTCACCGGCGCGGGCATGGCGGCCGCCGCGGCGCCGACGTCCGGCTCCTACACCCTGGTCAACGCCGGGAGCGGGCTGTGCCTGGACGCGCCGGGCGGCTCCGACGGCACCCAGCTGGTCCAGTCGTCCTGTAGCGGCGGCGGCAACCAGATCTGGACGCTCGCCTCGGCGAGCGGCGGCGTCACGCTCAAGGCCGGCGGCACCGGCAAGTGCGCGGGCGTCAAGGACGCGAGCACCTCCGCGGGCAAGGCCGTGCAACTGGAGAGCTGCTCGGGAGCCTCCTCGCAGTCCTGGCAGCTCACCGAGTCCGGGTCCGACTACCGCGTGGTCAACGCCAACGGCGGCAAGTGCCTGAACGTCAAGGACAGCTCGACCAGTCCGGGCGCGCTCATCCAGCAGAACTCCTGCGACTCGGTGACCAGCAAGCAGTGGAGGCTGGCGCCGGCCGGGTCGACCCCGACTCCGACGGCCACGCCCACCCGGACCCCCACGCCGACGCCCACGCCGACGCCCCCGCCGAGTGGCGGCGGCACCATCCCGACCTTCCCCTCGCCGAGCGGCTCGGTGAAGGTCGACGCCACCATCCAGGTGTCGGGCACCTTCGACGGCGGGATGAAGCGCTACTACGGCATCGGTGACGGCGGCCAGAGCGAGAGCCAGGACCCGGTGTTCGAGCTGGCGGCCGGCTCGACGATCAAGAACGTCATCATCGGCGCGCCGGCCGGTGACGGCATCCACTGCAACGGCAACTGCACGATCCAGAACGTCTGGTGGGAGGACGTGGGCGAGGACGCCGCGACCTTCCTCGGCGGCAACGACTACTACGTCACCGGCGGCGGCGCCAAGTCGGCCTCGGACAAGGTGTTCCAGCACAACGGCCCGGGCACCGTCCACATCAGCAACTTCTTCGTCGGCAGCTCCGGCAAGCTGTACCGGGCGTGCGGCAACTGCTCCAGCTCCTACCAGCGCCACGTGGTGATGAACGGCATCGTCGCCCAGAGCACCAAGGTGCTGGCCGGGATCAACACCAACTGGGGCGACACCGCGCGGTTCAGCAACATCACCGTCTACGGCAGCGCGAGCAGCACCAGCATCTGCGACAAGTACAAGGGCGTGCCCAAGGGCAGCGAGCCGACGAAGATCGGCAGCGGCGCCGACGGCGTGAACTGCATCTACTCGCCTTCGGACATCACCTACAAGTGATGCCCTGTAAAGGGCAGGAGCCCCCGTGCCGCGCCGGCACGGGGGCTCCGCCGTTCACCGTGAATGCCTGGCCCCGCGTGCCCCAAGGGTTCGAAGGCCGGACGGCTCGAAGGCTCGAACGGCTCAGATCGCGCCGTAGTCGGCCAGGAACAGGGCCTCGGCGGTGGCGGCGCGGCGCAGCTCCTCGATGACCAGGCGCTCGTTCGGCGCGTGGATGGCGGCGCCGTCGTCCTCGGCGCCGAACAGCAGGATCTCGGCCGCCGGGTACTGCTTGAGCAGCGTGGCCACCAGCGGGATCGAGCCGCCCGAGCCGATGTCGCGCGGCGCCCGGCCGAAGGCGCGCTCCATCGCCCGGTCGAGCGCGGCCCTGGCCCGGCCGCCGCCGTCGGCCTGGAACCCCGAGCCGAGGACCAGGTCGGTCACCGACGCCTCCACCCCCCAGGGCGCGGCGTGACGCAGGTGCTCGGCCACGTCGTTGGCGGCGGTCTTGGGGTCGCCGGACGGGGGGACGCGGACGGTGACGCGGGCCCGCGCCACCGGCTGGACCGCGTTGATCGCCCCCTGCACCGACGGCACGTCCAGCCCGGTGACCGTGATCGCGTACGAGGCCCAGAGGCGGTCGGCCAGCGAGCCGGAGCCGACCAGGGACACCCCGTCCAGCACGCCGGCGGTCGCCCGGAACTCCTCCTCGGCGGGGCCGGCGCCGAGGAAGACCCCGCGCGGCAGCCCGGGCACCCGGACGTCGCCGTTCTCGTCGTGCAACGAGGCCAGCATGCGGATCAGCGCCGCCAGCGCGTCGGGGGCGGCGCCGCCGAACGAGCCGCTGTGCACCGACTCGGCCAGGGTGCGCACCTCGACGGTGAAGGCCGCCATCCCGCGTAGCGACGTCGTCACGGTCGCGTCGCCCACGCTGGGGTTGCCGGTGTCGGCCACGATGATGGCGTCGGCGCGCAGCAGCTCGGGGTTGCGCTCGACGAACTCCTCCAGGCGCTCGCCGGCGTACTCCTCCTGGCCCTCGATGATGACCTTGATGCCCACGGGGAACCGGCCCTGGAAGGACCGCAGGGCCAGGACGTGCGCCAGCACGCCCGACTTGTCGTCGGCGACGCCGCGGCCGTACAGGGCGCCGTCGACGAACGTCGGCTCGAACGGGGGCGTGCGCCACAGCGCGGGGTCCCCGGCGGGCTGGACGTCGTAGTGCGCGTACAGCAGCACGGTCGGGGCGCCGGGCGGGGCGGGCGCCTCGCCGTAGACGGCGGGGAAGCTTCCGTCGACCGGGATCTGCCGGACCTGCGCGAGCCCGGTGCCGCGCAGCAGTTCCTCGGTCATCGCGGCCGCCGCGTACACCGGCTCCTCGGGATGACCGGGGAAGGCGACCGAGGGGATGGCGGCGAGCCGGGTGAGCTCCTCCACCGCCCTCGGCATCTCGGCTGCTACGGCGTTCTCGATCTGATCAGGAGTCACGGCTGTCTGTTCCCCGTATCGGCTGAGTTCTGATTCGACACATTGCATCACAGTCAGAACGCGCGTCGTGCCCTCGTCCGAGGTCCGGGGGCCCTTCGGGGAGATCGGGAAAGCGACCGGTCCGCGGTATGTCCCCGTGTGCCGGGCGGCCTCGCCCGGCGGGACGCGTTACATCGGTTCCGCGTGCCCACCGAGGATTCGCGTTCGACACACCCACACGGATTTCGTCGTTGTTACATACCGATATCGCGGATTCCGAAGTTCTTGCATAGTGTCGCCACGCAACCAGTTGTAATCACCCGTGTGGAACATGCACACTGAGGGCAGTCGAGATCACGAGGAAAGATAGCCATGACGCGACCTGAGACCGACACGGCCGCCGTCCTGAAGGCAGCGCAGGACAACCTGTGGCTGCACTTCACCCGGCACAGCGCCCACGACGCCGCGCAGGTGCCGACGATCGTCCGGGGCGACGGTGCCTACATCTACGACCTCAACGGCAAGCGCTACCTCGACGGGCTGTCCGGCCTGTTCGTCGTGCAGATGGGGCACGGGCGGGCCGAACTGGCCGAGGCGGCGGCCAAGCAGGCGCAGGATCTCGCGTTCTTCCCCCTGTGGTCGTTCGCCCACCCCAAGGCCGCCGAACTGGCCCAGCGCCTGGCCGGCCTGACCCCCGGCGACCTCAACCGGGTGTTCTTCACCACCGGCGGCGGCGAGGCCGTCGAGTCGGCCTGGAAGCTCGCCAAGCAGTACTTCAAGCTCGTCGGCAAGCCGCTGAAGCACAAGGTCATCAGCCGGGCCATCGCCTACCACGGCACCCCGCAGGGCGCGCTGTCGATCACCGGCATCCCGGCGTTCAAGCAGTTCTTCGAGCCGCTGGTGCCGGGCTCGGTGCGCGTTCCCAACACCAACCACTACCGCGCCGACGAGATCACCGGCATGCCGGGCATGAGCCCCGAGCAGTTCGGCCGCTGGGCCGCCGACCAGGTCGGCAAGGCCATCGAGATGGAGGGCCCCGACACCGTCGCGGCCGTCTTCGTCGAGCCCGTGCAGAACGCCGGCGGCTGCTTCCCGCCGCCGCCCGGATACTTCCAGCGTCTGCGCGAGATCTGCGACCAGTATGACGTGCTGCTGGTCTCGGACGAGGTGATCTGCGCCTTCGGCCGGCTCGGCACGATGTTCGGCGGGCAGAAGTTCGACTACGTCCCCGACATCATCACCTGTGCCAAGGGTCTGACCAGCGGATACTCGCCGATCGGCGCGATGATCGCCTCCGAGCGGCTGTTCGAGCCGTTCAAGTCGGGCGCCACGATGTTCGCCCACGGCTACACCTTCGGCGGCCACCCCGTCTCCTCGGCGGTCGCGCTGGCCAACCTCGACCTGTTCGAGCGCGAGGACATCCTCGGCCACGTGCAGCGCAACGAGCCGGTCTTCCGCGCCACCCTCGAGCGGCTCCGCGACCTGCCGATCGTCGGCGACGTGCGCGGCTCGGGCTACTTCTACGGCATCGAACTGGTCAAGGACAAGGACACCAAGCAGACCTTCGACGAGGCCGAGTCCGAGCGGCTGCTGCGCGGCTTCCTGTCCAACGCCCTGTACGACGCCGGCCTCTACTGCCGCGCCGACGACCGCGGCGACCCGGTCGTCCAGCTCGCGCCCCCGCTCATCTGCGGCCCGAAGGAGTTCGACGAGATCGAGTCGATCCTCCGCTCGGTGCTGACCGAAGCCTGGAACCGCCTGTAGCGGCCGTTCCGGCGTCCTGCCCGTGCCTGGAAGCCAAGGCCCGTACCTCGTTCCGGCACTCCCACAGTCTCGCCATTCCCGAAAGGACTCCGTAATGAAGATCGGCGTGCCAGCCGAGGTCAAGAACCACGAGTACCGGGTCGCCGCCACCCCGGCGGGCGTGCACGAGCTCGTCCGCCACGGCCACGACGTCTACGTGCAGCGCGACGCGGGCCTCGGCTCGCAGATCCCCGACGAGGAGTACCTGTTCGCGGGCGCCAAGATCCTCGACAGTGCGGACGAGGTCTGGGGCGAGACCGACATGGTGCTCAAGGTGAAGGAGCCCATCGCCGAGGAGTACCACCGGATGCGCGAGGGGCAGGTCCTGTTCACCTACCTGCACCTCGCCGCGTCCCGTGCGTGCACCGACGCGCTGCTGGAACGCAAGGTCACCGCCATCGCCTACGAGACCGTGCAGGCGGGCGCCGCCCTGCCGCTGCTCGCCCCGATGTCGGAGGTCGCCGGGCGGCTCGCTCCGCAGGTGGGCGCGTACAACCTGATGCGCTTCAACGGCGGCCGCGGCGTGCTGCCCGGGGGAGTCCCCGGCGTCGCCCCCGCCAAGGTCGTCGTCATCGGCGGCGGCGTCTCCGGCCTCAACGCCGCGCAGATCGCGGTCGGCATGGGCGCCGAGGTCACCATCCTCGACGTCAACGTCGACCGGCTCCGGCAGATCGACGCCATCTACCAGGGCCGCCTGAAGACCATCGTCTCCACCCGGTACGCCATCGAGCAGGCCGTGGTCGAGGCCGACCTGGTCATCGGCGCCGTGCTGATCCCCGGCGCCAAGGCCCCGACCCTGGTCTCCAACGAGCTCGTCTCGCGCATGAAGGCGGGGTCGGTGCTGGTGGACATCGCCATCGACCAGGGCGGCTGCTTCGAGGACTCCCGGCCCACCACGCACGCCGAGCCCACGTACAAGGTGCACAACTCGGTCTTCTACTGCGTGGCCAACATGCCCGGCTCGGTGGCCAACACCTCGACCTACGCGCTCACCAACGCGACGCTGCCGTACGCGGTCAAGCTGGCCGACCTCGGCTGGCGCGAGGCCCTGCGCGCCGACCCGGCCCTCGCCCTCGGCCTCAACACCCACGCCGGCCGCCTCACCTACGCCCACGTCGCCGAGGCCCACAACCTCCCCCACGACCCGGTGACCGCCGTCCTCAACTAGCCGGACCAGAGTCACCAGCCGAACCGGCGCCACGCCCTCGCGGCCGGGCCGGCGATCGTCGGAGCTTCACCGCCGCCGGCGATCGTCCAAGCCGCACTGCCATCTGTGCGGGGCCGCGGGGGTGGCGCCGTTCTCGTGGTGTCACGGAGTGCCGGGCGGGTCCGACGGGTTAGCGTACTGGTCGGTGAGTTCCTGGCCGATTCTGGCCAGTTCGGTGCGGACCGATCGGGGCGCCACCACTTCGAGCATCGCGCCCCAGCCTGCCACTTGTTCGGCGATCGAACGGGCCATGTGCGCCGCCACGCGGACCCGGACCCGTCCGCCGGCCCGCTCATCCTCCTGGGCGACGACCTCGCAGTGCCGTCCGAAATGGGAGCGGAGCACCGGAAGGAACCGGGCGTCCACCAGCACCACGGCCGACACCAGGGATCGCCGCTGCTCCATCTCCGCCACCACGCGCGACCACTCCGCCGAGAGGTCGAAGTGCTCGGGCCGCTCCGCGGGCAGATCCGTGACGTCCGCGGACGCGATGCGGTCCAGGCGGAAGGTCCGCTGACCGGCTTCGGTGCCCGCGATGAGGTACCAGATCCCGTCCTTGTCGACCAGACCTAGGGGATCGACCAGGCGCTCCGTCGAGCGTCCTGCCTTGCCGGTGTACGCCAGCCGTACCTTGAGCCGGCGCACGACGGCGTTCCGCAGCGGTCGCAGGACGGCGGGCGGTTCACGGTCCGCCTCGCCCCAGTCCGCCGCGTCGGACACGACCGCACGGGACGCGGCCTCGGCGTCCGAGCGGAACGTGGCGGGCAGGGCGCGGATGAGCTTGCGCAGGGCGGAGGTCACCTCGGGCTCGGCCGAACTCGCCGGGCCCAGGAGCAGGAAGAGGGCCTGGGACTCGGCCGCGTTCAGCCCGGTCAGGTCCGTGCGGGCGCCACCGACCAGCGACCACCCTCCGCCGCGTCCCGGCTGCGGGTAGACCGGGATCCCGGCGGCGGACAGGGCCTCCAGGTCGCGGCGGGCGGTGGCCACGGAGATCTCCAGCCGCTCGGCCAGCTCCGCGGCCGTCACCCTGCCGCGCGCCTGCAGAAGCAGAAGAGCAGCCACCAGCCGGTCAGCGCGCATGTTCCCATCATGGCTCTAAAAGTGCTCAATCGGTGAGCACTTTGGCGGGGACGATGGTCACATGACCGCGAGAGAGGAAGCCGAAATGCTGCGAGGACTCACCACCGTCACGTTCTACTCGCCCGACTTCGAAGCCACCAAGCGCTGGTACACCGAGCTGTTCGGCATCGCGCCCTACATGGACACCTCCGCGTACATGGAGTGGCGCATCGGCGACTACGAGCACGAGTTCGGCGTCATCCACAGTTCCTACGCCGGCACCGAGCTGGCCAGGACCGCCGCCCCCGACACGATCGGACGAGCGGCGGGCGCCGTGGTGTTCTGGCACGTCGACGACGTCCCGGCCGCCCTGGAGAGACTGGTGGCGATGGGAGCCAAGGAGCACGATGCGCCGCGCGACCGCGGCACCGGCTTCATCACCGCCTCGGTGATCGACCCCTGGGGCAACGTCCTGGGCCTGATGTACAACCCCCACTACCTGAAGGTCCTGGGCTCAGCTTGAGCTTCAGCTCTTCACGCAAGCCGTACTCGGGCTCTTGAGGCGCGTAATCACTGGTCCGAGCGATAAATGTTCTCCGACTCCCGGTTCTCGCGCTCCCCGGTCCTCCGAGCCGCCTCCACCACTTATCGCCCGCCGCCTAGGCCCAGTTGAAGGCGCCGCGGCGGCGGGTCGTGGTACGGCGAATCCGGCGCCCCACTACGGCGCCAAGCGCACACAGCGTTTCCGAGTTTCCGAGTTTCCGTCACCGAGGGCGACAGCAGGGAGCCCCCCTCTACCACCACGCGGACCGCCCGCAGGACCTCTCCCGGCTCGGCGTCCCTGACCAGGAAGCCGCTGGCCCCCTCGCGCAGTGCGGTGAAGACGTACTCGTCGATCTCGAACGTGGTGAGCATGACCACGCGCGTCGCGGTCAGCGCGGGGTCGGTGGCGATGTCCCGAAGCGCCGTCAGGCCGTCGCCTCCGGGCATCTGGACGTCCATGAGCACCACGTCGGGGCGGAGCCGCCGGGCGAGCCGCAGAGCCTCATGCCCGTCGGCGGAGCGGTGTCGTCTGGGCCATGGAGGCGAGGAGGCGGAGCTTCTCGTCGCTCTCGCTGCCCTGGTCGGCGTAGTAGAGGACCAGGATCAGGTCGTCGACGGGAAGCTTGTCACGGTGCAGGCGCAACTCGCCGACGACGGGATGGTTCACGGTGGTGGTGCCGCCGTCGAGGCCGCGGACGTCGTGGCGCGCCCAGAGAGTCCGGAACCGCTCGCTCGACAGGGCGAGCTCTCCCACCAGCTCCACGAATCGCGGGTCGTCGATGTCGTCGCCGATGGACTTCCTGAAGGCGGCGACGAACCCTTCCGCCGAGCGCGCCCAGTCGTGCTGGAAGGCCTGCTCCTCGGGGTCGAGTATCAGCGACCGGAGACGGTTGTACCCGGGCTGGAGGCGTGGAGACAGCGCGACCGCGAGCCGGTTGGACGCGAGCACGTCGAACGCCCGCCCTTCCACGAACGCGGGCACCTGCACGCTCGCCAGTAGCTGGTGCAACCGCGCGGGCACCCGTTCGGGCTTCCTGCGCCGCCGCGGCCTCGGACGGGAGGCGGCCAGGCCGAGCAGGTACTCCTGTTCGAGCTCGTCAAGGTGCAGGACCCGCGCGAGTGATTCGAGGACCTGCGGCGAGGGGTTGTTGTCACGGCCGCGCTCCAGCCGCAGGTAGTAGTCGCCGCTGATGCCCGCGAGCATGGCGACCTCCTCACGGCGGAGCCCGGGAACGCGGCGATTGGCGCCCGCCGGAAGCCCGGCCTGCGCCGGAGTGACCAGCGCCCGGCGGGCACGGAGGTAGCTCCCGAGCAGGTTGGCGCGGTTGTCCTCGCTCATCTCAGCATCGTAGGTCAGGGCCTGGTCGGCTAAGGGGGCCCTGACAGGACCCTGGAAGACGGGGGCATCCCCTCCGTCCGGAGAACCGCACGACACTGAAGGCGTCGCCGCACAGGACAAGACCTCGGCGAGCCGGGGCGCGCTCGCGCGCAGACCACGACCGGTGTCCGGCGACATCATCGACCGCGCCCGACGGCCCGCCGCCGTCGGCGCCGTGGACAGGAGGAAACAATGGACATCACCGACCGCACCGTCTTCATCGCCGGCGCCACCTCGGGGATAGGCCTGGAGCTCGCGCGCCGCTTCGCCGCGGCCGGCAGCGCCGTCATCGTCGGCGGCCGGCGGACCGACCTGCTGGACCGGCTCGCGGACGAGGGGTTCGCCACCGTTCCCATCGACGTGACCGACGGGGCCGGCGTCGAGCGGGCCCGCGACGCCATCCTCGAGAGCCACCCGGACCTCGACACGATCGTGACGATGTCCGGGGTCATGATGACCGAGGACCTGCGCGATCCCGGGCACTTCGGCGCCACGGAGAAGACGATCGACACCAATCTCCTCGGCACCATCCGCGTCGTCGACGCCTTCACCCCGCATCTGATCGGGCGCGGCGCCGGCACCGTCATCACGGTCACCTCGGGCATCGCGTTCCTGCCGTTCCCGCCCATGCCGGCCTACGCCGCCTCCAAGGCCGGCGTCCACGCCTACTCCGAGGCGTTGCGGGCGCAACTGGACGGCACCGGCATCGAGGTCTGCGAGCTCGTCCCCCCGGCCGTCGCCACCATTCCGGAGCATGCACGGCGCAATCCCCGGGCGCTCGACCTGGCCGCGTTCGCCACCGAGGTGATGGACCTGCTCCGGGCCGACCCCACTCCGCGCGAGATCCTCGTCAAGGGCGTGCTGATGCACCGCTGGGCCGAGCGCGACGGCACCTACGACGAGTTGGTCGCCCAGCGGTCGCAGACACTCGCGATGCTCCCGGGCCGGCAGTGACCACGATGGCAGAGAAAGGAACGGCAATGAGCAAACTGGCACTGGTCACCGGCGCCACCTCCGGAATCGGCAGGGCCTTCGCCGAGCGGCTGGCGGCCGACGGCCACGACCTGCTGATCGTCGGCCGGCGCAAGGAGCGACTGGAAGAGTTCGCGGAGACCCACCCCGACGTCGGTGTCCGGGTGGTCCACGCCGACCTGTCCACCCCCGCGGGCATCGACGCGGTCGCCGGGATCTGCGCGACCGAACCGCTGACCATGCTCGTGAACAACGCCGGGGTCGCCCACTACATGCCGCTCGCCGAGCTCCCCGCGGACAAGGCGGCGGAACTCGTCAACGTCAAGATCCTCGCCCCCACGCTGCTCACCCGCGCCGTGGTCGCGGGCATGCAGGAGCGCGGCGAAGGCACGATCGTCAACGTGGCCGGCATGATCGCCTTCAGCGGCCCCGCCCCGCACTCCCAGATGCCCCGTCGCGCCGTCTACGGTGGGAGCCTGGCCTACCTCGTCGCGATGTCCCAGACCCTCGCCGCGGAACTCGAGGGCACGGGCGTCGCCGTCCAGGTCGTGTGCCCGGGCGTGGTGGCCACCGAGTTCCACGAGCGCCAGGGCCTCGACATGAGCGAGGTGCCCCGCATGACGGTCGAGGACGTGGTCACCGCGAGCCTGCGCGGCCTGGAACTGGGCGAGACCGTCTGCGCCCCGGGCGTCGAGAACGCCGCCCTGCTGGACGCCGTCTTCCAGGCCGACCTGGCCGCCTTCGCAGGCCAGAGCCCTCACCTCGCCACCCGCTACCGCGACACGAACGCCCTGCCCGGCGACTGACGTCACCGTTCGGGTGGAGAGGTCGTCAGCTGGGCTCCCACAGTTCGACCCGGTTGCCCTCGGGATCGGTGACCCAGCCGAAGCGGCCGACTCCCTCCATGTCCTCGGTCTCCTTGGCCACGTCCGCTCCCTTGGCGCGCAACTGCGCGAGCATCGCGTCCAGGTCGCGGACCCGGAAGTTGAGCATCGTCCGCTGGGCGCGGGAACCGAAGTACTCGGTGTCGGACTCGAAGGTCGCGAACACCGTCGCCCCCTCTTCCTGACGCCACAGGCCGTTCTCATCGGCGTCCAGTCCCAGGCAATCGCGATACCACGCGCCCAGAGCCGCGGGGTCGGCGGCCCGCATGAAGTATCCGCCGATTCCAAGCACACGTTCCATGGCGCCATCCTGCCAGGACCGCGTCGCCCGCTAGGCGCTTCGTCCCGATCGGGGAGGAACTCGGTACGGCGGGGGTCAGGTGAGGCCGAGGCGTTTGCGGAGTTGGCGGGAGGTGGCGAGGACGTGCTCGATCTCGGTGGGCGTGGGCCAGGGGGCGCGGCCCGGCCTCAGCAGGGTCATGCGCACCGAACTGAGGTGCTCCACCGCGCCGGCGTGCAGGCCGCTGCGCTCGGTCAGCCAGCCGACCACGTCCACCGGCTCGCGGAGGCGGCGGGTGAGCAGGTCCCAGGTGCCGAGGATCTCGGTGAGCTCGGACATGTGCAGGACGGTGCCGCCGCGCCTGCCCGCCGCCGCGACGGCGAGCTCGGCCCGGGCCACGAGTTCGGGCTCCACGGGACGGTCCCAGGTCTGCGCCGCCGGCGGAACGGGCGCCGCCGCATGGAAGCGGGAACCGGCGTGGCGGGCGTCCGGGTTCGTCACCCGCGACCGAGGAACGGACGGCCGCGTCCCAGGAGTGGACGGCTGAGTTCCAGGGGTGGATGGTCGGGTTCCAGGGGCGGACGGTCGGGCGTCGGCGGTGGAGGGTGGCGTCTCTGGGCCGGATGGCGACGGAGTCCCAGGAGATGGCGTGGATTCGCCGGTAGGGCCGGGGCGTGGCCATGGGGCGCTGGACGGGGGGTTCACCACGAGCCGGACGGTGTCGAGTTCCGCCGCCGCGCCCGGGTGGCCGTTGGCGGCGGCCTGGCGCAGCCAGTGCTCTCCTCCTCGCAGGTCGTTGTGCTCGGCGATGAGCAGCAGGCCGAAGTTGTAGGCGGCCTCGGCGTCTCCGCTCGCGGCGGCGCGGCCGAACCAGTGGCTCGCGGCGCGCGGGTCCTCCAGTTCGACGCACACGAAGCCGGCCATGCGCTGGTCCTCGACCCGGCCCAGGTGCGCCGCGCGCTCGAACCAGGCCCGCGCCGTGCGCAGGTCGCGCCGGGCCAGCGCGAGCCTGCCGAGCTGCGAAGCGGCTCCCGGGTGGTCCACCTTGGCGGCAAGGCGGTACAGGGCCTCGGCGCCCTCCGGGTCGCGGTCCGCGTGCAGCAGGCGTCCGAGGTAGTACGCGGCGTCGGAGTGCCCGCCGCGGGCCGCGTACTCCCACCACGCGCGGGCCTGGGCCTCCTCGCCGGAGGTGTAGTTCAGGAAGGCCAGGTCGTGGGCGGAGGCGAGGTCCCCGGCCGACGCGGCGCGGTGGTGCCAGTCGCGGGCCGCGATGGTGTCGCCGACGTCCTCGCACAGCAGGGCGAGCCTGCGCGCGGCCGGACGGGAGCCCGCTTCGGCGGCGGTCTCGAACCACATGCGGGCGCCGCGCACGTCGCCGCGCTGCTCGAGCAGCAGCGAGGCCAGGTTGACGGCCGCCTCGGCGTCGCCGGCCCCGGCGGCGATCTCGTACCAGGTGATCGCCTCGTCGAGGCTGCCGTGCTTCTCGTGCCAGATGCCGAGGTTGTAGGCGCTGTCGATGTTGCCCGCTCCGGCGGCCCGTTCCCACCAGTGGCGCGCCGCCGACCGGTCGCCGCGCTGGGCGTACAGGCGGCCGAGCCGGTGGGCCGCCATGGAGTCGCCCGCCTGGGCGGCGCTGAGCAGTTCGCCCTCGGTGCGCTCGGGGAGCGGCGGCTCGGACGCGCGGGGAACCGGCACGGCGGGCCACGTGACCGCCTCCGGTTCACCATGCCACCACGTCATGGGGGAAAGAGTCGCACGTGATCCAAAGAGATGGAACATAATCGACTGCTTCTTGCCGTCCGGCGGAACGTGTTTGACCCGCTAGCCTCCCTGGCCAGGATGTGGAGGGTTCCCGGGCGGGTTCGCCATGCCAGGTTTGTTTATGTTGATAATTCCGACATACATCCCCATCCCGCATACATAGCGGAGCGTTCCCGGATTCTGCGGCGCCAGCCGTACGGTGAACGCGCCGCTCTCAGGAAGCGTGAGGTCCCGGCCCTGGAGGGTGACCGACCGCGTGCATCCCCGGTTGCCGCGGGTGCGGAAGACGATCTCCGTCGGCCGCCCGGCATCGACGGCGGCGATGCCCGGACGGTACCCATGGTCGGTCGACCAGATGGTGAGCACCTGCGTGCCGTCCGCCCGGACCACCGCCCGCGCCGCCTCCGGCCCGCCCTGCCCGGCCCCCGAGACGGCGGAGACGGCGTTCCGGGCGGTGCCGGAGGCCGTCTCGGGGCCGCCGGCCGGTGGCCAGCCGCCCAGGCGCAGACCCGCGACGACCGTCGCCGCGCCCGCCACCAGCGCGCCCGCCGCCGCGACGGCCGCGAGCCTCCTCGCGGCCACCCGGCGGACCAGAAGCCCGAGGACGGCGAAGCCGGGTGCGGTTCCGGCGACGAACCCCGCCATGACGGCCGCTCCGCCGAGCCACGACCCGCTGGAGACGGCGACCGTCTCGGTGGTGAGCGTCACTCCGCAGGGGATGAGCACGGTCGCACCACCCAGTGACGCGGGCCGCGCCAGCGCCCGCCACCGCTTCGCCCGCTCCCACCGCCCGGACGGGCCGGCCTGCGCCTCCGGCACGCCCGCGCCGTCCGGGCAGGCCGGGCGACGGCGCTCGGGGCCGTCGAAGGGGGAAGCCGGAGAGCCGGCGCGGCGCGGAACCGGGCCCTCCGCGCAGTGCGGGTCGCCAGGACCCTCCGAGTGCGCGCCCGGGGATCCGGCGGGGCCGGCAGGAGACGGGCTCGTGGAGCAAGGGGGGCCGGGGCTCCGGCTGAGCGCGAGGCGGACGGCGTAGACGACGACCGCGATGCCGGCCCCCACCAGCAGCGCCGCGCGGACGGGCGGCGGGAGCCGTACGGCGTCCCCCAGCATGCCGAGCAGCGCGCCTGCCGCCGCGTGCGAGAGCAGCCGCCCTCCGATGAATGCCGGAACGACGCCGCGTCCGCCCCGCCCTCGGGCGAGGCCGATGAGGACGCCGCCCTGGACCGCCGTACAGGACGCGGTGCCGGCCACCAGACCGGCGGCGAGCCCGCCGGCGAACAGGGCCGCGGGCGTCACGCCCGTCCGGCCCGGGACGGCCTAGCCGGTCGCGGTGCGTTCGGCCGCACGCGGTCCTCCTCCGTAAGGGGTCACTAGCGGAAGGTAACCGATGATGGCGGTGACGAACAGTGACAGTGCGATAACCGTCCGACCGTGTCCTGCCGAGTCCAGGGGGTGGACGCGGGAGGCCTCCACCCTCGTGCGGTGCGCTCGGTGGGCGGACGCCCCGCCCCCCTGCGGTGCGCCGGGTGGGCGGGGCGTTCCGCGGGTGTCAGGTGGCGGCGCCCTTGAGTACCGACATGCGCTCGAAGTACTCCTCGTCGCTCAGCTCGCCCCGTGCGTACCGCTCGGCCAGGATCTTCTCGGCCGAGGTCGTCGGGGACGCCGCGGCGCGGGCCGCCCACGGGGGAGTGCCGCCCGCGAACGGCGTCCAGCCCCCCTTGCGCGACCGGAAGACCAGCACGACGAGCGTCACCCAGAACAGTCCCCAGAAGATCGGGATGATCGGCCACCACGGGCCGGGTCCCCAGTGTGCGTACGGCATCTGTCGCTCCTCGTTTCGTTCGGATGCCTCAACACTCCTCCGCGCTGCCTCGCGCGGCATCGCCCCGCGGGCGCGCCCCGCGCTACCGCGCCCGATGGCGCACCGTTCTCCGCCCTACCACCGGCGTCGTACGGCACCCGCTCACCCGCCTACCGCCGGCGTCGCAGGGCGCCGCCGGAGGGGGCGGGGATCAGATCCAGCCGGGTTTGACCAGGCCGGACTCGTAGGCGATGACGACGAGCTGGGCGCGGTCGCGGGCGGCGAGCTTCATCATGGCGCGGCTGACGTGGGTCTTGGCCGTGGCCGGCGCCATGTAGAGCTTGGCGGCGATCTCGTCGTTGGTCATCCCGGTGCCGACCAGCGTCAGCACCTCGCGCTCGCGCTCGGTGAGCTGGTCCAGGCCGGCCGTCGTCCTGGGCTCCTTGGCCCGCGAGGCGTACTCGGCGATCAGCCGCCGGGTGACGCTCGGCGACAGCAGCGCCTCGCCCGCCGCGACGACGCGGACGGCCTGGATCAGCTCGGCCGGCTCGGTGTCCTTGACCAGGAAGCCGCTGGCGCCACCGCGCAGGGCCTCGAACACGTACTCGTCCAGCTCGAAGGTCGTCAGGATGATGACCTTCACGGCCCCGGGCATCTTCCGCGTCGCGGTGAGCCCGTCCATGCCGGGCATGCGGATGTCCATCAGCACGACGTCGGGTTTGTGCCGCTCGGCGAGGCGGACGGCCTCCGCCCCGTCCGACGCCTCGGCGACCACGGTCATGCCTTCCTGGGCGTCGAGCAGGGCGCGGAAACCCGCGCGCACGAGGGCCTGGTCGTCCGCCAGCAGTATCTTGATCACTCGGTGTCCTCGGAGGGGTCGGTTTCCGCCGCCGGCGGGATGGGGAGCACGGCCTCGACGCGGAAGCCCTGCCCGTGCGGGCCTGCCGTCAGGGTGCCGCCAAGGGCGGTGGCGCGCTCGCGCATGCCCGGAATGCCGTTGCCGCCGCCCTCTCCGGCGAGCGCGCCGGGCGCGGTGGCGCCGCCGTCCTCGACCAGGACGGTGAGCCGGTCGTGGCCGTAGGCGAGCGTGACCGTCGCCGGGGCGCCGGGCGCGTGCTTGGTCACGTTGGTGAGCGACTCCTGGACGATGCGGTAGGCGGCGCGCTCGACGCCGGGCGGCAGCGGCCGGGGTGTGCCGGTGACGCGCTTGGTGACGTCGGGGCCGCTGCGCTCGATCAGCTCGTCGAGCTGGCTCAGGTCGGCGGTGGGCGCGCGCGGAGCGTCGTCGCGCAGGACGCCGAGCAGCGAGCGCATCTCGGTCAGCACGTCCTTGCTGGCCTGCTTGATGGTCGCGAGCGCCGTGCGGGCCTGCTCAGGGTGATCGTCGATCAGGTGCAGCGCGGTGGACGCCTGGACGTGGATGAGGGAGATGCTGTGCCCGAGCACGTCGTGCAGCTCCTGCGCCATGGACAGGCGTTCCTCGCTGGCCTGCCGCCTGGACTCCTCCTCGCTCACCCGTTCGCGCTCGGCGCGCTGGTCGCGGCGGGCGCGGACCACCTCGGCGACGGTGAGCACCACCAGGATGATGGCGCCCACGCTCGCGTGGTGGAACCACCCTTCCCTGTGGGGCAGCAGCCAGGTGGTGTAGGCGACGAAGAACAGCCAGACGGCGCCGCCGGCGAGGTAGGCGGCGCGCCGGTGCCCGAGCTGCACGGCATTGAAGATCGCGATGATCGGGCTGAGGAACACCGGCCCGTAGGAATAGCCCCTGTACACGTAGAAGGCGGTCAGCGCGACGATCGACCACAGTGTGAGCACCGGGTGGGCGCGGCGCGCGGACAGGGCCAGCGGCCCCAGCGAGAGCAGCAGGAAGCCGAGCGGGTCGAGCGGGACGCGGGTGAGCGGGTCGCCGGGGTGCACCTGGCCTCTCTGCGCGGCCATGGTGCCCCAGATCTGCGCCATGCCTGCCAGCAGGGGCAGCATGGGATCGACCCAATGGGGAGCTTTGGCGCGCACCCGTGAACGGTACGTCAACCCGCTGACCAGCGCATCCGCCCAGAGTGGCAGGGGTGTCTACCGTGCCCGGTGTACAGGTGGGGGCCGGGGGATCGTTGTTGACCCCGGTTGTGATGCTGTGAGTCAATGCTGGTGCGATCTAGGAATGAGGTCCGCCATGAGCCTTCGCCGCATGACCGTTCCCCTCGTCGGGGTCGCCGCCTCCCTCGCGCTCGTCGCCCCGCCCGGCGTCGCCGCGGCCTCGCCCGCGCTCGGCGGGCCCCCGCACGGGCAGCCGGCCGCCAAGGTCCCGGTGGCCGAGGGGTACGGCGGGGCCGTCTCGACCGTCGACCTGGACGCCAGCAAGGCCGCGCTGAGCGTGCTGAAGCGCGGCGGCAACGCGATGGACGCGGCGGTCGCCGCGGCGGCCACGCTCGGCGTCACCGAGCCGTACTCCGCCGGTCTGGCCGGCGGCGGGTTCCTGGTCTACTACGACGCCCGGCGCGGGAAGGTGATCTCGATCGACGGGCGCGAGAAGGCGCCCCAGGCGATGACCGAGACCTCCTTTCAGGAGAACGGCGCCGCCATCCCCTTCGCCGACGCCGTGACCAGCGGCCTTTCCGCGGGCGTGCCGGGCAGCGTGGCGCAGTGGGAGCTGGCCCTGCGCCGCTACGGCACCTTCTCCCTCAAGCAGGCGCTCCAGCCGGCCGTCGACGTGGCGTCGAACGGCTTCACCGTCGACCAGACGTTCTACGACCAGACGGCGCAGAACGCCGACCGCTTCGCCGCGTTCACCTCCACCGCCGCCCTGTACCTGCCGAACGGCGCCCCGCCGCCCGTGGGGTCGGTGTTCCGCAACCCCGACCTGGCCGCGACGTACCGCGAGCTGGGCCGGCGGGGCGGCGAGTGGCTGTACGGCGGCCGGCTCGGCGAGGAGGTCATCGCCACGGTCAAGAGGCCGCCGGTCAAGCCCGGGTCCACCCGGGTGGTGCGGCCGGGCCTGATGGAGCTGTCCGACCTTCGCGCCTACCGCGCCCTGGAGCGCCCGCCGACCAAGGTCGGCTACGGCCCGATGGAGGTCTACGGCATGGCGCCGCCGTCCTCCGGCGGCTCGACGGTCGGTGAGGCGCTGAAGATCCTCCAGGCGCTCCCCAAGGTCGGCCTGCACGAGTACCTCGAGGCGTCCCGGCTGGCCTTCGCCGACCGCAACAAGTTCGTGGGCGACCCCGCCTACGTCGACGTGCCGCTCAAGGAGCTGCTGTCCGACGGGTTCGCCAAGGAGCGCGCCTGCCTGATCGGGGACGTCGCGATGCCGAACCCGGCCGCTCCCGGCTCGCCCGACGGCTCCTACGCGGGCTGCCAGTTCGAGGGCACGGCCGTCCCCAACGGCGACCCGGCGCCCGCGAAGGGCGCCGAGGGGCAGGCCGAGAAGCCCGAGGGGCCCGAGACCACCCACCTGGCGGTCACCGACCGCTGGGGGAACGTGGCGGCCTACAACATCACGATCGAGCAGACCGGCGGCAACGGCATCGTCGTCCCCGGCCGCGGGTTCCTGCTCAACAACGAGCTGACCGACTTCACCTTCGGCCCGGCCCCCGGCGACCCGAACCTGCCGGCCCCCGGCAAGCGGCCCCGCTCGTCGATGGCGCCGACGATCGTGCTGAAGCACGGCAGGCCTCTGCTCGCGATCGGCTCGCCGGGCGGCGCGACGATCATCACGACGGTGCTGCAGATCCTCGTCAACCGGTACGAGTTCGGCATGTCGCTGCCGGACGCGGTCGCCGCGCCGAGGGCGAGCCAGCGCAACGCCGCCGCGACGCAGGCCGAGCAGGCGTTCATCGACCGCTACGGGGCCGAGCTGACCGCTCGCGGCCACACCCTCACGCTTGTTCCCGGGCCGCCGGTGGGAGAGATCGGCGCGGCCACCGGCCTTGAGTTCCTCGGCAAAGGCAAGGTCCAGGCGGTCGCCGAGCCGTCCCGCAGGGGCGGAGGCAGCGCGCTGGTGGTCACCCCCGCCCGGCCCTGACGGCCCTGACCCGCACGATCCGCCGGCCGGGTCGCGCGGGTCAGCCGATCAGCTCGAAGTCGCCGGGCTTCACGGCGCGGGTGCGCGCCCAGAACTCGAAGGTGAAGCCCGGCCAGATCGCGCGGTTGATGCCCTTGCCGTCCAGGTACCAGCTCGTGCAGCCGCCCTCGGACCAGACCAGGCGCCGCAGCCGCCGCTGGAGCCGCTCGTTGTAGGCGCGCTCGGCCGAGGGCCGCACGTCCAGAGCCCTCGCGCGGGTCGCCGAGAGCAGGCGCAGGCACGACATGACGAGGCGCACCTGAGCCTCGATCATGAAGACGACCGAGGTGTGGCCGAGACCGGTGTTCGGGCCGAGCAGCATGAACAGGTTGGGGAAGCCGGCGGTGAGGGTGCCCAGGTAGGCCCGGATGCCGTCCCGCCAGGCGTCCTGGAGCTTCAGTCCGTCCCTGCCGATGATGGGGTGCTGGGCCAGCGACTCGGCGACCTTGAACCCGGTGCCGTAGATGATCACGTCGACGGGGTGCTCGCGCCCGGTGGCGTCGACGACCGAGTGGTCGCGGATCTCGGTGATGCGGTCGGTGACCAGCTCGACGTTGTCGCGGCAGAGCGCCGGGTAGTAGTCACTGGCCAGCAGGATGCGCTTGCAGCCGATCGTGTAGCCGGGCGTCAGCCTGGCCCGTAGCTCGGGGTCGGGCACCTGGGAGGCGAGGTGCCGCCGGGCGACGGCCTCGTGGACCTTCATCAGGCGAGGGTCGACGGCGAACCCGAGGGCACGGGTCTCCAGCAGCCAGTAGACGCCGTCGCGCAGCGCGCGGTCGGCCGGCGGGAACCTGCGAAGCGTGCGCCTGGTCCGCTCGGTCAGCGGGATGTCCGGTTTGGGCTGGATCCACGGCGCCGTCCGCTGGAAGACGCTCAGCTTCTCCACCACGGGGGCGATCTGGGGGATGAACTGGACCGAGGAGGCTCCGGTGCCGACGACCGCGACGCGCTTGCCGGTCAGGTCCACCGAGTGGTCCCATCGGGCCGAGTGGAAGGCCGGTCCGGCGAACGACGCGCGCCCGGGGATCTCGGGCACGGAGGGGACGTGCAGCCCGCCCATGCCGGCGACGACCGCGTTCGTCGTGAAGGTCCCGCCGTCCTCGGTGCTCACCAGCCAGCGGCGCTCGCGGTCCTGGTACTCCAGCGCGGCGACCTTGGTGCCGAGGCGGAGGTGCGGCGCGAGCCCGTACTTCTCCGCGCATGCCCGCAGGTAGTCCCAGATCTCCCCCTGCGGGGCGAACAGGCGGGTCCATTCGGGGTTCAGGTCGAAGGAGAAGGAGTACATGGGGGAGGGGACGTCGCAGGCGCAGCCGGGGTAGGTGTTGTCCCGCCAGGTGCCGCCGAGCTCGGAGTCCTTCTCCAGGACGACGAAGTCGTGGTAGCCGGCCTGCTTCAGCTTGATCGCCATGCACAGCCCGGCGAAGCCGGCGCCGATGATGGTGATGCCGGGGCTCTTGGCCGCCGTGCCGTCGGCGTTGGCGGGGCCTGTGGCTGCCATGCCGTCTCCCTACCCGGTATTGGATGAGCCATCCAATTGAAGCGCGGCCCGGGACGCGCCGTCCATCGTTTCACGGTGGTCCGATCCACGATACGGGCTGCCGTGCCGTGCCCTCGCGGGCCCTCGCGGCTCTCGGGGGACCGCACGAGACCCTCGCTCGGGGCCCTCGCGGGCTCTCGCGGGCATGGTGAAAGCGCCGACGGCGGTCGCCGACGGCGCGAGGCACCTGTCAGGTGGTCACTTCACGAGCAGGAAGACCACCACGGCGATCACGATGACGGCGGCCACGGCCGCCACGATGGGGACCAGGCGGGACCGCTGCGGCGCGGCGGCCTCCGGCTCCTGGCGCTGGGCGAAGGCCTTGAACTGCTGGGTGTTACCAGCAGGATCAATCTGAGGTTCCGACATGGAAGGAACTTTAGCCATCCCCAGCATGGCTTGACGCCCTTTATGCCAGTTAGGAGTCAGTCCAAGGGTGGGAGGCCCGACCGGCGGGCGGGACCGCGGGCCCGGACGGATAGCGTGGTGGCATGCTGCGGACGCTGCTGTCGCCCCGCCTCGTGGGCCTGCACCTGGTCACGATCGTGCTGGTCGTCGCGTTCGCCTTCCTCGGCCGCTGGCAGCTCGGGGTGTTCGAGGAGTCCGGGCGGCCGCACGCCGTCGCCGACCCGGCGCCGGTCGCGCTGACCACGCTGGTGCCCCCCGGCGGGCGCATGCCCGCCGCGGCCGGAGGCCGCCGGGTCGCCGCCCAGGGCGCCTACGACTCCTCGCGCCAACTGCTGGTGGCCGAACGCGCGCCCACCGTCGAGACCGGCGGCGGCGCGGCGACCGGCGGGGACGACGGCTACTGGCTGCTCACGCCGCTCACGCTGGCCGACGGGACGGTGATCCCGGTCGTCCGCGGCTGGGTGCCCTCTCCCACCGACCCCGCGACGGCCGTCCCGGACGGCGCGGTGACCGTGACCGGGCGCGTCCTGCCGCCCGAGCCGACCGACTTCGCCCGGCGGCGGACGGCCCCGCTGCCTGCTGGGCAGGTGGCCACGGTCTCCACGGCCGAGCTGGTCAACCTCTGGCGGGGCGTCCGGCTGCGGGACGGATTCGTGGTGGCCACCGACCAGACGGGGGCCGTGCCGCGGGCCGGCTCGGCCGTGCGGGCGGTGGCCGTGCCGCCGCCCACCGAGAGCGGCGGCTTCACCTGGCGCAACCTCGCCTACGCCGCCCAGTGGTGGATCTTCGCGGGGTTCGCGGTGCTCATGTGGTTCCACTTCGTCCGCGACACGGTGCGCGCGGCCCGCCCCGGACACGCCGCCGGCGGCGAGGAGGATGACGGCGAAGGCGGCTCCGGCGAGGACGGCCCGGACGCCGCCGGACCGGAGGATGTCGCGGCGGCCGGACGGGAGGATGTCGCGGCGGCCGGACGGGAGCACGGCGCGGCGGCGGAAACCGCGGGTGCTCCGGCCGCGGGCGCTCGGGCCGCGGGCACGTCCCCGCGGGAGTGACCGCCCTCCCCCCGGGATATCGTGTGGTGACCGCTCAGCTAGCGAGGTAATGATCGTCGTGGAATCCGCGCTCAAACCGTTCCGGGTGTTGGCCTACATCGTCGGCTGCATGCTGCTCGTCCTGGTGGCGGCCATGGTCGTGAAGTACGGCTTCGACAACGCCACCCCCGTCGCCGTCGTCGGCCCCGTGCACGGCTTCGTCTACGCGGTGTACCTGCTGACCGCGCTCAACCTCGGGCTGAAGGCCCGCTGGTCGTGGCCGTACACCCTGGGCGTGCTGCTCGCCGGCACCATCCCGTTCCTGTCGTTCGTGATCGAGCGCAAGGTGACCGAGCGGGTGCGGCGGCAGCTGGCGGTCGCGGCGGCGTGAGCGCCATCGCGTGACAGGACGGAGCGCCCGTCCGGTCACGCGGCGCGGCCGGACCGGGCGGATGCCGCCGGGCCGCGGCCCTGGCCGGGGTGCTCCCCGGTGGGTCAGCCGCCGATCTGGCGCCTGCGGATGCGGCGCAGCCGGGCACGCTGGGACTCGTCCAGCATGAAGTAGGCCGCCACCGGGCCGCCCAGCAGGACGATCACCAGGATCCAGGCCACCAGCGAAGGCAGCAGGAGAAGGGCGAGGATCGAGGCGATCGCCGCGCCCACGTAGTACTTCGACAGTGGCGACATTGCCGGGCCTTTCTGTTCGCCGGACGGGGGAGGTCCCCACCGCCCATTCTGCGTCGTCACCTCAACGAGCGGCCGCCGGGGCGGAGTTCCGCCGGGCACCGCCGGCGAGGGGCCGTGGCGTGTCGCGGTCCCGGCCGCGGGAGTCGCCGGAGGAGCCGGGGCGCGGTCGTGAGGGCCACCGGAGGAGCCGGGGCGCGATCGTGAGAGCGAGCCGGGGCGTGGTCGTGAGGGCCGCCGGGGTCGCGTGGCCGGCAGAGCCTTCGGCGTCGTGGCGTCAGGTGCGGGCTTGTCGTGGCGTCAGTCGGCGAGGGCTTTCAGCGTGGCCTCGCCGCACGGGTCGCTCTCGGTGCTGACCGGGACGAGCGCCACCTCGTCCACACCCGCTTCCTCGTAGGCGTCGAGGCGGTCCATGATCTCCACAGAGTCGCCGATGAGGGCGACCGCCTCCAGCATGCCGTCGGGGATGGCGGCCAGCAGCGCGCGCGGGTGAGGTTCGGTGCGGGCGTAGGCGACGACGTCCTCGAAACCCGCCTGGGCGAACATCTCGCGGTAGCCCGGCGCGTACAGATAGGGCACCAGGGCGCGCCGGATCTGCTCGATGGCGGCCTGGTCGGGGTCCACGGCGGCGGCGACCCAGGCGGCGACCCTGGTCGTGGGGGAGAGCAGCCGCAGGTCGGTGATCAGGCGGGCGGCCGAGGCCGGCGTGAGCAGGTTGAGCACCATGCGGTCGGCCAGCGCGGCGGCCCCCACGGCGGCCGGGCCGAAGGCCGCGACGCTGATCGTCGAGCGCGGGGCCGCGAGCCGCAGACGGTACCCCCGACTGGCGACGTGCGCGCCGGAGAAGTCGGACCTCTCGCCGTCGAGCAGCGGCCGGAGCGCCTGGACGGCCTCGCGGAGCGCCGCCGCGGAGCCGGACCGGGACCTGCCGTGCCACTCTTCCACGACCACGGGTGTGGAGGTGCCGAGCGCGACGCCCACCGGCCTGCCGGTGAGGTCGGCGACGGAGGCGGCGCCCATCGCGATCATCATGGGGTCGCGCACGTTCACCGCCAGCGGGCCGACGGTGAGCGCGGCCCGCCGCGTGCGCGCGCCGATCGCCGTGGCCAGGGCGAAGGCGTCGTAGGTCGCCATTTCCCCCACCCATATCTCCGGATAGCCGTGCTCGTCCGCGATCTGCGCGGTGAGCACCGCCTCGCCGGCCGGGCGATCCTGCCATAGCCCGACGGAGACGCTGAGCCTCATGTGTAACGCTCCTGCCATCGCCCGGGGGAGCCGCGACGCCTCGCACGGCACGCCCCCGCCACCGTCCTTGCGAGGCGTTCAGTCAACCCCATGAAAGACCGGCCCCACCACTGTCGTGCTGGAGGCGTCATCAGTCGGTTATGGGGCCGAATCATCGGAGCTGTCCGGCTCCGTGGCGGTGGTGCGGACGTGGGAGGGAACGGCTCGTGGGACGAGGTGGACGGGTGTCCGCCGGGCCCTGTCCGCCCCGCCTCGTCCGCGACCGTCGCCATCGCGGCCGTCGCCATCGCGATCGGCTCCACCGCCATTCTTGGAAACTACGATGAAAAAAGTCAGCTCGCAATCTCACTCGATCGGCGGCCCGATGGGAGAGCCGGTGAATGTGACTTAGAGTTGACGCGGTGAACACCAAGGAGTTATCGGTCGCGGCCGGAGTTCATTCGGCCGAGATCGACCAGAAAGTCGCACAACATCCCGCATCTAGGGTGAATATCACCCAAAAGGGATACCATCCCGAAAATCCGCTGCCCTGGCCCGCGGCCCTGCACGCCGAGGCCGATGGCGCGGACACCGATCTCAGTGCCTTCGGCCGTGCCCTGGGCATGCTCGGCGACCGCTGGGTGCTGCTCATCATCCAGCGCGCCTTCCTGCTGCACGTGCGCACCTTCGCCGGGTGGCGCGACGAGCTCGGCATCTCCGAGTCCGTGCTCGCCACGCGCCTGAAGGAACTGGTCGGCCACGGCATCCTCGCCCCCGTCGCCTACCGCGACGGCCGAACCCGCTACGAGTACCGGCTGACCGGCGCGGGCCTGCGCCTGTGGTCCTTCCTGCTCGCCATCCACGGCTGGGAACGCGACTGGGCCGACGGCCCCAACCTGCTCGGCCCGACCCATGACATCTGCGGCCAGGACGCCCGTCCCTACCTGGCGTGCGGGGCCTGCCGGCGTCCGGTCGGCGCCCGCGACACCGCGACCGAGCTGGGGCCGCGCGCCTCGTTCGTCCGCATCGGCCTGCCGCGTCACCATCGCCGCACCCTGCGGGGCGGCGACCACGTCGGTTACTGCCCGCACTCGATGGAGATCCTCGGCGACCGGTGGAGCACGGCGGTCCTGGCCGCCGCGCTGCTCGGCGTCAAACGGTTCGTCGACTTCCAGAGCCGGCTCGGCATCGCGCCCTCGGTGCTCACCGAGCGGCTCAAGCGGTTCGTCGAGGTCGGAGTGCTCACGGCCGACTCCTGCCGCCTCTACCGGCTCACCGAGAAGGGGCTGGCCTTCTTCGAGGTCTTCGCCTTCCTCGCCGAGTGGGCGCAGCGCGAGCTGCCGGTCCCCGAGGACGCCCGGCTGGTCATCACCCACAGATACTGCGGCGAGGTCCTGACGCCGGTGCTGGTCTGCCTCGCGTGCGACGGCGTGCTGGAGCGCAGGCGCATCCACTTCGACCTGACGGGGTACGTGCCGCCCGCGCGACGCGAGCATCCCCGCCGTGACCGGCCACCGCCCGCGCCCCCGGAGCCGTACCCCGTCGCGGGGCACGTGAGCTGAAAGATTCAGCCGGCTCACAGGCTCGTCCGAGGTCGGTGAACGGGCGAGGGCGGTGTCGTTGACAGGCGGTGGTCAAGCGGACGACCATCGGCGATCGAGCGCGGCGGAGCGATCCCGGTCCGGCGCGTGGGAGCGCTCCCACTTTGTCAGCGGCCTGCAGAAAGTGAGCTGTTCCATGAGTGGTCCCCTGTCCGGCCCCCCGGCCTCGCCGCCACCGTCGTCCGTATGGCCCGCCTTCCGCCGCTTCGGAAGGCGGGAACTTCTCGCGGTCCTGGCCGCGGTGACCGCGGTCGCCGCCATGCTGCTGCCGGTCCGCGCCGCCTCCGCGGCGGACCCCGTGTGCAGGGTCGCCTACACCGTGAACCAGTGGGCCGGAGGGTTCACCGCCTCGGTCAAGGTCACCAACCTCGGGTCCGCGGTCACGAGCTGGCAGCTCCGCTGGGTGTTCGGCGGCGACCAGAAGGTGTCCAACGCCTGGAGCGCGACGGTCACCCAGTCGGGGACCGCCGTGACCGCCGCCAACGCCTCCTACAACGGCAACCTGGCCACCGGAGCGTCGGCGGACTTCGGCTTCCAGGGCACCTGGGCCTCCGCCAACCCCGTCCCGTCCGACTTCACCTTCAACGGGGTCAACTGCAACGGCACCGGTCCGACGCCCACTCCCACCCCGACGCCGACCCCCACGCCCACCGTGACCCCCACCGTCACGCCGACGCCGACCCCCACGCCGACGCCGACCCCCACACCGACCCCCACGCCCACGCCCACGCCGACGGTGGGCCCCCCGCCCGGCTGTAACGGCGCCGTGGTGTGCTCCGGCTTCGAGGACCAGACGTCCTCGCCGAGCGGGGACTGGCAGGTCGTCACGCCGAACTGCTCGGGCACCGGCACGGCGACGATCGACTCCTCCACCACCCACAGCGGCGGCAAGTCGCTGAAGATCAGCGGCGGGGGCAACTACTGCAACCACATCTTCGTGGGCACCACCAAGAACGTCTCCTCGATCGGCCCGGTGGTGTACGCGCGGATGTGGGTGAGGCACACCACCGCCCTTCCCGCCACGCACGTCAGCATGATCACCATGGCGGACTCGGCCAACGGCAACAAGGACCTGCGCATCGGCGGGCAGAACAGCGCGCTGCAGTGGAACCGCGAGTCCGACGACGCCACCCTGCCCGAGCAGAGCCCCACCGGGGTCTCGCAGAGCAGGCCGCTGCCCACCGGCCGCTGGGTCTGCCTGCGCTACCAGATCGACACGACCAAGCAGGCGATGAGCACCTACCTGGACGACCAGGAGGTCCCCGGCCTGCACCTGGACCAGACGCCCACCCGCGACATCGACTCCCAGTGGCTCAGCCGCACGACCGCTCCGCGCCCGGCGACCCTGCGCCTGGGCTGGGAGAGCTACGGCAGCGACTCCGACACCATCTGGTACGACGACGTCGCCTTCGGCTCCTCCCCGCTCTCCTGCTGAACCCGTCACGCCCACCGGCCGGTGGGCGTGGTGAACGATTCGCCGCCCGGTCCGCGAAGGGCCCGGGACGGACCACTCGTCCGTCCCGGGCCCTTCATCCGGTCCGCAGGGTCCCGGTCCCTCTCGGCGCGGCCGGACGCGCGCCGGCCTGCCGCACCAGAGGCGGCCGGTGCTCGCCGCGTGATCGGGTGCGCGGGCACCTGGGCCGGGACTTCGGCGGGGGCTCTCAGCCGCCGGCCGGTTCCGGCTCCCGGGGCGCCTCGGCGCTCGCGAGCCACCTCTCGTGGGCTTCGCTCAGCCGCCGCCACAGCCGCTCCTTGCGCTCCGGGGCGACATCGTCCAAGGTCAGGCCGAAGACGTCGGCCAGCGCCTCGAAGTAGTCGCGCCGGCCAGACAGCACCGAGGTCCCCTCCTCCGAGCCGATGCGGCTCAGGCTCAGGCCGCGCAGGCAGTCGACGCCCGCCGCGTCGCGCCGCTGCACCGACATAACCGACCGGAAGCTCGACTGCGGCGAGGCCGACAGTTCCTGGTGCTTCACGGCGAAGGCCGACATCTCGGCCGGCTCGGCGCGGAAGTCCATGCCGACGAAGCTGCCGCGCGGGTCGTGGTCGAACCGCAGGCCGCCCGGCTCGGCCGCCGAGGGCCGCAGCCGGTACTCGAAGGGGCCCTGCCGGTGGACGCCCTCGACGAGCGGGAGCGGTTCGTGAAGGGCGTCACCGAGGCCGACGTCCACGAACCACACCCCGTCCGGGCACCGCTCCGCGGGCAGCCCCGACACGGTGAGCGCCAGGTGGTTGCCGGTCACGCCCACGGGGGAGTCCGCCCCGCCCTGCACCCCGCCCACGTGCCGGGACACCCGGTACCCCAGCGCCGCGAGCAGCAGCGACAGGGCGCCGTTCAGATGGAAGCAGTAGCCGCCCCTGCCGCGCAGGATGCGCCCGGCGGACTCCAGCGGCTCCACCGAGGTCGGCTCGTCCATCCAGATGTGGAAGTACTCGTACGGCACGCGCTCGACGTGCGCCCGGTGCAGCCGCACCAGGGATTCGACGCTCGGCGGCCCGTCGAGCCCGCCCAGGCCGATACGGCGGAGATAGGTGGAGACATCCAAAGATCGCGTCACGGGGCAAGCTAATCAAGCTGCATCAGATCTGCACATATGCCTTCGGATAGTCTGCACGACCGGGTTCTAGGCTTCCCACCGTGACAGACCAGCGACGCGTCCTCGTGGTCGAAGACGACACCACCATCGCCCTCGCCGTGCGGAGCCGGCTCATGGCCGAAGGCTTCGACGTCCGCATCGCCGGCGACGGCGAGGAGGCGCTGGCCGCGTACGCGAAGGCCGAACCGGACCTCGTGGTGCTCGACCGCCTGCTGCCCGGCCTCGACGGCCTGGAGGTGTGCCGGCGGATGCAGGCCGCGCGGCCGGTTCCGGTGCTGATGCTGACCGCGCTGGGCGAGGAGACCGACGTGCTCGTCGGCCTCGGCGTCGGCGCCGACGACTACCTCACCAAGCCGTTCAGCATGCGCGAGCTGATGGCCAGGATCCACGCCCTGCTGCGCCGGGTCGAGCGGGCCGCCCAGCTCGCCCACGAGGACACGGTGATCCGCGCGGGCGACGTGGAGATCAACACGGCCGAGCGCAGGGTCTTCGTGCGCGGAGTGGAGGCGCAGCTGACGCGTACCGAGTTCGACCTGCTCAGGCGGCTCGCCGAGCGCCCCGGGCACGTCTTCGAACGCGAACGGCTGCTGTCGGACATCTGGGGCTTCTCCGAGGCCGCCGCCACCCGCACCGTGGACAGCCACGTGCGCTCCCTGCGCCGCAAGCTCGGCTCCGGCATCGTCCGGACGGTGCACGGCGTCGGCTACGCCCTGGTCAAGCCATGAGCCCCCGTCCCACGCCGAACGGCCCGCACCCCGGGAAAAAGGGGGGCGCGTCGTGAGGCCGCTCGACTTCCTGGGCCGGGTGAAGATCAAGATCGGGCTGGTCATCCTGCTCGCGGTGGCCACGGCCTTCGCGCTCAACGAGTACGGCCGCTCGCTGGGGGTCGTCCCCTGGGCCCGCATGGGGCTCGCCGCCGTCCTCAGCCTCGGAATGGTGCAGCTCGTCGGCCGGGGGATGACCGGGCCGCTACGCGAGATGGCCGCCGCCGCCCAGACGATCGCCAAGGGGCGGTACGGCATGCGCGTCAGGGCCACCTCCCGCGACGAGGTGGGCGAGCTCGCGCGGGCGTTCAACGCCATGGCGGCCGACCTCGGCGAGGTGGACCGGCAGCGCCGTGAACTGGTGGCCAACGTCAGCCACGAGCTGCGCACCCCCATCACCGGGCTGCAGGCCGTGCTGGAGAACCTCGTCGACGGCGTCTCCTCGCCCGACAACGCCACCCTCAGCACGGCGCTCACCCAGACCGAGCGCCTCGGCCGGCTGGTGGCGCAACTGCTCGACCTGTCGCGGCTGGACTCCGGCGCGCGGCCCATCGAGCCGGAACCCGTCGAGCTGGGCCCGCTGTGCGCCCAGGCCGTCCGGGAGGCCGGGCTCGCGCGCGAGGAGGTGGCGCTGTCCAGCTCGGTGCCCGCCGCACTGGGCGTCCACGCCGACCCCGCGCTGCTCGGCCAGGTGCTGGCCAACCTGCTCGACAACGGCGTCCGGCACAGCCCGTCCGGCGGCGCGGTCCGGCTCGAGGCCCGCCCGGCGGGCTCCGGAGTGCGGCTCAGCGTCACCGACGAGGGGCCCGGCATCCCCGCGCCGGAGCGGCCCCGGGTGTTCGAGCGGTTCTCCCGCCTGGACGCCGCCCGGGCGGCCGACGCGGGCGGCGCGGGCCTCGGCCTGGCCATCGTCAAGGAGATCGTCGAACTGCACGGCGGCTCGGTGCGGGTCGCCGACACCACCTCCGGCTGCCGCATGGTGGTCGACCTCCCCGGAAGGACCACGGTCATGAGCGACCTCCCCGACGACCCGCCCGGCGACCCCGCGTCCAGGTCGGGTGATCCCGTGTCCAGGTCCGGTGGTCCCGCGTCCAGGTCGGGTGATCCCGTGTCCAGGTCCGGTGGCGCCGAGCCGGGGCCGTCGCGCACGACACCTGCCCCGGTCGGGGCGCCCCAACCGTCCGGCGCCGTCCAGCGGTCCACGACGGAGGCCCGGTCGCGGCACGATGCCGGAACGGACGCACCCTCGAGCACCGCCGAAGCCCCGGATGCCCCGACCGGCGGCACACCCCCGATCTCCAGGCCGGGCGCCGCCGCCCTTCCGCCCGGCCCGCGTGTCCCGGCGCGGGCCGGCGAAGACACGGAAGATCCGAAGGAGGAGGCCGTAGGCATCGCGGACCAGTCCGTCGTGTCCGCCATGTCGGGCGTTCCCGACGCTCCTGACGCTCCGGCCGTCCTCGTCGTGCCCCGGAGACCCAAGCCGTCCGGGGAGCCGACGGCGCAGCCGGTGCCGGGCGCGGCGGAGTCACCGGCCGCGATCTCGGACTCCATCGCCGCGCGACCGCTCACCACTGCGGCACCTCGCACCGTCGCCGAGTCCGGCACCGGCGCGGAGTCCGGCACCGTCCCGGAGGTCGCCGCCGCGGCCGTGGGCCGGATGCCGGCCGGACCGTCCCCCGCCGCGGCAGGGGGACCGACCCCGGCCCGATCGTCCCCTGCCGCGGCCGAGGGCCGGGCCGCGGGCGGATCGTTCTCCGCCGTGAAGCCGCCGGTCCAGGATTCCCGGCCGCCCACACAGTCCGGCGCCACCACGGGGGCGCCGCCGGACTATGTGCCGCCGCCGTTGCTGCCGCGTCCGGCGCTCCCCCCGACGCCCCGCTGGCTGCTGCCCGTGGCGGCGGCGGTGGGTCTGCTCGCGGCGATCGCCCTGCCGGACGCGCGGGCCGGGCTGGGCGTGGTGCTGGTGGCCGTCGCCGCCGGCGCGGCCGTGCTCCCGGCGGCGCGCCGCCGCATCACCCCATGGACGGCCGCCTTCGGCCTGCTGGCGTACGCCCTGGTGGCGGTGGCCCTGGTCCGCGACGCCGAGTGGCTGGTCGGCCCCTCGCTGCTCGCGGGGTTCGGCCTGGCGGCGCTGGCGGTGTCGGGCGCGGGGCGGGGCTGGCCCGGCGTGATCCGCGGAGGGCTCTCGGTGGTCCTGGCCGTCTTCCCGCTGCCGTGGTTCCTCCTGGAACCGATCAAGGCCGTCGACCGCAGGCGCACCCTGGCGCCGATGCTCGCCGGGCTGGTCATCACGGCGGTGCTCCTGCTGGTGTTCGGCGTGTTGTTCGCCTCGGCCGACGCCGTCTTCGCCTCGTTCGTCTCCGAGGTGTTCACCGCCCCCGCCTGGGCCGAGTCCGTTCCGGTGCGGCTGGTGCTCTTCGGGGTGTTCGCGGCGCTGGTCGGGGCCGCCACGCTGGTCGCCCTGCGCCCGGCGGTCGAGCCGGCCGGCCGCCGGGCCCGCAGGCGGGTGAGCCTGGTCCTGTGGACCATCCCGCTCGGCGCGCTGGACCTGCTGTTCGCCGCCTTCGTGGCCGTGCAGATCAGCACGTTGTTCGGCGGGAACCGGCGGGTGATGGAGACCGCCGGGCTGACCTACGCCGAGTACGCCAGATCGGGATTCTTCGAGCTGGTCACGGTCAGCGTCTTCGTGCTCGGCCTGGTGGCGGTCGCGACGGCGGTGGTGGCCGCGCAGGGTCGCGAACGGCTGCTGCTGGCCGGCCTGCTCGGCGTCCTGTGCGGGCTCACCCTGGTGATCCTCGCCTCGGCGCTGCACCGCCTCGGGCTCTACATCGACGCCTACGGGCTGTCCAGCCTGCGCGCCTCGGTCGGGGCGGTGATCTGGTGGCTGGCGGCGGTGTTCGCGCTGGTGCTGGTCGCGGGCGCCATGCGGCTGGCCCGGCGGGACGCGGGCTGGCTGCCGCGCACGGTGGTGCTGGTGACGGCCCTGTCGCTGCTGACGTTCGCGATCTGGAACCCCGACCTGCGGGTCGCCGAGTCGCAGCTCGGCATCCGCAAGGTCTCGGAGCTCGATTTCAACTACATCACCGACCTCAGCGCCGACGCCGTGCCGGCCATCGACGGGTTGCCCCCTCAGGTGCGCGACTGCCTGCTGTCCCAGATGTCGTCGGTGCGGCGGCTGAGCGCGCGGGACGGCTGGAACGGGTGGAACCTGGCGCGCGAGCACGCCCGTGATCTGCTCGGCGACCGGCCTCCGATGGAGCCGTCCTCGGCGTGCGGGGAGGATATAAGGTCGCCTGGGACATAGGTCAGACACGGGCGGGCTCGTCGAAAGGCACGGCTGCGGTGCACGGTTCGGTATACGTCTACGTCGAGGACGTGCGCGACGAGGGCGCCGGGCGGGTCCTCGACCGCATCGCCGGCTACGGCGTGCGCGAGGTGACGGTCGCCGCCGCCTACCACGGCGCCCGTGACGTCACCCCGCACGGCGCCTCGCGGGTGACCGTCCGCTCCGACGGCGTGCACTTCCCGCCGCCCGCCGACCTGTTCACCGGCCTGCGGCTCGCGCCGCCCGTGCAGCCGGGGGCCGAGGGCGAGCCGCTCGCGGCGCTGCGCTCGGCTGCGGCCGAACGGGGCATGGCCCTGCACGGCTGGGCGGTGTTCCTGCACGACCTGACCCTCGGCCTGGCCAACCCCGACGTCACGGTGCACGACTGCTTCGGCGGGCGCGGCTTTCCCGCGGCGCTGTGCCCGGCCCATCCGGACGTCCGCCTGTACGCCGTCGCCCTGGCCAGGGCGACGGCCCGGCAGGGCGTCGACAGCGTGGTCGCTGAGTCCCTGCACTTCGGGGGGTTCGCCCAGGGATACCAGCAAGAGAGGTGCTTCGTCCCGCTCGGTCCGATGGACGAGTTCCTGTTCTCGCTGTGCTTCTGCACGTGGTGCATGCGGCGGGCGACCGACCTCGGCGTCAAGGCGGAGGTCGCCCGCGAGGAGTGCGCGCGCATCGTCGGCGGGGTGCTCGACGGCGACCCGCCCGCGCAGGGCGAGGTCACGCGGGCCGCGCTGACGGCGTACGCGGGGCCGGACGTGGTGGCCTACGCGCGGGCCCGGTCCGAGACGGTGACCTCCCTGGTCAGCGAGGTGTCCTCCGCGGTCGCCGCCGAGGGCGCCACGCTGACCTTCCTGGACGGCACCGGCCATCGCAAGGGGTACGCCGACGGGCTGCCGCCCGCCGGGCTCGCGGCGCACGACGCCTGGCAGCTCGGGGTCGACCTGGTGGCGCTGGGCGACCTGGTCCCGTCGTTCGGGGTCCTCGCCTACGCCAGGGACGCCGCCAGGGTCGCCGACGACGTGAGCGCCTACCGCCGCTCGGTCGGCAACGACAGGGAGCTGCGCGTCGTGCTGCGCCCGGGCAGGCCGGACACCGACTCCGAGGAGCGGCTGGCCGCGAAGGTCCGCGCGGTGCGGGCCGCGGGCGGCGACGCGGTGGACTTCCACGCCTACGGGCTCGTGCCTTACAGCGTCCTGGACCGCATCCCCGGAGCCCTCGGCCGCGAAGCCTGATCCCCGCCCGCGGCACGCGATCGCGGAGGGAGAGCGCTCTCCGGTGGTGAAGCGGCCGGGTGCGCGGTGGTTGCGGTGCTTTCAGAACGGTCCGTTCACGGCGGTGCACCGGGGCTCAGCTCGCGAAATGGGGCTTCCGCAGTGTCCTGTCCCGTCTTGCCTGGTCAGCGAGGTAGGGCGAGCCGCGTCCACGGTGGTCGGCGCGATGAACGACAGAGAGCGCTCTCACGATCTTCGAGAAACATTTTCTCGCTGTTGACACCGGTTGTGGAGGCATCTAGCGTCAGCGGCGCTGAGAGCGTTACATCCACGTTACGTCGACGAGAACACCTGGTTCCCCGCCGTCGCGGACCTCGAACGGCCGTCGGGCCCGCGCCACCGAGCCGCCGCCGGTCGCCGCCCTATCGCGGGCGGCGGCCGGTTCACCCCCCACGACGAAAGCCTCTCCGCATGACCTGTGACCTGACCTCGAACCACCGCGACTCCGGCGACCCCGGAAACCGCCGAGCGAGGCGACGGTCCGCCGGGACGGCCGCCGCCGTCCTGCTCGCCGGACTGCTCGTCACCATGCCCGCCGCCCCCGCCGACGCCGCCACCGTGTCCGTAGGAGCCGGCGGGTACACGACCGACCTGCCCGCCGGCGCCTCCGGCCCGGCCGACAGCACCGGCGCGCCGGTGAACCCGAAGGTCACCTCGGCCGTCACCGCCAAGGTGCCGACCAACGACTGGTGGTCGTCCCTGGCCTTCCAGCGCTACGCGGGCAACCCGTACTCGGAGAACATGTACGCCCATCCGCTGACCTTCCACGCCGTCGCCGGCGGGCTCGAGGTCGGCTACCCCACCACGCCGGGCATCGGCGCGACGCAGTACGACTACGCGCACGCCCGCGACCTGACCCTCGGCGTCACCGGGCTGAACGCGCCGCGCACCCAGGTCGACGGCTGGTCCGACTGGACGGTGACCCCCTACTGGTCCGACGGCGCCCGCACGCTGCGCGCCACGATCGGCCACGGGCTGCCGTTCGTCTACGCCACCCCGAGCGGCGGGGACGGACGGGTGGACTTCGCGGCCACCCCGACCATCTGGGCCGACCGCGGCAACGTGCTGGGCGCCACGGTGAACGGCCACGACTACGCCCTGTTCGCCCCCACGGGGACCGACTGGGCCATCTCCGGCACCGCGGCCACCGTCGCCCTCGGCGGCAGGAACTACCTCAGCGTCGCCGCCCTGCCCGCGCGCGGCGCGCTGGACCTGTTCGCCAAGTACGCCTACTCGTTCGTCACCGGGACCACGGTGAGCTGGTCCTACGACGAGGCCGCCGCCCGGCTCACGACCACCTACACCGCCGCCACCAGCGCCAAGGAGGGCACCCAGACCGGCACGCTCCTGGCGCTGTACCGGCACCAGTGGCAGGCCACCTCCGACCCGCTCACGAGCTACACCTACCTCTCGCCGCGCGGCACGATGAAGCTGCGCGAAGGCGCCTCGTTCAGCACCCGGCAGACCTTCCACGGCGTCCTGCCGTCCCTGCCCGATCTCGGCGCCTACGACCGGGCCCGGCTCGGCGACTTCGTCCGGCAGGAGGCCGACGCCGCCGACCCGTACAAGGGCGCCGGCGACACCTACTGGGCGGGCAAGGCACTCGGACGGCTCGCCCAGCTCGTGCCCATCGCCGACCAGCTCGGCGACACCGCCTCGCGCGACAAGCTCCTCGGCCTGCTCAAGACCAAGCTGCAGAGCTGGTTCACCGCCGGCGGCGAGCAGTTCCGCTACGACGCCACCTGGGGCATCCTCACCGGCTACCCGGCCTCCTACGGCAGCGACACCGAGGTCAACGACCACCACTTCCACTACGGCTACTACCTGATGGCCGCCGCCACCGTCGCCCGCTACGACCGGGCGTGGGCCGCCGACGGGCAGTGGGGAGGCATGGCCAAGCTGCTGGCCAAGGACGCCAACAACTGGGACCGTTCGGACACCCGGTTCCCGTTCCTGCGCAACTTCGACCCGTACGCGGGCAACGGGTGGGCCTCCGGCCACCAGGGCTTCGCCGCGGGCAACAACGAGGAGTCGTCCTCGGAGGGGATGAACTTCGCCGCCGGAGCGCTGCTGCTGGGCGCCGCGACCGGCGACACCGCCCTGCGCGACCTCGGCGTCTACCTCTACACCACGCAGGCGGCCACCATCGCGCAGTACTGGTACGACGTGGACGGCGCGGTGTTCCCCGCGGGTTTCGCGCCCGACACCGCCGGCATGATCTGGGGCGACGGCGCCGCCCACGCCACCTGGTGGACGGGCAACCCCGAGGAGATCCACGGGATCAACTACCTGCCCATCACCGGCGGCTCGCTCTACCAGGGGCTCTACCCGGCCAAGGTCAGGGCCGGGCTGGCCGAGATGGAGGCCGAGAACGGCGGGCCCGCCGTGGAGTGGCGCGACGTCATCTGGCAGTACCGCGCGCTCGGCGACCCCGCCGCCGCCAAGGCGAACTGGGACGCGGGCTGGAGCTCCTACAGCCCGGAGTCCGGCGACTCCAAGGCGCACGCCTACCACTGGATCTACAACCTGGCCAGGCTCGGCACGGTCGACGCGGCGGTCACCGCCGACATCCCGACGGCCGCCGTCTTCAGCCTGAACGGTACGCGCACCTACGTCGCCCACAACTTCGGCGTCTCGGCGCGGACGGTGACCTTCTCCGACGGCAAGCGGCTGGACGTGCCGGCCGCGTCCACCGCGACCAGCGCGGGCGGCGGCGGGCCCACGCCCACGCCGACGCCCACTCCCACTCCTACTGCGACGCCCACTCCGACCCCGACCCCGACGCCGACTCCTACGCCTGGGGGCCCGGTGCGGTACCTGCTCGGCGGGGGAGGGCTCGGCGCGGCCGCCGGGACGGCCGGGGCCGACACCGTCGCCTCCGCCGGCGGCGTCAACCACGACGGCACCCCGGCCAACCCGCTCGTCTACACCGCCGGCGGCCTCACCATGACCTCCACCGGCGCCGCCACCGCGTTCGACCTGTACCTGGACGCGGGGACCGCGGTGGGCAACGGCGTCCAGGCGCGGGTCTCCTACGACCTCACCGGAGACGGCTCCTACGACCGCGTCGAGACCTACCGCTACTTCGCCACCGACCCGGTCGCGGGCTGGGAGCACTACACCCAGGCCGCCGGGCTCGCCTCCTCGACCGGCGCCCTCGGCAACCTGGTCAACGGCCGGGTGAGGGTCGAGGTGTGGAGCGCCATCGGCGTCAACCCGACCTCTCTGGGGGTCGGCAACCGCTCGGTCCTGACCCTTCCGTTCCGCTGACCACGCGGCTCCGTCACCGGCCCGTCCAACCAGCCTGAGCCGCCGACCCGTCCGCTCTGTCCGACCCGTCCGACCCGTCCGACTCGTCTGACCCGTCCTACTCGTCCCACTCGTCCCCGAGAGATGAGGAGCATCATGGGCATGACCACCGATCCACCGGCGCGCCGCCGCTCCCGGCTGCGCGCCGTGCTGGCCGCCGCCGGAGCCGCCGTCCTCCCGATCATCGCGCTGACCCTCGGCGGCGGGCCCGCCGGGGCCTCGGTCCCCGCCACGCCGAGCGGCTGGAACCTGGTGTGGAGCGACGACTTCAACGGCTCCGCCGGGACGCCGCCCTCGTCGGCCAACTGGATCATCGACACCGGGCACGCCTACCCGGGCGGTCCCGGCAACTGGGGCACCGGCGAGATCCAGAACTACACCGCGAACGCCTCCAACGTGAGCCTGGACGGCGGCGGAAACCTGCGCATCACGCCCGTCAGAAGCGGCTCGGGGGAGTGGACCTCCGCGCGCATCGAGACCCGGCGCACCGACTTCAAGCCGGCGGCCGGCGCCGTCCTGCGCATCGAGGGCCGCATCCAGATGCCCGACGTCACCGGCGACGCGGCGCTCGGCTACTGGCCGGCGTTCTGGGCGCTGGGCTCGCCCTACCGGGGCAACTACCAGAACTGGCCGGCCATCGGCGAGTTCGACATCATGGAGAACGTCAACGGGATCAACTCCGTGTGGGGCGTCCTCCACTGCGGCACCAACCCCGGCGGCGCCTGCGCCGAGACCAACGGCATCGGCGCCAGCCGTGCCTGCCCGGGCTCCACCTGCCAGTCGGCCATGCACACATACCGCTTTGAATGGGACCGTTCGGTCACCCCCAACCAGCTGCGCTGGTACGTCGACGGGCAGCAGTTCCACAGCGTCAGCCAGAGCCAGCTGGACGCCACCACGTGGAACAACATGACCGGCCACGGCGGATACTTCCTGCTGCTCAACGTGGCGATGGGCGGCGCGTTCCCCAACGGCGTCTCCGGCCGCTCCACCCCGACGTCGGCCACCGTCTCCGGACGGCCCATGGTGGTCGACTACGTGGCGGTCTGGCAGAGCGGCGGCACCACCACCCCGCCCCCGAGCACGCCGCCGCCCAGCTCGCCGCCGCCGGGCGGCGTCGACGCCCGCTCCACCATCCAGGCCGAGCGGTACCAGGCGCAGTCCGGCACCCAGCTGGAGACCACCACCGACAGCGGCGGCGGCCAGAACGTCTCCTACATCGCCAACGGCGACTGGCTCCGCTTCGACGGGGTGAACTTCGGCTCCACCGCCGCCCGGCAGTTCGTGGCCCGCGTCGCCTCCGGAGCCCCCGGCGGCGTCAGCGGCCTGATCCAGGTGCGGCTCGACAGCCTCACCGCCGCACCCATCGGCGACTTCGCCGTCGGCAACACCGGCGGCTGGCAGAGCTGGCGCACCGTCCCGGCCAACATCTCCGGCGTCACCGGAACCCACACCGTCTACCTCACCTTCGCAAGCGGCCAACCCGCGGACTTCGCCAACCTCAACTGGTTCACCTTCACCAGCTGACCCCCGCCACCCCGCGCCTCGACCGGTCCCGGTCCGCCGAGGCTCGGGGTGGCGCATGCCCCTGCGGTGACCACAGTCCTTCATCGGGTCGGGCTCTGTACCGTTTCGTGGGGGATGTGATCGGCGCCGGGGCGGCGGGTCGTGGTACGGCGATGACGGCGCCGTCGTGCGGCGGGTGGCCGGCCTGCGCCGAGTGGTGGCGTCGTTACCCGGCTGGCGTTGGTGGCGTCGTTATGCTGGGTCGATGAAGATCCGGATGGTGGGCGCGGTCAGCGGCGCCCTGCCGGCGGCGCTGGCGTTGACCCTGGCCGCCGGGTGCGCCACGTCGGAGGGCGCGTCGCCACGGGCGTCCGGCGGGGCCTCGCCCGCCACGTCCGAGGGAGCCTCTTCCGCCGTCGAGGAGGCCTCGCCGGCGGCGTCCGAGGCGGCGTCGCCCGTGGCGGGCCTGCAGGTGAGCAGCCCGGCGTTCGGGGACGGCGCGGCCATACCGCGCAAGCATGCCTGCGCCGTCCAAGGAGGCCAGGACGTCTCGCCCGCGCTCTCCTGGTCCGGCGTCCCGTCCGAGGCCCGCGAGCTGGCGGTCATCGTGGACGACCCGGACGCGCCCGGCGGCTCGTACATCCACTGGATCGTGACCGGCCTGCCCGCCTCGCTGACCGGCCTCGGCCAGGGAACGACGGAGGGAAAGACGCTGCCCGGCAGCGGCGGCGCTCCTTCGTACGCCGGCCCGTGCCCGCCGGGCGGCACGCATCACTACCACTTCATCGTGTACGCGCTGCGCGACCGGTTCCAGCCGGTCGGCGACCCGCGGGCCGTGTACGCCCGGCTCAAGAAGGCCGCCATCGCCTCCGGCGAGACGGTCGGCACCTGGACCCGGCGCCCCTGACCGAACATCCGCCCGCTCGGGGCGCGCGGTCAGAACGGCGGACGGCGTCCGTGCGGCTGGAGCCGCCGTCGAGTCGCCCGAGGGCTGGCCCGGCCGGTCAGCGGGAGCGGGCGCCGCTTCCGGCGAGCGCGGTGGCGACGCCCAGTCCGAGGTAGACGCAGCCGCTGACGTACCGCAGCGCCCTGTGCCTGCGGCGCAGCAGCCCGCTCAGCGTGCCCGCGCCGAGGGCGTACACCATGTCGGCGGCGATGCCGAACATCAGCAGGGTCAGCCCGAGAACCACGATCTGCAGGGCGGGAGACCCGGCCGCGGGGTCGACGAACTGGGGGAGGAAGGCCAGGAAGAACAGGATGACCTTCGGGTTGAGCACGTTGACGATCACGCCCTCGAGGAAGACCTTGCGCAGCGGCTGGGTGGCCGCCGCGCGCGCCGCGGCGCCGTCCCCCGAGGCCAGTGTGCGGATGCCGAGGTAGACCAGATACAGGGCGCCCGCCCACTTGACGGCCGTGAACGCCGCCGCCGAGCGCGCGATCAGGTACGAGAGCCCGGCTGCTGCCGCGGCGATGTGCAGCAGCGTTCCCGTCTCCACCCCGACGGCCGAGGCCACCGCGGCCGCCCGTCCCTGCGCGATGCCGCGCGCGGTGATGTACAGGTTGTTCGGGCCGGGGACGACGACCAGCACCAGCGCGGCCACCGAGAAGACCACCAACGTCGAGGCAGAGACCATGCCCGCGACCCTAACCTCCACCGGACCAGCAGAAGTGGTCCATAACCATCCCTTCCTCCCAGTCCAAAGCCTGCTTGACGACGAGCGGCACCGTCGCCGAACGACGGGTCCGATCACCGGCACTCACCTCCGTCCAGGTCCGGGGTGCTTCGGCGGGAGGTCCGCGACCTCGGTCGCCTGCTGCCACGGCCGGCCGAGGTCGCGGACGGGAAGGCAGGGCATGGGCGGGTTGTGGCGGCTCTGCGGCGATTCCGGGTTCTGTCGGGCGGGCGTGCGATACTCCCCAACGTGGTGTGGCGGGAGGCGGGCAGCGCTCTTGTGGGGCGGTCGAGTGAGCTCGGTCGCCTCGTCGGGGTGCTCGACGCCGCCGCCTCGGGGCAGGCAGGAGTGGCCGTCGTCAGCGGCGACGCCGGCATCGGCAAGAGCCGCCTGGTCGCCGAGCTCGTCGCCCTGGCCCGGGCCCAGGGGTTCGCCGTGCTGACCGGCCAGTGCGCCGAGCTGGGTGACGCCCTGCCCTACCTCCCCCTCGCCGACGCCCTTCGCGGCGCGGCCGGCGACTCCGGCCTGGCGCAGGCCATCGAGGCGCGTCCGATGCTGCGCAGGCTGACGCCCGGCGCCTGGCTCGACCCCCAGCCCGCGGCCGGTTCGGGGCTCACCCAGCAGCAGCTCTTCGGCTCGACGCTCGACTTCCTCGCCGAGGCCTCGGCCGGAAGGCCGGTCCTGTTCGTGCTCGAAGACCTCCACTGGGCCGACCGGTCCACCCGTGACCTGCTGGTCTTCCTCAGCCGCATGTTGCAGCACGAGCGGGTGTGCCTGCTCGGCACCTACCGCACCGATGACCTGCACCGGCGCCACCCGCTCCGGCCCCTGCTGGCCGAGCTGCAGCGCCTCCCGTCGGTCACCGCGGTGCGCCTCGGCCCGCTGGACGCCGACGCGCTGTCCGACCACCTGGTTGCCCTCGGCGGCGCCGACGCCAGGGCGATCGGCGACATCATCACGCGCGCCGAGGGCAACCCCTTCTACGCCGAAGAACTGCTCGCCGCCGAGGGCCTGCCGTACAACGTGGCCAACCTGCTGCTCGCGCGCGTCGAACGGCTGTCGGAGCCCGCGCAGAGCGTGCTGCGGGCCGCCGCGGTCGCCGGCCGGCGCATCGACCACGACCTGCTGCAGAAGGTCTCCGGCCTGCAGGACATCGAGCTGGAGGAGGCCATCCGCGAGATCGCCTCCCGAGGGCTGATGCTGCCCGACGGCGACTACGGCTACGCGTTCCGCCACGCCCTGCTCCAGGAGGCCGTCTACACCGATCTGCTCCCCGGAGAGCGCGCGCGGCTGCACAGCCGCTTCACCCGTCTGCTCGACTCGCCGGCCGAGCTCGCCTACCACTACCTGGCCGGTCACGATCTGCCCGGCGCCCTGGCCGCGTCCGTGGCGGCCGGACGGCGAGCCGACCGGCTGGGCGCGCCCGTCGAGGCCCACGACCACTACGATCGGGCTCTCGCGCTGTGGCAGCGCGTCCCCGACGCCGAGCGGGTGGCGGGCATCGACCGCGTGCGGCTGGCGCTGCTGTCCGCCGCCGCGGCCGAAGAGAGCGGAGCCACCCACCGGGCCGTCGCCCAGATACGGGAGGTCCTGGCCGTCGAGCGGCCGACGGCCGAGATCTGGGAGCGGCTCGCGTACTACCTGATCGACGCCGGGGACGACGCCGGCGCCGTCGAAGCCGCCAAGACCGCCGTCCACCTGGCCACCGAGGCCGCGGACGAGGAAGACGACCACGGTCCGGCGGACGACCAGGCCGAACGGCGTCAGGTCAAGAACTGCCGGGCCGCTCTGCTGGCCAGATCCCTGGCGACGTACGCGCGTGCCCTGGTCTGGAGTCCTCAGCACGGCGAGGTCGAGCAGCTCGCCGGCCGCGCGCTCGAAGCCGCGCGCGCGTCGGGCGTGCGCGACGCCGAGGCCAGCGCGTTGATCACCCTGGCCGTCGTCGCCGACATCGGCGGCGACCGGCAGCGGGCCGAGGACGTGCTGACCACCGCGGCCGCCGGCGTGCCCTCCGGCAATCTCTCCATCGACCTGCGTGCCATCTTCAGCCTCGCCCGGGTGCAGTACGACCGCGGTAACCTCGCCGATGCCGCCGCCACCGCCGACCGCGGCGTCGGCCTGGCCCGCGAGACCGGCCTGACCTGGAGCAACTACGGCACCGACCTGCGATTCCTGCGGCTGCTCATCCACTACACGGCCGGAGAGTGGGAGCAGGCGGGAGAGCTGGCCGCGGGGTTCGCGGCGCGGGTGGGCAGGCTTCCCGAGGCATGGTTGTCGGGGTACGCGCTCTTCGTGGAGGTCGCGCGCGGCGACCCGATCGTCGAGGAACGCATGGTCTGGCTCAGGCCGTTCTGGCGCGACCCGCTGGTCAGCTACATCTCCCGCACCCTGGCCGCCGAGCACGCGCTGTGGAACGGCGACCCGCGCTCCGCCATGGAGCACATCGACGCGGTGATCGCGGTGCTCGAGCCCTTCGACCCCGGCATGATCCGCGTCTGCGCCACCGGCCTGTGGGCGCTGGCCGAGCTCGGGCAGCACCCGCCACGCGCCGACGACCAGGCGAAGGCCGACGACCTGCTGCGGCGCGCCCACCAGGCGGCGACCCTCGGGCCCGGCTCGGGCACCCGGGGCGCCATGGGGGTCGAAGGCCGGGCATGGCTGGCCAAGGCCGAGGCCGAACGGCGGCGAGCCGGCGGCGACGCCGATCCCGCGGCCTGGCGGGCGGTCGTGGACGCCTTCGACTTCGGGTCGGTCTACGAGGTCGCACGGGCGCGCTGGCGCCTCGCCGAGGCCCTGCTCGCCACGGCGGACCGCGACGAGGCGTACGCGCAGTGGCGACAGGCCGTCGACACGGCCGCCGCGCTCGGCGCCGCGCCGCTCCACCGTGCGCTCACCGACCTCGGCCGCAGGGCCCGCTTCCCCTCCCCGTCCAAGCAGGACACCACGGACACCGCGTCCCCGGAAGCGACGTCATCGCCCTCGTCTTCCGCCGACTCCGCCGCCTTGGCCGCAGCGCCGGCCGACCACGGCGGTCCCACGATCTCCCTGACCGGCCGCGAGCAGGAGGTTCTCGCCCTGGTCGCCGCCGGCCTGTCCAACCGCGAGATCGCCGAGCGGCTCTTCATCACGCACAAGACCGTGAGCGTGCACGTCTCGAACATCCTCGCCAAGCTGGGCGTCTCCTCCCGCACCCAGGCCGCCGCCTACGCTCACCAGCACGGCCTGCTCCCCTGAGGCCGCCACCCGCCTCGCCCAACGCGCGGCCGGCGCGCTTCCGGCCTCACTCCAGGATGCGCAAGCGGCACTCCCGGAAACGGCACTCCTGGAAGCGGTGCCTCGGCGGGAACGCTCACGGGAGAATGCTCTGGAAGGCACGGAGAATGCTCCGGGAGACGGTGCCGGCGGCGGTAAGGGGCCGCCGGAACGCGGCTGCCGGGCATGATTCCGAGAAGAGGGCGCCCCATTGAGACGTTCCCCTTCGGACGATCCTCAGGCGACGGTCACCCTGGGAACGGTGCTGTCTCGGGGTCCTTCATGAAGGACCGCTCTCCGAAGGAGTGAGGATCAGGTCGCGGACGATCTGGATCAGCTCCGCCGGGTCGAACGGCTTGGTGAGGTAGGCGTCCACCCCGATGCCGAGGCCGCGCTTCTTGTCCTCTTCCTGGGCCCTGGCCGTGATCATCATGATCTTGATGTGGCGCAGGCTCTCGTCGGCGCGCAGCTTGGTGGCGGTCATCCAGCCGTCCAGGCGCGGCATCATCACGTCCAGCGTGATCACATCGGGTTGGACGGACGCCACGCGATCAAGGCAGTCCTGCCCGTCCGTCGCCGTCTCCACCTGGAACCCCTCCAGGCTGAGATTCACGGCGATGAGCTGCCGGATGACCTCGTCGTCGTCCACGACCAACACGCGTCCCAGAACCTCTTCCACGGCCGCGAGGCTAACCCCTGAAAGCCCTCCCCGCGACCTTTTCCCCCAACTCAACCCCCACGGCCACGCGATCAGACACCGCCCTTCCCCGACAGGCAGGGCAGAACGCTCACCCCGGCCACGCAACCCCCGCACCAACCGCTCACCTCCCGAGACGAACCGCTCATCCCTCGCGACGAACCAGGACAGGCAGGGCGGAACGCTCACCCCGGCCACGCAACGCCCGGACCGACCGCTCACCTCCCGAGACGAACCGCTCATCCCTCGCGACGAACCAGGGCAGGCAGGGCAGAACGCTCACCTCGGCCACGCAGCGCCCGGACCGGCCGCTCACCTCCCGAGACGAACCGCTCATCCCTCGCGGCGAACCACGGTCTCCGGGCCGCCGCGCCTCTCGTTCCGAAGCCCGTGACCGCACATCGACGCCCCGCCTGTTCCCCGCCTCTTCGGCAGCGATGCCACGCCGAAAGGGACCTCGCCTGCATCGCCGATCCGCATCGCATGAACCAATTCCCCATGCCGCTTGTCCACAGCCTGACGCTGCGAAGCCCCCGCCGTGCTGCATCGCCGCAGCTCATGGGCTACGTCAGTCACATTCGCCGCTGAGCGGCACCCGACCTTCGTCCACAGAACGCCGTTCGGCCCAACGGCCGGCAGCTCTCGAAAATCACCCTTGGGTTTGATTCGCCATCGAGCCCAAGGAGGGCACCGTGATCACGATGCTCGTCACCACCGTCCTCATCACGGGGACGGCAGTTCCCCTCGTCGCTTCGGCCGCTCCCCGCCCCCCGCTGACCCGATGCACGCAGATCCGCCGGCTGCCCACTCTCCACCACCTCACGGCCCCACCTGCCCGTCGATCGTCCGGCGTTCTCACGGCATGCGTCGGCGAGAGCCCGGGAGGCCTTCCTGTGGCCCGGTCGTCGCTCCATGACCGCCCGTGGCCGCCTCACCGCCAGATCGACCCCTACGGCACACCAGCCGCTCGTCTGTGGACCTGGCCGGCGCGTGACCTCCTGCCGGAAGAGATCGACACCAGCGCGCCGGGCGAGGGGCACCTCGCCCGGCAGCAGGTCGGCGCCCGCACCGACGGAGGCCTTCTGCTGCGCATCCACCAGCCGGCGCTCGTCGACCGCCGTGGCCCGCACGCCGGTTCACCCGAGGCCGCCGAGTCCGGTCGGCCGCCCGGCGCCGATCGTCCAGCGCGAAGTCTTTCCGTGTACCGACGCCCTCCGCGTGTGCCCGACCGAGACCGGTCTCGGTCGGCGCCTGACGGCGGTGGACGCCGGCATCGGGAGGCTCCCGACCCGGCATTCCCCCGATCGACGCCAGACCACGCGGCCGGAGCGGCGCGCTCCCAGCGCCGAGGCGGCGCCGCGCCGACGGCTGCCCGGGTGGTCCCCACCTCCCGCCGTCCTGCCGGCGATCGGTCGGCGTCCCGCTCGCGGCAGGTCACTGCCGGGGCCATCGCCGCGCGAGCGGCCGTCAAGAAGATCGGCACCCCGTACGTCTGGGGCGGAGGGTCACGGAACGGGGCCACGAAGGGCGGGTTCGACTGCTCGGGTCTGGCGCTGTACGCCTGGTCCCGGGCCGGGGTCTCCTTGCCTCACTACACGGGCAGCCAGTTCACCAGAGGCAGCAAGATCCCCTTCTCCCGGCTCAAGGAGGGTGACCTGGTGTTCTTCGGAGGAGGCGCCGGAGACCCCACTCATGTCGGCATCTACCTCAAGAAGGGGGTGATGGTCCACGCCCCGAAGTCCGGTGACGTCGTGCGCACCGTCGACTTCGCCCACTCGGCCTACTACCGGGCGCGCTACCGAGGCGCCATCCGCCCCGGCAAGTAAGTCCTTTCGTCCGCACCCGCGATGTCGCACCAGGCGATCCACCCCGGTCCCAGCACGGGTGGTCGGCAGACCCCACTGCCACGATCCACGCCACCCACGCGAAAACCGTCGCCAAGCCCCGAGCGCCACAGGCCGACCCCGCCGAACCGACACACGACGACGATTCGCGAGGTCACAACCAGGCCCAACCCACCCGGAGCTCCCACGACGGACCGGGGCACCCGCCACAGCGAAATCGACAGCCGAGCGGTTCACCTGGTCACAGCAGCCCCAGTCACCTCCAGTAGCCCCACGAGGAGACGGGCGACTGCCAGGACAAGACCAGCAGCGACACGGTTTGACTTCCCGCCCTCTCCGGAGCCCGAGCGACGAGGGGGTGGCTGTCGGGACAAGCTCGGCGGCGGGACGGTTTGGACTTCCCGTCCTCTCCAGGGCCCGAGCGGCGAGGTGGGTGGCTGTCGGGACAAGCTCGGCGGCGGGATGGGTTGGACTTCCCGCTCTCTCCAGGGCCCGAGCGGCGAGGTGGGTGGCTGCCGGGACAAGCTCGGCGGCGGGATGGGTTGGACCTCCCGCTCTCTCCAGGGCCCAGCGGCGAGGCGGGCGGCTGGCGGGATAAGACTAGGAGCGAGACGGCTCCGACTTTCCGCCATGGGTCGGCGCCGTCGGGGTGGGGTCTTCTCGGTGGCTTCGTGGGGCCGGTCGGGGGCATGGTTCGGTTGGCGCGGGTTTCTGAGTAACGGAAGACCGCCAGATGCTGGTAGCCTTACCACTCGTTGAGCCCCCTTAGCTCAGGGGATAGAGCACCGGCCTCCGGAGCCGGGAGCGCAAGTTCGAATCTTGCAGGGGGCACACGATCTTGACCAGCGGATCCGTCCGCTGACCAGGGCGAACAGCACAGCAACGGGCGGGTCTCCAGTCTCACGGAGTCCCGCCCGTTCTCATTGACGCCGCTGGTTGTGGACCAGTTGTGGACCACACGCGTGCTTCCGTAGTGATCTCCGTGTGGGGATGAGTCAACGCTCGGTCCTTGGTGTTGTGCATGTGTGGTCAATACCGATCGTCCTCTCTTGACGTACATGCCTGGTCCATCTCGATAGCCCGAGGCGATCAGGGGCGTGGATCACGAACGGGGGTGCGGAGTGACCGCCCGGCCAGGTCACGACACAGGGTGCGGGCGCAGCCGACCGGTGGGGCACGGTACAGAGATGCGGGGCGAGCAGGCGGGGTGGATCACGAGCCGGTGCGCGGGGCCGGCGCGCGGGTGGTGCGGAAGCGGGCGCGGTAGGCCGTGGGCGGCACGCCCAGTTCGCGGACGAACGCCCGCCGCATCGTCTCCGGAGAGCCGAACCCGATGCGGCGGGCCACGACGTCGAGCGGCCTGTCACTGGTCTCCAGCATGTTGCGGGCGCTCTCCAGGCGGGCCAGCTCGACGTACCGGCCCGGGCTGAGCCCGGTCTCCTGCCGGAACAGGCGGGTGAGCTGCCGCACGCTGAGCCCGGCGCGCGCGGCCATGGCGGCCAGGCCGTGGTCGCCGGCCGGGTCGACGGCCACGGCGTCCAGCACCGGGCGCAGCGGCGCGCACCGCTCGCCGCCGGCGAGCAGGCGGACGCTGAACTGCGACTGGCCGCCGGGCCGCTGCATGAACACGACCAGGTGCTTGGCGACGGTGCGGGCGAGGTCGGCGCCGTAGTCCTGCTCGACCAGCCCGAGCGCCAGGTCGATGCCCGAACTCACCCCCGCCGAGGTGACGATGTCGCCGTCCCGGACGAAGATCGCGTCCCGGTCCACCTCGATGCCCGGGTACGCCCCGGCGAGCCGCTCGGCCAGCTCCCAGTGTGTGGCCGCGCGGCGGCCGTCCAGCAGCCCGGTGGCGGCCAGGACGAACGCGCCTGCGCAGACCGAGGCGGTGTGCCGGGCGCGGCCGGACAGCCGCCGCACCTGGTACAGCAGCGGCCGGTCGGCGGACGCCGCGTCCACGTCGGGGCTGCCCGGCACGAGCAGGATGTGCCCGCCGTCGCCGAGCTCTTCAAGGGCCACGTCGACGCCCAGCCGGATGCCTCCGCTGGTCTTGATGTCCCGTCCGCCGAGTGAGGCGATGAGCGGCCGGTAGCCGGCGCCGTGCTCGACGGCCATGGTGAACACCTCCAGCGGCCCGGTCACGTCCAGCAGGCGGACGCCGTCGTACACGACGACGACCACGGTGCGTCCCTCATGCTCGTGCGGCGTGGCCATGGCTTCAGTCTGCTCCCCGCCTCGGACGACCGGCGGCACCGCGGTGCGCGGGCCGGCCTCGTGCCCCACCGGCGGAGCCGCCGATCGTGACGGGAGTGTCGCCGTACATGGTTCCTCCGTATCAGGACGCGGCGTGCTCGCGCTGGAAGAGCGCGGTGAGCGCCGCGATGACCAGCAGGCCCGCCGACAGCCACAACCCCCGCGCGATGCCGCCTTCTCCGTCGGACAGCAGGCCCGACGCCAGCGGGCCCGCGGCCTGCCCGACGGAGAAGGCGACCGTCAGCAGGGCGATGCCCGCCGTCCAGCCGGTCGGCGGCAGCATGCGCCGGGCGATGAGGGTGGCCGCGGTCGGTCCCGCCATGAACCCGGCGCCGAAGACCACCGCCGACAGCAGGGCCGAGAACGGGCCGGGCGTCATGAGCAGCACGGGCAGTACGCCCGCGAACACCAGCGCCGCGACGAGCGCCGTCGCCCGGCCGCCGCGCAGCCGTCCGGCCAGGCGGCTCCAGACGACCAGCGTGGTGACCGCCGAGGAGAGCCCGAGCACGACGAAGAACAGCGCGGTCATCGAGGCGCCGAGCCCCTGAGTCCTCAGCAACGCGATCACGAAGGTCATGTAGCTGACATATCCGGCGCCGAACAGAACGTACCACGCGAAGGTCGGGCCGAGGCGGCGCAACTGGTGACGGGCCAGGACGGCGGCTTGCGTGTCGGCGGAGTCGGGGACGCGCCTCGCGCCAAGCCAGGCGGGCAGCAGCGCGACCGCGGCGGCGGCGCCCATGAGCAGCCAGCCCAGCCGCCAGCCGTCGTCGCCGGCCGACAGCGCGGCGGGCACGACGAGCCCGGAGATGACCACCCCGACGCCGACGCCGGCCATGTACACCGCGACCGGCAGTGCGGAGCGGCGTCGCGGGGCGCCCGCGGCGACGCGGGAGACCAGCGCCGAGCCGATGACGAAGGTGACGGCCGTGGCCAGCCCTCCGATGAACCGCAACGCCAGCAGCGCGGAGAAATCCGCCCACGCGGCGGTGGCGAGCAGTGCGAGCGCGCTGAGGGCCAGGCTCCACAGGAACGCGGCGCGGTCGCCGAGCCTGCGCGCCCAATGGACGGCGGACGCGGCGCCCAGGATGTAGCCGGCGGCGTTGGCGGTGTTCATGCCGCCGGCCTGCGCGTAGGTCCACCCGAGGGTGTGGTGCATGGAAGGCAGCAGCAGGGCGTAGGCGAAGCGGGTGAAGCCGAGCGCGACCACAGGCCCGGTGGCCAGGCCGAGCGCGATCAGCACCTGCCGGGCGACGCCCGCGCGCTGATCCTGGGGCGAAGAGGTGACCGCGGTCATGTACGGCCTCGGCCGCGCGTGAGCCACATGGTGATCGTCCTTCCGGTCGGTTTCGAGGCCATCGATGCCTCAAGGCGCCGGAGAGCACCACCCATGGCCGTCGATCCGGCCATCCGTCCCTCGGATCAGGCCATCGGTCTCATCGGTCTCAGCGGAACGGTCGACGTGGACCAGGCCCTCGCCGAAGGTGCGAAGAACGCCCACCGCATCCCGTCGAGAGCGGGTATCACCAAGTGGACTGACCGCAATGCGAATGGTGAGCTGGACGAGCGGGCCTGAGGGACATGCAAGCAGTTCCGAGCGCAAGGATCGTTTGACGCTCGCGGGTTGTGGGCCGTCTAGGCGTTATGCGCTCCGGGCTGTGGAGACGCTGGTCCTTCGCTGGTCATGGGGCGGGTCGGCATGGGTCTTCGAGGGGGAACGATTCGGGGACCTCAGGTGTTCTGGCGGCTGAGGGTGCGGGTGATGGTCGGCAGGACGGCGATGGACGGGGCCCAGCCGAGTGCCTTCAGAGCGATGGGGCGCCCTCGCAGGTCACCGCCCGCTTGCCGGGATTGCTGAGTTCGGCCCCGGTGAAGTCGGCCGTGCCGGCGATCTGCGCGCCCTGCAGGCGGATCCCCCCTTCGGCGGTGAACCCGTCGCGGAAGAACATGTCCTGATCGACCGCGATCCGCTGGCCGCTCACCGCGCCCCCTCCGGGGTTGCGGATGGTGGCGCCGTTGAAGGAGATCTGACCGTGGACGCGGGCTCCGGCGAGCTTCACCTCGCCGGAGGTCGTGAACCCGTTCTCGCAGAACATGTTGAGGTCGACGACCATGCCGGCGGCGGAGAGCGCGGGCCGGTCCTGGGGGGCGAGGATGACGGTGCCGCCCAGATCGAGGTTGCCGCCGACATGCGCGCCGGCCAGCCGCACCTCGCCGATCCGGCAGGAGGTCAGCCCCAGCGGCCCGTCGGTCCGGATCCGGTTGGCGTCCAGGCCGGGAATCCGGCAGGCGGAGACCGACAGCCGCCGTACGTGCGCGTTCTCCACGTCGATCGGCTCGTCGAACCAGCACCGCCGGAAGATGATCTCCGCCGCGATCTCTCCGCCGTTCAGGTCGAGCCGGCCGGTGATCCGGGCGCCGCGGAGGGAGAGCCTGGTGACGCCTCCGCCGTCGCCGCCTCGGCCTCTGAGCAGCAAGGCGCTGATGACCTCCGCGCGGACTCGCTGGTCAGGGTCGTACTCGTCCGGGTCGAATCCTTCGGCCGTCGGGTCGGCCGTGCCGATGTCGACCCGATCGCCGTCCGGGAACGCCTTCCAGAGCCGTCGCTCCGCGTCCGTGCGCAGGTCGTTCGGGTGCACCGTCTCTTCCTTCTGTCAGAACCGGCAGTGCAGGGGATCGGTGAACACGGGAGGAGGGCCGGACAGGGCCGCGCGGATCGACTGTTCCAGGATCGAGTACGGCGAGCCGTCCGCCCGGTCGAGGCGGAGAGGTTCGCGCAGACCGGTCTCGGTGTTGCTGATGAAGCGGGGTGGGCCGGTGTGCTTGTAGCCGCGGGTGTGGAACAGCAAGGGATGACCGAGGACGACGTCGCCGGCCGAACCGGTGATCTCGCGGAAGTTGCCGATCGGCTCGGCCAGCACCGCGTCGAACAGCTCCAGGTGGGTCATGCCCTCGGGGCGGGCGGCGAGCACTCTCGCGGCGCGGCGGTGGGAGCCCTCGGACACGATGGTGCCGCCGCCGCGCGGCTCGATGTCGGAGAACAGGCCGATCAGCAGCAGTCCCTGCCGGGGCGCGTCGATCGTGTGGCGGAACCAGTTGCCGTCCACGTGCCACCCGTACGGGGGTACGCCGTACGGCCGGTCGGCGCCGTGCGCGAAGTTGACCGGCCAGAAACCCCAGCTCCGCTCGCCGCGCCAGCGTCCGGGGCCGAGCAGTTCTTCGACGGCCGCCGCCACCTGGCCGGTGAAGCAGGCGAGCACCTCGGGCGTGTGCAGGCGCTCCTCGATGTCGTACCCGGGCGGCCACGTGGCGGGGTCGTCGCGCAGGATGCCGGCCTTCTCCGCCATCCGCCGCCAGACCCGGTCGCGGGCGGCGGCCGCCTGCCGCGCCGTGAACGCGCCCGGAAGGACGCACAGGCCACGCTCGACGAAGCTCTCGATGCGCGCCCGGCCCAGCATGGTCACCAGTACAGCAGCCAGCGGCCGTCGCACCACACCCCGTGTCCCTGCAGGGTGAGCCGCTCGTCGTCGGGTTCGACCTGGCCGACGGGGGCGACCTGGTGCAGGATGTGGCCCGAGTGCACGGCCATCGTGCCCACCGTGTACGGGACGTAGGTGCGGGTGTGGAACCGCAGCAGATCGGTGGCGCCCTCGACCCAGCCTCGCCGCCGGGCGAGCTGGAACTGCTCGTAGGTCGCGTCCCACACGTTCAGCCCGCCGCCGGCGACGGGCAGCCGGATCGGCAGTGTGAACGACAGCAGCCGTTCGAGGTCGGTGCCCGGGGGCCAGTCGAAGGCCCGGTACTGCAGGTCGAAGTGGATCGGCGCCCGGGGTTTGGTGAACACCGCCGCGGCCAGCCAGACGTGGAAGCCGGGCAGTGCCAGGTCCTCGGGGTAGCACACCGGCGATCCGAGGTGCTCGCCCAGCACTTCGGCCAGGCGCTCGTACAGCCAGCCGAACCGCTCCCACAGCACCGGCCGCGCGGCCCGTGCCCGCGCCCGGTACTCTCCCGCCCGCGGGTCCTGGGCCAGGTCGAGGTAGCTGGGCGGCCCCAGGGTGAAGAACGCCGTGGGCTCGGGTCCCCGGGGCAGCCAGTGATCTCGCAGGTCGTGCACGGCGTCGCGGACGGTGGCGCTCTGCTCGCCGGTCAGGACCGGGACCGATTCCATCACGCGGCCCCCTGTTCCAGCAGGGTCAGCAGCGACCTGGTGACGGCGCCGCCCAGCCTGCGGTCGTACCAGTCGTATCCGGGCATCGGATTGACCTCCAGACACCAGTGGGTGCCGTCGTCGGCCACCTTGAGGTCCCACCCGGCGAACGCCAGCCCGAAGTCGCGGGTGCACGCGGTCATCCGGGCGGCCAGCGGGCCGGGCAGTTCGCACAGGCTGAAGACGACCTCCCCGGCGGGAGCCGCGCGGTAGTCCACGACGGGAGAGATGATCCGCTCGGCGTGCACGCGGTCGCCCACGACGTGCGCCCGTACGTCGGCGCCGGTGACGTAACGCTGCACGTGCACGGGCCCCTGCCGGGAGTCGAACCCGGCGAAGTCGCCCGGGCCGACGAGCCTGCTCGTCGCCCGCACTCCGGACACGGCCTTGACGATCGTCGGCCCCGCCGCGGCGAACGCGCCGAGACGGGCCCCGTCGGAGCTGGTCAGGCTCTCGGGCACGGCGAAGCCCGCCTGTGCGATGGACCACTCGTGCAGGGGCTTGGCGCCGTTGTCGGACCCCGCCCGGTTCACCACCAGGCCGGGGATGTGGTCGAGCCAGGCCGTCAGGCCGGTCACCAGGCTCTGCCAGGCCACGGCGTGACGGGGGTCGTCCTGGAGAGCGGCCAGGTCGATCAGCCGGCAGAAGTAGGACGCGCGCGGGTCGAGTTCGTGCCTCCCGCTCGGGGTCGGCAGGACGCTGTGGCCGTCGTCGGGGATGGCCAGCCGCCAGGCCCGTTCGGCCACCACCTCCCGCAGGTCGATCGCCACGACGGGCGCACCGGCCCGCTCGGCCTCGGCCACGAAGTGGGTGAACGTGGCGTCGCCGCCGACGCCGATGGCGTAGATCATGGGAACAGCGCCTTCACCAGATGAGGGCCGAGGCCCAGCCAGACCATGCGGAGCTGCTCCAGGGCGGGGAACGGCTCCACGTTCACCAGCCGGGCGGACGCAAGGTCGGGGGCGAGCCGCCAGGTCACCGCGGCCAGGTCGAGGCCGAGCCGGGCGACGATGCCGATGCCGCGCTCGGTCAGGTCCAGATCGTCAAGGTCGGCGGTGGTGCACCGCCAGGCGTTCCCGCCCAGCACCACGACGCCTTCGAAGACCGGATCGGCGTCCGACCACCGTGCCCGGAACGGGCCCTCGGCCGTCATCGCGTCGGTCCACGGCGCCGTGGCCCCGGTGCCCTCGTCCCGCACCCACCAGGTGGCCTCCGCCTCCTCGCCCGCCGGCGCAGGCGTGGGCGGAGGCGCGGGCGGCGCCCCCGCGAAGACCTCCACGGAGCCCCCGGAGACCCCCGCGCGAAGCTCGGTCAGGGCGGCCGAGACCGAGACGCGGCTGCCGAGCCCCTGCGGGGTGGGGCGGTTGATCACCGGGGCGGGGGTGAGCGCGGCCACCGCCCACAGCTGGGCCAGGCATTCGCCGTACTGGAACTCCGCGTCAAAGCTGACGCGGAGCGGCGGGGGAGGGGGGAGGCGCAGGAGCATGGGGCATTCGGGCGTCACGGCGGCCACACCGTCGCGGACCGAGACGGTGAACATCTGGGCCGCGTCGAACACGTCCAGGACGCGTGCCTTGTGCCCGCTCTCGGTGACGAATTCCGCCACCTCGATCGCGACCTCGTCTTCGGGGTCGGCGACGATGATCAGTTCTGGGTCGGCGGTCCCGGATGGCGCGGACTCAGATGACAAGACCGTTCCTCCTCAGGAACCGGTTGAACCGGGACGCGCGGAGCGCCGCGATGGTCTCGTCATGTTCGCCGGACGGTGACGCGGGAGACGTCGTCATTCCTTCCGGCGGGCCCGCCGGGCCCGCCGGGGATCGCCCGGGCGGCGGCGCGTACGTCTTCGGCCCGCCGGTGGGCGTGGGCCAGTCCCGGCCGTCCTTGCCGTCCTTCCAGTCCTTGGTGTCCTTGCCGTCTTTGGTGTCCTTCCAGTCCTTCAGATCTTTGCTGTCTTTGTAGTCCTTCAGATCCTTGTAGTCCTTGTTCTCCTTGCTGTCCTTACCGTCCTTCGAGTCTTTGCTGTCCTTATAGTCCTTGGAGTCTTTCGAGTCCTTGCTGTCCTTGGAGTCTTTGCTGTCCTTGAAGTCCTTGAACTTGGCGACCCCCGGCCGGGCGAGAGGCGGCACGGAACCGGCGGGTTCCGGGAAGGCGCGCCCACCCGCGGGCAGCCGCCACAGCGCCGCGGTGACGTCCCTGCGTCCGGACGCCGCCAGGAACGGCATCACCCGCGACTCGTCCACCGTCCATGACATCAGCCCGTTCTCCCCGTCGTCGATCCGAGTCGATCGTGATAGCCGCGCAACGCCGTCGCCAGCCGTCGCTGGGACGCCCTGTCGTGCGGGTTGAGGTTGCAGACCAAGTGGTCCACGCCGAGGTCGCGGTACGCCAGCAGGCCCTCGGCCACCTGCTCGGGCGACCCGGCCAGCACGGGATGGTCCTGTGGCCCGGGCTCGCCCACGGAGACGTTGACGCCGAGGGTGACGCCCAGCGTGCCGGGGGCGCGGCCCACCTCCGCCGATGCCTCTTTGAGCCGGGACAGCGCCTCACCGGCGGTCTCCGGCGGGCCGAACCAGCAGCCGTTCCACAGGTCGGCGTGCTCGGCGGCCAGGCGCAGCATGCGAGGACCCCGGGCGGCCACCAGGACGGGAGGACCGCCCGGCCGCGGCCCGCGTGGCCGCAGCTCCCCGCCGCGGACCCAGTGGTGCCGCCCTTCGTACCGGTCCAGTTCGCCGGTGCGGAGCAGCGGCAGGATGATCCCCAGCGCCTCCTCGAACCGGTCCACCCGGTGGTCGAAGGGGATGCCGAAGGCGTCGAACTCCGGCTGGTGCCAGCCGCAGCCGAGGCCGAGGATCAGCCGCCCCCCGCTGACCTCGTCCAGGGTGACGGCCATCTTCGCCAGTACCGCCGGGTTGCGGAAGGCCGTGCAGAGCACGAGCGTGCCGAGCTCGACCCGTTCGGTGGCCTCGGCCAGCGCCGCCAGCACCGTCCAGGCCTCCCAGATGCCCTCGGTGGGCAGGCCGGGCTCGCGGAACAGCAGGTGATCGTAGACCCAGACCGAGTCGAACCCGGAGTCCTCCGCCCGCAGGGCGAGATCACGGATCTCGACGTAGGACGGCTGCTTCCACGGGTACTCCGCCACAGGCAGGACAAGGCCGATCTTCAATGCCCCTCGCATTCACGACCGCACGACGTGAACACCCCCGAACCAAGCGTCACTATATGCCGGAAAGCGGCCGCCGGGAATGGCCGCGGACCGTTCCGAATGGTCGCGGACCTCCGGTCGCCGCAGCGGTGGCGGCCGCCGCGTCACGTCCAGGATCGGCCGGCATCGAATTCGAGCGAGGCATCACATGGAGGGAGGAGCTGAAAATTTCATTGCGAACTTTCGTGCGTGATTCGGCGCGAGTTGAAGAAGTTTCCGCAGGCCGTATCGGGTGCCGGGGTGGGTAGAAGGAAGCACTTAAGTCGAGGGTTTCTCGAAAGTTTCATGATGGCCTTGACACATTTCGGAGGCGTTTCCACACTGAGTCCCCGAGGCGGTCGCTCCCTGCCTGCTGATGGTGCAGCGGCGGAGAACGCCCGCCTCCGACGTCCTCGTGGTGTGCGTTCCCGCTTATGGGGTGGCGTCGATCCCGCAGGACGTCGCCGCGATTCCGCTGTTCCGTGACTCAGTTGTGGAGGCTCAGGCATGAGCACAAACGCCACCCCCCCAGATGGACGCCGGCGGCCACGCGGCGCACGCCGCGCCCTGATCGCCGGCGCTCTGGGCGCCCTCGGTCTGACCACCGTGCTGATCGCGCCGGGTACCGCCGGTGCGGCCGAGAGCACGCTGGGCGCGGCGGCCGCGCAGAGCGGCCGCTACTTCGGCACCGCGATCGCCTCGGGCAAGCTGGGCGACTCGCAGTACACCACCATCGCGAACCGTGAGTTCAACATGGTGA